>NZ_VJNT01000013.1:0-384 GCF_008633895.1 Campylobacter sp. LR264d
ATCTCATAAAGAAAAAATCTATATCCTAGATATTAAAAATCCAAATGAACTTAAAAACTACGAATTTGATAAAATTATAATCGCATCTTTAGTTGGTATGTATGATATACCAAAACAACTTACTTAAAAATTTTAATATCCCATTAGTCAAAATAGATAGCAGTTATGGCTTTTTAAGAATAAAGACTAGAATTTTATTTTTAAAGAATTTTGCTATGCAATGTAAGAAATTTGATTTAAAAGGGAAATGTGGCTGAACTTTGAGTTTTTCAAGGAAAATTTGCAAATGAGATTAACGTGCATTTTTGTGATAAAAAACTTTATCTTTTTGATAGCTTTTAAGGTTTTAGTGAAAAAGATTTGTGAAATTTCCTTAAACAAAAC
>NZ_VJNT01000014.1:0-13235 GCF_008633895.1 Campylobacter sp. LR264d
ATGGAAATTTTCATGATTAATTTAATCAAGACCCTAGGGTCTTGATTTTATAATTTAAAGATTTTAATCTCTTTTTGCAAGTTATCGCTAATTTGTTTTAATTCTTGCATGGCGGCCTTATTTTCGCCAACATCTTTTTGAGTTTTTTGAGCAATATCGGCTATAACATTTATCTTTTCTTCAATATCCTTTGTAAGTTGTACCTGATTAACAACTGCCTTGCTAACTTCTTGTGCTTGCAATAAACTATCGCTTGCTTGGTCAAAAATCACCTCAACACTATCCCTAACGCCCTCGCTTAGCATTTTACCTTGGGCTACAAGAGGAATTGACTCTTCTATAATGCTAACTGTTGCGTTCGTTTCTTCTTGAATTTGCTTATTTATAATAGCTATTTGGTCAGTCGCACTACCTGTTTTTTCAGCTAGTTTTCTAATCTCATCAGCCACAACTGCAAAGCCACGACCAACCTCACCTGCCCTAGCTGCTTCAATTGCTGCATTAAGGGCTAGTAAATTTGTCTGGTCTGTTATCTCGCTAATTAAATCAGTACTTGTACCAATGTTTTTAGCATGTTCGTTAAGTGAAGAAATTTGCTGGGCTATGCGAGATGAATTTTCAGCGATTAACTCCATTTGAGCTGCTGTATCTTCTGCAGATTTTTTATTATCTTGACAAACATCGCTTGTGCTTTTAGAATTTTGTTCTGTTTCAATAGCACCCTTTGAGATAAACTGAGTAGCTTGAGAAATTTCATAAATTTTAGCCACTGATTCCTTTGAGGTCTGTGCTTGTTGGATAACGGATTTTTCTATATGATTAATCCTTTCTACGCCAGAATCCGCCTTTTGATTAAGCTCATTTGAGATAACTATCATCTTTTTAACAATACTTTTTAATTGTTCTTGCATTTTAAGCACAGCATAAAGTATGCTTTCTTTATAATCTGTGTGAATTTTTTGAGTTAAATTTCCATTGGCTACTTTTTTTATAATCGCATTTACCACGCTTGGTTCACCACCCACTGAATTTTTGATAAAGCGAACTATTAAGAATATAGTTATAATTGCAACAATTAAAGATATTAACACTATAAAAAGCATTACAAATTTAAAAGACTTGGTTTGCTGTAAGGCATTATCAGTTATTTTTTGATTAGCTAATTCTTCATAGTCAATAATCTTATTAATCTGTGCAAGCCATAAGATAAACTCACTCCTCGCCTTGTCTAAAAGCAAGCCAGTTGCACGATTTCTATCCATATCCTTGGTAATATCACTAAGAATTTCATTATAAATTTCTCTAGTTCTTTTATCGGTTTTATCGATATCATTAAGCATGGCTACGATTTCTTGATTAATCTCGCCCTCCTTTACCATTTGCATTAATACTTCATGTGCTCTTTCATAGTCACCCTCAAGCTTTTTAATTCCTTCAAGAGTCTTTGATAAATCGCTTTTATCGCGAATCAAAATAGCATCTCTTACTAAAATAGAGCGGTCATGCACACTACCTCTGTAATTAACAGCCTGCCTTTGTATCATAGCATTTATACCAGTTGCTGTTGTCAAACTATCATCTAAGAATCCTACCTTGAGTATCGCATAAAAAGCTATTATTAGCATAAACACTATTATAAGTAGAAAGCTTAAATAAAGTCTAGCACTAATTCCTAATTTCATTTTAAACTCCATATAAAGATAATTTTTAAACGACATTGTACCATTATATAAATAATAAAAAGTATTGTTTAGCAAATTTTTCTAAATTTTTTCGCAGGGTGTAATTTTATTTTTATACTCGATTAATTGCACATTATGCGAATTAAATTCAGGTATATAAGCAAGGCCACTTAGGGTTTGAACTACTATGCAAATGCTTTTATTTTTGTTGCTAAGCCTTATTACACATTTATCATTTAAGCTTAAATTCTTATCAAAGGCCGAGGTTGCGTTTTTTAAGGGCGAGTAAAGGTGATTAAACTCATCAAAGATAATCTTAGTTGAAGTCCCCGAACAAGCTGCCCTTAATTCAGCCTTTATAATGCCAAAATTTTTTTCTATGTTAAATCTTGAAGTCATTTTCATTCTATCGCTTTCAATTCTTGCGTCTAAAACTCCGCTTTGTCCATAATTCATAAGCTTATTAGGATTTAAAATATCCACTGCCATTTCCCTATCTACATTTACATTTATTTTTCCTAAATTTGCGTTGCCGTCTCCATTTTTATCTAAAAAAATAGAATAACTTAAATTTTGATTAGTGAAATTTGATTTATTAAAATAAAGTTGCCACCTGCTTTTATACCATTCATCACTAGCAACGCTTAAATTTTCTGGTCTAAAAGCACTTTGAAAAAGGGCTAAACTTCTTGTATATCTTAAATCATTTACTATTTGAAATGCCCCTTCATAAAGCCTATCTTTTTCAAAAAATATCTTTGAAAAAGATAGTAAAATTCCTAAAATACAAAGACTTAAACAAAGTTCAAGTAAGCTAAAGCTTTTTTTCATAGCTTAACACTTGATAAAGAATTTCATGCTTTCCAAGGCTTATTTTTATAGTTTTTTTATCATTTTGCAATAAAGTTTTATCATTGATTCTTCTTAGATAAAAATTAACGCTATCATCAATGCCATAAAATTTAAGCCTTTCTTGCAAGGTTGGGGCTACCCTAACAGCATTTACTCCTTGCTTTTTAAGTTCAATGCTTAGTTCTTTTGCAAGGTGGTAATTATAAGCAAAATGCCTTTGTGGGTTTGATATAAAGGCATAAAGTGCTTTATTTGCTACTATTGCTAGATAACAAATGGTTAAAAAAATCACAGCACATTCTATAAAAATTTTATATTTTAGTCTAAATTTAGGAAGTCTTACGCGATACGAGGCCATTAAAGTTTTTATAAGCAATGGGGTACAAATCACACAAAAGGGTAAAAAATCTTCTAAAAAAAGTCTTTGTCTAAGTGAAAGTACAAGGCAAAATATAAAAGTCACGCTCATTAAAAACCATAATAAATTTTTATCCTTTTTAAAGGCTAAGCGATAAATAACATAAAAAAAATATATAAAAACAAGGGGGGAAAAACAAGCAGCAAAAATGCCTAAGGTATCTAAAAAATGTCCACTTGGCTTACCTCCTGTTTCAAAGCCATAAAAGGCAAGATTAAAGGCAAAAAGCACTATGCTAACAAGGGTTAGAAAAGAATTTTTTTTATAAAGTGCAAAAAAGAAAAAGGTTAAAAATAAGATATTAAAGGAACTATCCACAAATAAAGAAAGTATCAAACATACATAAAATAGGTATTTTTTGCCATATTCATAAGCACAAAGTATAACTAAGGATAAAAAAAGTACAAAAGAGGCCTCATTTACTAACAAGGCACTTGCAATGGTACCTGGTAAAAGTATGAAAAGCAGTAAAGAAAAAAGGGCGTCAGTTTTAGTTTTTGTGTATTTTAAGGCTAAGATATAAAGTAAAATACAGCTTAAAAAATGAAAAAATAAAGAGGTAAATCTTAATCCAAAATCATTTTGACCAAATAAAAGGGTACCAAAATGGGCTAAGATTTTAAGCAAGGAAAAATCACCATAATAAATACTTGCTTCGTATTTACTTATGCTAAGTGTGCTTATACCATAGCTTAAAAAGATAAAATCAATGATTAATAATAAAAATATATACTTTAAATTAGCTATTTTTTTCATAGCCTTGATTTTACAAAAATAAGTTTAAAAACAAATTTTATAAAAATATGCAATCTTTAAAATTTATATTTAAGTTAAGCATATTAAGCACTATGCCTGTGCCAAAACCTACTAGGCAAATTTGACAATCCCACCACCATTATAAAGACTTAAATTTAAGGGGATATTGTTTATATCGTTATTGCCATAATGCTTAAAGATCTCGTTAAAGCATTTGTTTTTATCTAAATTTAAAAGTTATAATATCTTTGTATAAACAAAATTATTCGCACAGCTTATTAAAAAAGTGTCAATATTCTTTATATTTACTTCATCAAAAAAGCTATAAAAAAATTCTTTTAAGTTATCTTGTAAAAAATTAAAGATTAAATTATTATCCACTATCAAACAATCATCGCCCTTTTTATAAGCACTTAGTGGCAGGGTTTCTTTAAGGGCTAGTTTAGAAAAAAGTTCTTGTTTAAAAAAACATGGTTTTTTATCCTTATCCTTAGTAATTAAAATAGCACTTGCACTATCGCTAGTGCTTGCATAGATGATTTTATACTTTAATTTTTTGGATTTTGTGTTATATAAGATTAAGTATATATTATTAATATCTTTATTTTCAAGTGCTAAAAAGACTTGAAATAAACTAGCATTAAAGCCCCAGCAATACATATTTATATCAAAACATAGGGTTTTTTACTTAAATTTAAATTGTTATGTACTATGCAAGATACCCCGGGTGCTAAAAAATCAGGGGTATGTCCTATAAAATAAATAAGGTCTAAGTCTTCTTTAACCCCACTTTGAAGTATTTTTTAAAGGGCTTTCGTGGCTAAATCACTAGCAAATTTTTACTTATAATGCTTATTAATGCCTAAATTTTATTTTGCAAGTTTTATTTTAAGTTCGTTAAATTCACCTTTTAACTCGTCTTCAAAGCCAATACAATCTTGTCCAAGTACATTTGCTATAATTTTTATCTTATGGTTATTTACTTTCATTTCATTCCTTCAATAAAAAATTTTCATCCCTTTTCATCATCTCATAAAAAGTATCGTAATATTTTTTAGTATCTATTAAAGTGATATTTGCATTTGCTACATTTTTAGTATTAAAATTATTACTTTGTTTTAATAGTTTTAATACCTTATCTATATCAAGTTCTGATTTTTCATTTAATTTTCTTACATAATACTTTATGCTTTTTTGCCTTTTATTACCCATTTCATCTATGAAATTTCCGTTAAATTCTTTAAAATATCTGTAAGATACGAGGGCCTCTTCTTCTATAAAATGCGTAAAGGTATAACCTAATTTTTGATTACCAAAGATTAAAAGCTTACCTTTTTCATCCTTTAAAACATCATAAACGCTACCCTTTTCAAAGCAGCTTTTACAATCCTTTTTTAAAAGTTCAGCCTTAGCCCCACTTATAGCAAAAGAAAATATAGGGTCATTTGTCCTATAAACGCCATTTTGTTTTCTGTAATGTTCGGTTAAAATTCCCATAGTACTTCTTGAATTAAGTTTGTCAAAGTCTAAATTTTTACAAAAACTATAGGTAAAGGTTGGCATGATAAGGGTGCCATTTTTGCCTAAGATATCTTTAAAAATTTCAATAATCTTATTTAAAAAATCCTCTTTTTTAAGCAAGGGCATACCAAAGGAAAAAATTTCAGTATGAACGCAAAGCATATCACCTTTACTAAGCCCTATTTCTTCTAAGCTTAATAATAAATCCTTGCTATAAAGTATCTTTTCTTTATACTTAATCAAAGCCTCATTAATCACTCATAGCCTTTTCAATCATTGCTTTAATGCTTTGAAAACTCTCAAAATTATTTGCCTCGATAAATTCAGCCTTTAATGGCTTTTTAAAATGCTTTTCAATGGCATTTACAAGGCCCATAATATCAAGTGAGTCAATAATGCCTTCGCTAAGCAGGTTAGTAGCATTTTCATCTATATCATCTCTTTGAATTTCTTTGAAAAATTCTTTAATTAATTGCATGTTTTCTCCTTTGTAATTGAAATTTTCATATCATCACTTAAATGTAAAATCAAGCTTTTTTCGTTTAGTTCGTAAAAAAGCACCTCGTATTCTTTTTCAAAAAGTTTTATCTTTGCATAAGGCAGACTTCTTTGAAAACCCATATTCATAGCCCTTAAAAATGATGAAATTTTTTCCTTACTCCAAGAAAGTTTTAAAAAGCCATCATTTGGTATATCTTTAAATTTGTGCCAACCCCCCCCCATTTCTTGTTTAAAGCACGAGTTATTTTTAAAATTTGTTAAGGCCTTTGAAAAAGTGTTTATAGCTAGGTTATGTTGTAAATTTAAAAGCTTTAAGCTTGTTATTTGCTTATCTAAAATAATTTCGCCTTGTGCTAAAATATCGCCTGTGTCTATATTGCAATCTACCTTATGCCAAGTAATGCCACTTTTTTCATCATTATCAAAGATACAAAAAACATGGGCGTTTACCCCCTTGTGTTTTGGTAAAAGTGAGTTATGATAATTTATAATAGAATTATTTAAAACGCATTCTTTTTTAAAGATATAAAAGCTATTTGCTGAAACTATAAAGCAGTTTTTAAGACCATTAAAAAACTTATTAAAATACTTGAAATTTTCTTTTTTGCTTTCTATATAATCTATCTTTGTTTTAAAAAACTCACTGGCTATTTCTTGACATTTTTTGGCAACTCTTCCTTGACCTAATATTATAATTTTTTCAAAATTCATTAAAATTCCTATAAAATGCTAAATTTATATTGGTATTTATAAAATTACTTCTTTTATAAAAATTAATGGCTTTTTCATTTGTATCATCCACAAAAAGCTTAAAATTTAGCACTTCTTTATTAAGATTTATAAAATCACAAAGCAGGGCAAAACTTGCCTTTTTATTCTTTAAATTTTTGCTAACAGCTATAAAGTCTAAGAAAACGCTATTTAAATGTTTGCTAAAAATTAAAGCTCCTTTTATAAGCTTATCTTCTGTGTAAATTAAAATCTCATTTTGCAAAATCTTTTCTTTCAACTCTTCTTCACTAAAATAAAAAAGATACTCAAGGCTAAAAAATTCCCCTAAAAAAGCCTTTATTTCTGCTACTTGATTAAGCTCTGCAAAGCTTGTCATGTTAAAATTTGGTATGGTTATTTTTTCATTTTTTAAAATCATTTGCGTAAAATTTCTAAAATTTGAAAAATTATTAATTTGTAAAAATTCCTTAAATTTATCAAAGGCCTTATTTTTAGCTAAAAGCTTTAAGTGCGTGTTTTTGAGCTTGAATTTTTTATTTTCATTTATAAAAAAGTACATTAAATTTAAATTTTTTTCATAGATAAAAAAATTATTACCTTCTTTTTGAATGCTAAAATTTTGAGATTTTAAACTTGCCAAACTTTCATAAAAATTACTAAGTAAAAAGCCCTTTTCAAAGGTGCTTAAAAGCTCATCAAACAAGCTCATTTAACGCCTTTTTATCAATCTTTGAATTTGCATTTAAGCTAAATTTTTCTACCCTTATAAATTGCCTTGGTATCATATAAATTGGCAATTTATCCCTTAAAAAGTCTTTTAAATTTAGCTCTTTACTACTTTCATAAAAGCCATAAATGCAATCATTTTTAAAGATACAAGCACTATTTTTTATATCATGGTGAGAACTTAGCATTATTTCTATTTCTCCAAGTTCTATTCTATGGCCCATAAATTTAATTTGAAAATCCTTTCTACCATAGCATAAAAGCTCGCCCCTTTCATTGTAAGCTACTATATCTCCTGTCTTATAGCAAAGGTCTAAAAAATTATTATGCAGTGGATTTTGTATAAAGGCTTCTTTGCTCCTTTTTTCATCATTATAATAACCAAGCGATAAACTAGTCCCCCTTACAAGTAACTCGCCCTTAACAAAAGGCTTTATAATTAGCTTATAATCTTCATCAAAAACTAAAAGCTCTACATTTTTACAAGCCTTACCTATAGGTAAAAGCTCATCATCCTTAAATTCTCTATCTACTACATAGTAACAGCAAATATCAGTTAACTCGGTAGGTCCGTATAAATTTGCAAAAAGGGTTCTTGGTAAGAATTTTCGCCAAATATTAAGCTGTTTATTAGGCATAATTTCAGCAGCAAATAATACTCTTTTTAATGATTTTAACTTAAAATAATTTAGGGCATTTGTATTTGCAAAATAAATAAGCACGGAAGGCACCCAAAAAATAGTACTTATCCTTTTATCTTCTATGTATTGTAAAATTTTATTAGGAAAGGCAAATAAAGAAGTTGGCACTATATGAAGACAAGCTCCCATTTTAATGCTTGAAAAAATATCTAGTATAGAGTTATCAAAATAAAAAGGGGATTGATTTAAAAAGCTATCTTTTTTGCTAATCTTAAAGGTTTCACACACCCAAAAGGTATAGTCTATAACGCTTTTATGAGCTATACTAACGCCCTTTGGAATGCCTGTGCTTCCACTTGTAAAAAAGACATATAATAAATTTGTATCAATATGCCTTTGTTTTGCTAGTTTTAAGCCCTCTTCGTTTATATCATAGTCTTTAAAATCTTGCGTAAAGATAGTTGGTAAATCAAAGCTATAAGGAAAGTCTTTAAAGGTTATTAAAAGCTTAGGTTTTAAAATTTCAATAACTTGTTCTATCCTTTGTTTAGGGGTCTTTTCATCTAAAAGCGTATAAAAATTTCCACTCTTTACAACGCCAAAAAAGCTAAGCAAACAATCAATGCCCTTTGGTAAGATTATCAATACCCCTCTTTGAAAATCACAATTTATTATATCTATAATCTTACTAGCTACTTTTTTGCTTGTCTCATTAAAGTCCTTATAACTTATGCTTTTATCTAGTTCTTCAAAGGCTATTTTATTTGGAAATTTCTTAACTGATTTTTCTAAAAAGTCATTAACATTAGTTATCATTTTTTACCCTTTTTATAAGTTTAAATTTTAATAAATTTTCTATTATGTCTTTTAGCTCGAAAGCCTTGATATCAAGGATATTGGCTATATCGATTATGTCCTTTTTACCATCACAAAAGGCTAAAAAACTTGCAATTGGTGGAGGGGTATTTTTAACATTTATGGTATGATAGAGTCCTCTTTTTCCTAAATTTGGTTCGCAAATGGTTGTGGCCTTGTAGGTTTCATTTAATTCTAAGCTTAAAATTATTTCTTGCATAGCCTCTAAGGATCCATTTAGACCATCAACACTTATAAAATCAAGATTATCTAAGCTTGTGTGATATTCTTTGTATTCTGCGTACTTAGAACGACAAATTCCAACTACATTTAGATTTACTAAAGGATTATTATATTGTCTTTCATCACTTCCTCTATATAAAAAGCTGTACTGCTTAAAATTTGGCTTATCTTTTAAAATATGCAAGGCTACCTTATCACTTAATGAGTTAGAATTTGGAGTATTAATCAAAGAATAAGCTAAATTATCTCCAACGCAAGATAGCACAAAACCGGCCTTAACATATCTTTGTAAGTGATTTAAATTCTTACTTAAATAGCAAATTGAACCTATGGTTTCAGGTATAAAAACAAAACGATAATTATATTTTCTTTTTTTCAAGCTTTTAAGCCATTTAAAAAGACCTGCCGAGACACAAGGACCACTTAACTCGTTATTTGCCATTGAAGGATGGCATAAATAAGTAGATATTAAAATTTCATTTTTATTTTTAGTAGTTGATTTTATAAGACTATCTGCAAAATGCAAATTCCCTTTTTCATTAAAATTTGAGTCAATAAAAAGCTTATAAATTCCTTTTTTTAATTTTAATCTTTGATTATGAGTAAGGCAAAAGCCAAAACGTCTTTTATAATAGCTTGTTACATAAGGAATGGCATCTGGCATATTTGGCAAAGAATATAAATAATTTTGAAGCTCATCAAGGCTAAGGCTTAAATTCACAGGGCAAGAATAGTTTAAAATATGTAAATTATTCTCTTTAAAATCACAAATTTTTTTATTATCAGGACTTAAAATATAAGCATCTTTTATATTCCATTCAGGTGGCACGACCCAATCAAACACCTTAGTACCACTTTTTACAGAGTGAATTTTTAAGCTACTTTCTCCCATAAACTCATCAATGATTTTCAGGCTTTGTAAAAAGCCATCACCAGTGATAGAACGACAAATTGGAAAAAGCTTTTTTGCTAATTCAAACACCTAAAACCTTATGATTTAAAATTGCTAAAAGTAGTCTTTTTGCGAAAAAAATTGTATAGAAAAAAAAAAAAAACGCAAGATTGAATTTAATAAAAATTTAAGTTAGTGATTTTTGCTGTTTATGATAAAAAATTTAAATTTTTAAAAACGTGATTAATGATAGAAGATTTAAACTTTAAAGTGATTTTTTGAAAATTTTCGCCTTGCGTTTTTTTTTGTATATAATTTCATCGCAACTATGAAAGAAGCTCCCCTGCTTAAAAATACTAGTCCCCCTACATATAGTAGGGTGGCTTTTTATAGTTAGCAATAATCCTTTTTGCACTCTTTTAAAAGCTTAAAAAGATTATCCCTAACATAAATAGCATCTTGCAAACTCATTTCTTGGTGGCAAGGAATGCTAAGTTCTGCCTTATAAAAATTATCTGCATTTTCAAGGAAAATTTCGCCCATTTTCTTTTTATAAAAGCCAAATTCATAGGTTGGCTTATAATGGACTTGTACGCCTATGTTTAAGTCAAGTAGCTTAGCAAAAAGCGTTTCTTTTAAGCAATAAAACTCAGGAAAAAGTAAGATAGGATACAAATGCCTAGAACTTTTTTTATATTCTTTAATCTTAATTGTGGAAAAATAAGGATTTTTCTCAAATTCCTTATCGTAAAATTTAGCTATTTCTTCTCTTTTTTCTAAATTTTTATCTAGCTTTTTAAGTTGGTTTATACCCAATGCACAAGCTACATCACTTAACCTATAATTATAGCCAAGTTCTATCATATCGCTATCATAAAGCTTTTTTTTAACTATGCCATGACTTCTTAAAAGCCTTACTTTTTTAATTAATTCTTCATCATCGCTTAAAACTGCCCCACCTTCAAAGGTAGTAATAGGCTTAACAGGATGAAAAGAAAAAACGCTTAAATTCGCCATTTTTCCCACCTTTTCATCCTTAAACATAGCCCCTAAGGCATGACTAGCATCATCAAGCAAAGGGATTTTATAATCCTTACTAAGCTTTGAAATTTTATCTATCTCAACGCTATTTCCAGCATAATCTACAACGCAAATCGCCCCTATATTTTGAGAACTTATCCTAAGCCTTTCTTCAAGCTTTTTTTCATCTATGTTTCCATCGCTTTTTATGTCTATAAATTCTACACTTGCCCCTGCCATTAAAGTAGCATTTGCAGTAGCTACAAAGCTAATAGGAGTACTAAGCACTATTTTATCCTTAACATTTAAGGCTAAAAATGCTAAGTGAAGTGCTGAGGTGGCCGAATTTACCACACAAGCATACTTAACCCCAACATAACTTGCCAAGGCTTCTTCAAATTCATCTACCTTTTTTCCACCCGTTAAAATATCACTTTTCAAGCTATCAATTACGATTTGAATGTCGTTTTCATCTATGTTTTGGTGAGAATAGCTAAGCATTAAAAAGCCCCTGTGTGTTCTATTATGTCTAAAAGTTCTTCTTTACTGGCCCAGGATGGGTTATTATCAGAACTATAAGAAAAGCCATCCCTAACCTTTTTTCCAATCTCGCCCTTTGCATTTTTACTAAAATCTACATCAATATTTGTAAAACTTATACTAGGACTTATAATATAATATTTTTCAAATTCATATGTTAAATGACTATCATCGCTCGAAATCATTATCTCGTGTAATTTTTCACCAGGTCTTATGCCTATAATCCTTATATCTAAATTTGAATCAAGGGCTTTAGCTAAATCTGTTATTTTCATTGAAGGAATTTTTGGGATAAAAATTTCACCCCCATGCATTCTTTCAAAATTGCTTAAAACAAATTTTACGCCTTCTTCTAAGGATATCCAAAATCTAGTCATTCTTTCATCAGTAATTGGCAAGGATTTTTCACCCTTAGCTATTAATTTTTTAAAAAAGGGTACAACAGAACCCCTTGAACCTACCACATTTCCATATCTTGTAACGCTAAATCTTGTTTTTTTGCTACCTGCTATATTATTTGCTGCGACAAAAAGCTTATCACTGGCTAATTTTGTAGCCCCATATAAATTCACAGGATTGCAAGCCTTATCAGTAGATAGAGCTATGCATTTTAAGACATTATTTGCTAAACAAGCATCGATTACATTTTGAGCCCCGTTAATATTTGTCTTAATGCACTCCATAGGATTATACTCAGCAATTGGTACATGTTTAATGGCTGCTGCATGTATCACAAAATCCACATCTCTCATAGCAGTTATTAACCTATCTTTATCCCTAACATCACCTATAAAATAACGCATACAATGGGCATTAAACACTGACGCCATTTCAAACTGCTTTAACTCGTCTCTTGAATAAATAATAATCTTATTTGGCTTATAATTTTGAAGTAAAATTTTTGTATAAGTCTTACCAAAAGAACCGGTCCCACCCGTGATTAAAATGTTTTTACCATTAAACATAATTATCCTTTATTGACTCAAATTTTCATCTAAAAAAAGAGGCTTAGAAATTGGCATGTGTGCACCAACTACAGGTATTTTATTTTTTTTAAAATAGTCTAAAAAATACGCCCTATTCTTAGCTGCCTGGGTTTTATTATTATCATAAACCACGTTTATATTTGGACTTTTACTTTGTATATCATAAAAATGCACTAAATCGCCCATAAAAACTAACTCCTCGCCTGATTCGCTTTTAATGGATATTAAATTGTGCCCCGGGGTATGCCCATAAGCTTTTATAGCGAAAAGCTTTATATCATCATCAAGCATAGGAAATCTTTCTTTAAAAAAATGCACCTTACTAAAAGCATTTAAGGCCTTTTTTGTGTTTTCATTTGTGGAATTTAACCAAAAATTTAACTCATTTTCATCTATGAAAAGCTGGGCGTTTACAAAGTTATTTTGGCCTTCTTTATCTAAAATTCCACCTACGTGGTCGGGGTGTGCATGAGTTAAAATAAGATGAGTAATATCGCTAAAATCAATGCCAATATTGTTTAATTCAAGCTTTAATTTTGCTTGATTGTGTGGAAAGCCTGTGTCTATTAATATATTAAAATTTTTAGTTTTAATAAAGATTATATTTAATTGATTTGGCTTTAAATTTGAAAAAGTAGAAATGAAATTTTTTTCTTCGTTGTTATTTGATACTAATTTTGTAGTATCAAGCTTACTTTCTTGCAAGGATATCACATACACACTAGCCCCTTGCATTTGCGTAAAATAATTTTTATTTAAATCATTTGCAAACAAAACACTTAAAAAGCTAAGCAAAGATAAAAGAATTCTCATTTTTTGTCCTTTATAAAAATTTAGTTATTGTAATATTTTTTAAATTTAATTTCAATA
>NZ_VJNT01000015.1:0-329 GCF_008633895.1 Campylobacter sp. LR264d
CAAAGTGGAGAAATTTGTAAAGATGAAAATTTACCCATTTTAGACGTAAAATTTTTAAGAAATAATAATATAGAAAATATAGTTTCATTTGGCAATAAAGTTTATAAAAATGATAGAGTGATTTTAATGGACGGAGAAAATTCTGGTGAAGTTTTTACAATTAAAGAAAATGGATATTTAGGTAGTACGCTTAAAAAACTAGAAATCAAAAATATATCATTAACTCATTTTATGGATTTTATGCTACTTTATTTTAAAGATTTATTTAGGCTTAATAAAAAAGGTGCTGCTATACCGCATTTAGATAGAAAATTATTTTTAAATCTTCC
>NZ_VJNT01000016.1:0-182687 GCF_008633895.1 Campylobacter sp. LR264d
CAGATGACTGCGGCACATACTAAAATCAAGTGCTCTGCTGTGTTCCCACCCTGAAGCTGTGCTTAAAAATAATATTGCACAGGTCTGAAAAAAGGCGAAAGAATTATAACAAAAAAAGCTTGTTAAAAATTTAAACTAAAAATTTTTATTATAAGCTTTAATTTTGTAATAATTTTAAGAAATTTTAATTTTACTTAAATTTCATCTTGCGTTTTTTTTTTTTTTGTATATAATCACTTTATAGCTATGAAAGGCTCCCTACTTTGATTCTAGTCCCCTACGTGAGGGTGACTTTTAGTTGCTACTTTATGTGCTTACAAGGTCTGTATAAATTTAACAGCCTCGTAAGCATTAGTCTTTATAATATCTGTATATTCTTTAAGCTCGTTTTCGCTTTCATAACCACAACTAATGGCTACAATCTCAATCCTAGCAGCCCTTGCAGCCATTATATCAAGCTTTGTATCACCTATCATAAAGGCATTTTCTTTGTCTTTGTTTAAAGCACTTAATGCCTTTAAAATGGGCTGTGCACTTGGTTTTGGCTTGTCAACGTCTTCTCTTCCTATGATAGCCTTAAAAAAGTTTCTAATCTCTAAATGTTCAAGTAGTGGTGATATAAAGGCACTTCCTTTTGTACTAACTATAGCTAGGTCGCTAAACCCACAAGCTAAGCTTAATGCCTCTTTTACAAGTGGTAAAAGCGTGGTTTGTTCTAAATAAATTTCTTTATAACGACTTCTATAAGTACTTATAAAAAGCTGTGCTAAATCCTTTCTTTGAGTAAGCTGTATAAACATTTCATCTAAGGGAAATCCTATTAATTGCTTAATATCACTTTGGCTTGGCTTGGTTAAAGAAAGTTTTTCAAAGGCATAGTAAAAAGAAGCCAAGATGGCAGGAGTTGAATCAATCAAAGTGCCATCAAGGTCAAATAAAATTGTTTTTTGCATTATTGTAAGAAGAATTTAGCTTCTACTCTTCTGTTATCAGCACGACCTTCTTCAGTATCATTACTTGAACGAGGTCTATCAGCTCCATAACCTACCACTTCAATACGCGATTTTTCCACGCCTTGTTTTTGAAGCTCATTAGCAACATTTTGTGCACGTTGTTCTGATAATTTTTGATTGTGTACTTTTGGACCTGTATTATCTGTATGTCCTTCTAGGCGAGTTTTATATTTTTTATGTTCATCTAAAATTTTTGCAACCCCATTAATTTGAGCTTGGAAAGATGGGTTAATACTAGCACTATCAAGGCTAAAATGTCCTTCTAAAGAAATGGTTCTTTCACAACCATTTTCATCAAGCAAGGCACCTTCTCTTGGAACTGAGCAAGTTGATTTTGTCTCTTCTATGATAGGGACTACAACAGGGGTAGCTACAGGGGTGCTTTTAGAGATTTGTGCTACAGGCTTAGGAGAACTAACCGGTACAGGTTTAGAACTACCACCATTAAAACCAAAACTAAGTCCTAAGGTTGAAACCCAGCTATGATTAGCGTAATTAAAGCTTATTTGATCCCTTGTTTCAAGTCTTAAAGCAAGAGAATCGCTAAGTCTATATTTAAGACCTATGCCGTATTGCCCAAAGCCATCATCATCATTTTCAAGCTGTGGATTAGAAATAGCTTCATATCCACCACCTAATAAGCCATAAAGATAAAAGCTTTCACCTAAATCAGCACCTTTTATAAGATTTAAAAAGGTTCTTACTACTCTTGTACTATCGCCTATATCATCGTATTTTACGCGAGTATAATACTCAAAGCCAAGTTCAGCTTGGTCAATCCAAGCACCTTCATCAAAATGATAACCAAGTCTAATGCCAGGGGCAGCCCTATCTTGCATGTCTAAATTACCTTCAAAAACATTGTAATTTAATGTTGGAGTAATTTCAAATTTTACATTATTATCAGCTGCAAATAAAGCACCTGCTAGACCAAGACACAAAAATATCTTTTTCATAAAATATCCTTTCTTATAAAATAAAGAACAAGATTGTAACATATTTTAAAAAATATGTTACTAAATTTGTGGATATTTAATGAGAATTTACTATTAACGTTTAGAAAATTGAGGACTTCTACGGGCCTTTCTGCGTCCGTATTTTTTGCGTTCAACGCTTCTACTATCTCTTGTAAGCAAGCCTTGTGGTTTTAATAAATGCCTAAAATCTGCATCCATTAAGGCTAATGCCCTTGAAATTCCGTGTCTTAAAGCCTCTGCCTGGGCTGAATAACCACCACCAAAGGTAGTAGCACGAATATCCATAGAACTTTCTTGTTTTGTTACAAGTAGAGGCTGAACAACTTTGATTTTAATAGACTCATGCCCACCAAGCCAGGTATTTAAATCAATACCATTTACGCTTATCTTACCACTTCCTGGTTTTATCCAAACCTTTGCTACGGCAGTTTTTCTTTTACCTGTTGCGTATGTAGTTGCCATAATTATTGTCCTTCTTTAGCAAGTTGTGCGGTGTGAGGATGCTCACTTCCTGCATAAATTTTAAGTTTTTTAAGCATAGCCCTGCCTAAATTTGTTTTAGGAAGCATACCTCTAACAGCTATTTTATAAAGTTTAACAGGATTTTTTGCAAGTAAATCTCCAAATTTTTCACTCTTAACACTTCCAAAATAACCAGAATGCCTATGATAAAGCTTATCTTCTGCCTTATTGGCACCTGTAAAAATAGCCTTTGAAGCATTTATGATAACTACATAATCCCCACAATCTACATTTGGAGTAAAGCAAGGCTTATTTTTACCTCTTAAAATTGTCGCTACTTCTGTTAAAAGACGCCCGAAACGTTTACCCTCAGCGTCTAAAACTATCCATTGTCTTTGAACTTCGTTTGGCTTTGTTATCTTAGTCATTTTCTACCTTTTGCCAAAATTTTAAAAATATGATTATAGTTATTTTTACTTAATTAAAACTGAATTTAAGTAAATATTAAATTTAAACCCTTATTCTTAAATTTGCACAATGAGTTAGGGCAACTGCTATTGCATCGGTAATATCTAGGGGCTTAATATCCTTTTGAATTCCTAATAATCTTTTAACCATAAAGGCAACTTGTTCTTTACTAGCCTTTGCCTTGCCCGTAATAGCCTTTTTAACTTGCAAGGGGGTATATTCGCTAAATTCTCCATGCATTTGTAAAATTTTTAAACTTAATGCCCCTCTAAACTGGGCAAGTTTTAAAACACTTCTTGGATTATAAGCAAAGAAAATATCCTCAATAGCCACCTCGTCAAAGTGATATTGTTTAAAAATCAAATCAAGACCTTCACAAAGTTCGGTTATTTGATATTGCAAGGTGCTTGGTTTTATCTTAATAAGTCCTGCTTCAAGGAGTAAATTTTTATTTTTATTCGCCTCAATAATTGCATAGCCACAAAACCTACTTCCAGGGTCTATCCCTAAAATTTTCACAATTTTCACCCTTAAAATTTTAGATAATTTCACTATGTGAAATTATCTAAAATTATAGCTTTTTTTACTAAATTTTTTATATTTTTAGGTTATAATTTCCAAAAATTTACAAGAGGACAAATGGACGCAAGTCAGATATTAACAGCACTTAAAAACGAATTGTCACAAAGAGATTTTGAACATTATATATCACATTTACAATTTAGCGAAAAACAAAGCAAGGCCGATTATTTAGTATTTGTAGCTCCAAATGAATTTATGGCAAAATTTATAAAAACAAAATTTGGAGAAAAGATTGCTTATTTTTACGAAGCTAAAAGTGGAAATAAGGCAAAAATTAATATTATAAGCACAAATAATGATAAATTAAAACACCATAAAAGTACTACAAAGCTTGATATAGTGCATATTAAAGCACAAAGTACTATTTTAAATCCGTCTTTTACCTTTGATAATTTTGTAGTAGGGGATTCAAATAAATATGCCTTTACAACTTGCAAGGCAGCAAGTGATAAAGATAAACTTGGTAAGCTTTATAATCCTATTTTTATATATGGTTCTACTGGGCTTGGAAAGACTCATTTGCTTCAAGCTGTGGGGAATGTGTGTATTGAGCTTGGAAAAAAGGTAACTTATGCAACTAGTGAAAATTTTATAAATGATTTTACCCTGCATTTAAAAAATCATACTTTAGAAAAATTCAAAGAAAAATATAAAAATTGTGATGCCTTGCTTATTGATGATGTGCAATTTTTTGGAAAAACAGATAAAATACAAGAAGAATTTTTTCATATCTTCAACGAAATTCACAATCAAAGTGGGCAAATTATAATGACTAGCGATAAACCACCAAATATGCTAACAGGCATTACTGAAAGATTAAAAACGCGTTTTGTAAATGGAATAATCGCTGATATTACTCCACCTGAACTTGATACAAAAAAGGCTATTATTCAAAAAAAATGTGAATTTAATGAAATTTATTTAAGGCAAGAAGTTATTGATTATATAGCTGCTTCAATGGGGAATAATATTAGAGAAATTGAAGGAATGATTACAAATTTAAATGCCCATTCTAAATTAATTAATCAAGAAATAAATTTAGACCTAGTAAAGGCTGTTATAAAAGACCATGTTAAGGAGATGAAAGAAAATATAAACTTTGAAGATATTTTAAATTTAGTTTGTAGAGAATTTAATATAAAAATCAGTGACGTACAATCAAATAAAAAAATGAAAAATATAGTAATGGTAAGAAGGATTATAATATTTTTATCAAGAGAACTTACTAGTATCTCAATGCCAAAACTTGCTACTTATTTTGACATGAAAGACCATACAGCTATATCTCATAATATTAAGAAAATTAATGAATTAATTAATAAAGATTTAGAGTTAAAAAACAAAATAGATGAACTAAGAAATAAAATTTTAGTTAAATCTCAACAATAAGATTGTGAAAGAATGTGAAAAAATTTATTTAAGCTTGTTTGAAAATTTGTTAAAAAAATATGTTAAAATAACCCTTTGAAAATTTTTTTCACAATTTCAACAAACTTATTATTATGATGAATTTAAAATTTAAAAATAAGGAGAGAAAATGAAACTTAGCATTAACAAAAATACCCTAGAAGCTGCAATCACCCTATGCAATTCTTATGTAGATAAAAAAGATGCAAGTATTATAACTTCACACTTGCTTTTTCAAGCACAAGATGATAAACTCATCATAAAGGCTAGTGATTATGAAATAGGACTTACCTATCATATTAAAAAAATTCATATTGATAATCCAGGTTTTGCTACTACAAATGGGAAAAGTTTAGCTGATATCATTAAAAATTTAAATAATGAAGAAATAACACTTGAAACCATTGATAATTCTTTATTTATTAAACAAAAAAATACTAAATATAAATTACCTATGTTTAATTATGTAGATTTTCCTGAATTTCCTAACATTGAAAATAAAAATAAATTCAATATAGATTCTTCTGATTTAAGTAAATCTTTAAAAAAGATTTTACCTTGTATTGATACAAATAATGCAAAATACTCATTTAATGGAGCTTACTTAAATATAAAACACGATAAAATAGACTTTGTAGGAAGCGATACTAAACGTCTAGCAATTTATACCTTAGATAAACAAAATGATAATGAGTTTTCTATATGTATTCCTAAAAAAGCTATATATGAAATGCAAAAATTATTTTATGAAAATATTGAAATTTTTTATGATGAAAATATACTTATTGCAAAAAGTGATAATTTTGAATTTTATACTAAATTGATAAATGATAAATTTGCAAATTACGAAGCTATCATTCCTAACAATTTTAAACAAGAATTTTTATTTCAAACAGAAGACTTTATAGATTCTTTAAAAAAAATTAGTGTAATCACAGATAAATTAAAACTTCAATTTACTAAAAATAAAATTATCTTTGAAGGCATTAGTACTAATAATATAGAAGCAAAAACTGAAATTGAAAAAGAACTTGATATAAATGAAGAATTTTCTCTTACTATAAAAATTAAATTCTTTTTAGACTTTTTGTATTCTATAGAAGAAAGTTCTTTTAAATTAAGTATTAAAGAACCAAATTTATCATTTATTATAAATGCTGAAAATTTAAATGTAATCATACTACCTATTATTTTATAATTAAGGAAAAAAATGCAAAATTATGGCGAAAACAATATAAAGGTATTAAAAGGCTTAGAAGCAGTTAGAAAACGTCCAGGAATGTATATAGGTGATACAAATATTAATGGTTTACATCATATGATTTATGAAGTAGTTGATAATTCAATTGACGAGGCCATGGCTGGATATTGTACTAATATAAACATAGAACTTACAAATGAAGGAAGTTGTATTGTAAGTGATAATGGTCGTGGAATTCCTGTTGGAATTCATCCTACTGAAAATATCCCTACTTTAACTGTTGTTTTAACCGTTCTTCATGCAGGTGGTAAATTTGATAAAGATACTTATAAGGTTTCAGGTGGACTTCATGGAGTTGGTGTTTCTGTAGTAAATGCACTTTCAAAAAAACTTATAGCAACTGTTCATAGAGATGGCAAAATTTACAAACAAAGTTTTTCAGAAGGAAAGACTATAAGTGAACTTGAAATTATAGGAAATAGTCAAAAAACTGGTACTATAATCGAATTTTTCCCTGATAATACTATCTTTGAAATAACTGAATTTAACGATGAAATTTTAATAAAAAGATTTAAAGAACTTGCATATTTAAATCCAAAAATCACTATAAATTTTAAAGATAATCGCACAAATAAAGCAGAAAATTTTCATTTTAATGGAGGAATTTCACAATTTGTTAGCGACCTTAATAAAAATGAGGCCCTAACTAAACCTATATTTTTTAATGTCAATGAAGAAGATGTTAATGTAGAAGTAGCACTTTTATATAATAGTACTTATACAGAAAATTTATTTTCTTTTGTAAATAATATAAAAACCCCTGATGGAGGAACTCACGAGGCTGGTTTTAGAATGGGTTTAACTCGCGTAATTAGTAATTATATAGAGGCAAATGCAGCTACTAGAGAAAAAGATTATAAGATTACAGGCGAGGATGTTAGAGAAGGTTTAATTGCTATTGTAAGCGTAAAGGTACCTGAACCTCAATTTGAAGGACAAACAAAAGGAAAATTAGGTTCTTCTTATGTTAGACCTATAGTTAATAAGGCAAGTTTTGAATATTTAACTAAATATTTTGAAGAAAATCCAAACGAAGCTAGGGCTATTATGAATAAGGCCTTAATGGCTGCTAAGGGTAGAGAAGCTGCTAAAAAAGCAAGGGAATTAACTCGCAAAAAAGAAAGTTTAAGTGTAGGAACTTTACCTGGAAAATTAGCAGATTGTCAAAGTAAGGACCCAAGTGAAAGTGAAATTTATCTTGTAGAAGGTGATAGTGCGGGTGGTTCTGCAAAACAAGGAAGAGAAAGGGCTTACCAAGCAATACTGCCTTTAAGAGGTAAAATTTTAAATGTTGAAAAGGCAAGACTTGATAAAATTTTAAAATCTGAACAAATTCAGAATATGATTACAGCCTTTGGTTGTGGCATAGGTGATGATTTTGATATAAGTCGTTTAAGGTATAATAAAATTATAATTATGACAGATGCTGATGTGGATGGAAGTCATATACAAACTTTGCTTTTAACCTTTTTCTTTCGCTTTATGAATGAACTTGTAGCAAATGGGCATATTTATCTAGCACAACCTCCTCTTTATCGCTATAAAAAAGGACAAAAAAAAGAAATTTATTTAAAGGATGAAAAGGCTTTAAATGATTATTTAATAGAAACAGGTATAGAAAGTGGTGGTTATGAAGGAATAGGGCTGAATGATTTAAAAGATTTTCTTAAACTTGTGATCAATTATAGAACTGCCTTAAAAGAACTTCAAAAACGTTTTAATGTAATTTGTGTAATTAGACATTTAATAGAAAATCCTGATTTAATAAGTCTTTCAAATCAAAATTTATTTAATGTTATTAAGGAATTTTTAGAAAAGCAAGATTATAATATTTTAAATTATTATATGAATAATGATTCTTTGCGTATCTTTGTACAAACTGAAAATGGCTTAGAAGAATTGCTTATAAATGATGATTTATTTACTCATCCTTTTTATACAGAGGCTGGTCATATCTTTTCTAAGATTAAAGAAAGGGATTTAAAATTTGATAAAGATATCTTTGAAATTTTAGATGAGGTTGAAAAGAATGCTAAAAAAGGAGCTTATATACAAAGATATAAGGGTTTAGGTGAGATGAACCCTGAACAGCTTTGGGAAACTACAATGGACCCAACCATTAGAAGACTTTTAAAAATCACTATAGAAGATGCCCAAAGTGCAAACGATACCTTTAATCTTTTTATGGGCGATGAGGTAGAACCTAGAAGAGAATATATACAAGCACACGCAAAGGATGTTAAGCACCTTGATGTTTAAAGGGAATGTTTAAAATTTTTAATAGTACTTGTTAATTTTTTTGATAATTTTACCTTATATTTTACATTTGGTTTTAAGCTTAAAAGTTCATTATCTAAATGGGAAAGTTGTTTTTTTGTATATAGGCTAATATCCTTTAAATTTGGGCTTTTAACAAGCCTTTTTCCATTATCAAAGACAAGTTTTAAAAGTTCCTTGTAAGGTTGATTAAAATCAATTTTTTCATCATAAACAAAGATTTTATCATAAAGAAATTTTTTACTTTTTTTATCATAAAAACGAAGAACGCGTTTAAAATGTGGGATTATAGTTTTTTGCTTATCTTCGCTTAGTTTTATTTTAGGTATTATCTTATTATTAATCTCATTTGCTACTAATTTATAAACAAAGCCAAATATAGGCTCACTTGATGCAGTTATTAATCTTTCACCCACTCCAAAGGCATCAATAGGAGCATTTTTATCAAGTAAATTTTCAATCATATATTCATCTAAGGAATTTGAAACTATTATCTTACAAGATTTTAAATTTGCCTTATCAAGCTTTTTTCTAATCCTTTTACTAAGCCTTTCTAAATCACCTGAATCAATTCTAATTGCCCCATTTAAGATATTAAATTTTTTAAAGACCTTAATGGCATTTTCAAGGCCACTTTTATAATTATAAGTATCTATTAAAAGGGTAGGGTTATTAGGATAAAGTTTTAAATATTCACAAAAGGCCTCATATTCATTATCAAACATTTGCACCCAAGAATGAGCCATTGTACCACTAGGGGTTATATTATAATACTTTGCTGCAAGGGTACAAGAACTTGCCATGCAACCTCCAATTATTGCTGCCCTTGCCCCATTAATGGCCGCTTCTTTTCCATGTGCCCTTCTAGCTCCAAATTCAAGCACAGGGCGATTTTTAGCACTGCGAACTATACGATTAGTTTTTGTAGCTATTAAGCTTTGGTGATTTAAGCTTAAAAGTAAAAAAGTTTCTAAAAGTTGGGCTTGTATGCTAGTAGCTTTAATGCAAAGAATAGGTTCATTTGCAAAGATTATTTCACCTTCATTCATAGCATAAATACTACCATTAAATTTAAAATTTTTCAAAAAATTTAAAAAGGCATCATTAAAATAATTTAAAGATTTTAAATAAGCTATATCATCATTATTAAAATGAAAATTTTCAACAAAGTCTAAAACACTTTCAAGCCCTGCAAAAATAGCAAAGCCACCATCATCAGGCACCCTTCTAAAAAAGATATCAAAATATGAAATTTGGTCCTTTTTTCCACTATTAAAATAGCCTTGTGCCATTGTAAGTTCGTAAAAATCGCAAAGTAAGGCTAGATTAAAAGTCTTCAAAGCTTATACTGCCTTTTGAATAATTTGTAACCTTGCTTTCAAAAAAGTTACTTTTTTGGTCATTAAATTTAGAAAAATCATCAACCCATTTTATAGGGTGTTTAGAATTGTATAATCTTTCATAACCAATAGCAACTAATCTTTGGTCTACTAAATAATGAATATATTCTTCTATAATATCATCTGTAAAGCCCATGATTTGATTTTGGGTGATATATTGTCCCCATTTAATCTCAAGCTCACCAGCCTTAGTAAACATTTCATAAATTTTTCTTTCATTTTCTAAATTAAATAAATCACTTCTTTCGGCACGAACCGAATTTATCATATTTTGAAATAATAATAAATGAGTGATTTCATCTCTTTGAATAAAGCGAATCATTTGAGCAGAACCTAGCATTTTACCAGCCCTTGCTAGTGCATAAATGGCAGTAAAACCACTATAAAAATAAATACCTTCTAAAATTTGATTTGCAACCATAGCAAGTAATAATTTATTATCATCCACGTCCCCTGCCAGGCTTTGATAAATGCCTGAAATAAAGTCATTTTTTTCCCTTAATGTTTCATCGTATTTTTCCATTTCATAGATTAAATCAGTATCATCACAAATGGCCTCAACCATTACAGCATAAGATTTTGAATGATTTGCCTCTTCATAGGCCTGTCTTGCTAAAACGGCGTTAATTTCTGGGGCGGTTATGTAAGGATTGATATTATCAGCTAAATTATTTGTTTGAAAGCTATCCATTGAAATAAGTTGGCTCCATACCAAATCATACATTCTTTTTTCAGCAGCAGTTAAATTACAACGATAATCAAGGGCATCCTTTGTAGTATCAACCTCTCTTGGAAACCAAGTATTTGCCTCCATTAAGTCCCAAAGTTTTAAAGCCCAAGTGTATTTTGCCTTTGTGAAATTTAAGATTCCATGTGGATTGCCGTTAAATACGCGTCTTTCTCCTAAATTTTCACTTGAACTAGGATTGTAAATTTTTTTTCTCTTCATAATCTTTCTCCTTTTTAACAATACAGCTTTGAGATATCAAATCATAGGCAGTTAAGCCATCTTTTCTAAATAAACTAATAATAATACCAAATAAAATGGCACAACTTATGATAAAAGCAAAATATCTTAGTATAATTTTAAGAATTTTAAGCTTTTTTCCTGTTTTTAAATCAATTAAGTAAAGTCCATAAGCTTTTAAACCCGGACTTTGTGCTGATTTTAAAAAAAATAAGCCTTGCAAAAAACCAAAGCCAAGTACGCAAATAAAAATGCTAAGTTGAGATTTTCTAAACTCAGCAGCAGAACCTAAAATAAAATAACTTATATATAAAAGTGGAACATAAAGTAAGAATAGGTCTATTAAAAAGGCCTTCATTCTTTCAACGCGACTTGCCCTTACCATCAATTTTAATTGCCTCTACTACCCGGTTTTATCGCCTTTGTACCTTCCTTACAAAGTGGACAATCACTAGCTTCATAAATTTCAAAATCAAAATTTCCCAAGGTAAAAAGTGGTATATTACTAGGCAATTTTGCCTCTTTTTTTCTTTGAGTTTTTAGGTTAGAAACTGCACAAAAACCACGATTTGCTAAGGCTGCAAAGGCTACTACCTTTCCACCTAAATTCTCAATTATCTTTGTGCTTTCAAGGGCTGAACCACCTGTTGTAATGATATCTTCACAAATGATAAATTTTTCATTTTCTTTAACACTAAAACCACGTCTTAAAGTCATAACCCCATCTACTCTTTCAGTGAAAATAAAACGTTTTGAAGAAACCCTAGCTAACTCATAACCTGCTAAAATTCCTCCAAGTGCAGGTGAACAAATGCTATCAAATTTAATCTTATTTTTTGCGATAATCTTAAATAATCTCTCACAAAGTTTTCCTGCTAGATAAGGATTTTCAAGTATTTTTGCACTTTGTAGGTAAAATTTAGAATGTTTTCCTGAACTTAATAAAAAATGCCCTTGTAAATATGCCCCAAATTTTTTATAAATCTTTTCTAAATTTGCCATTTTTTATACCTTTAAAAGCTCACTTTCTTTATTTTTCACGCTTTCATCGATTTTAGCCACATAAGAATCAGTAAATTTTTGAATTTCATCATAAGCCTTTTTTGCCTCGTCCTCGCTTATAACCTTATCTTTTTCAAGTTTTTTAACATTATCATTTGCATCTTTTCTAGTATTTCTAACTGAAATTTTAGCCTTTTCACCCATAGCCTTTGCGTGTTTTACATTTTCTTCTCTTTGTTCTCTTGTCATAGGAGGAAAGAAAAGTTTAACGCTTTCTCCATCGTTATTTGGATTAACGCCGATATTTGCAGCTGCTATGGTGCTTTCTATTGTTTTTAACATAGGTTTTTCCCAAGGACTTATGCTAATAGTTGAGGCATCACTTGCTAAAATGGTAGCTACTTGATTTAAAGGGGTAGCATTACCATAATAATCAACCATGATATGATCTAGTATATGTATATTTACCTTGCCAGTTCTAAGTGTAGTAAAATCTTTTTTAAGGGCTTCAAGTGCTTTTTCGTTATGTTCTTTTTGCTTTTTATAAATTTCATTAACCATTTTTATTCCTTTGTAGAATTTGTTTCGATATTAGGTGCTAGTGGGGCTAAATTTGAACTTGGAAGTTCAGGTATAGAAAGTGGGGCTGATGGCACTACCGGAATACTTGAATTTGTTTCTATTTGAATTTTTTCAGCTAAGGAATTTTTACTTGCTTTATTATAAAGATAACCAAGACCTATGGTATTTGCGATTAATACTAAACCCATAATAAAGGTAAATTTAGCTAAAAAACCAGCCGGTCCTTTTGCTCCAAATAAAGACTCATTACTTCCACTATATGCCCCAAGACCTATACTTGAACTTTTTTGTAATAAAACAGCGATACAAATTATCACAACAATAACAAATTGTAAGACAATTAAAAGGGTAATCATTTTAGCTTCCTAATGTAGATTTTGAGTAAAATTGTAGCTGATTTAAGTTTATAAAGATTTAAAATTTAAAAGAATTTGAAAGATATCTTTCAAATTCTTTATAACTAGCGATTTACACTTCTTAGAATATTTAAAAGTGACACAAAAAGATTTACAAAGTCTAAGTATAAAGCAACCGCACCCTCAACAGGTGTTTCATAATTTCCACGAATGATATTTTGTGTATCATAAAGAATGTAAAATGAAAATAAAATTGCTGCGATTGCCGAAATTGCTAAGCTAAAAACGCTACTTTGTACAAAAATATTTATCAAAGATGCAGCCACAACTACGATTAACACTATAAAAAGTGCCTTGCCTATAACGCTAAAATCTTTTTTTGTATTCATTGCAAAAAGGCTAAGTCCAGCAAAGGCTACCGTTGTTAAGGCAAAGGCTTGTGCTATTATAACTCCACCTTCTGCTAACATTAAAACAGACATTAAAAGAGGAGTTAGTGTAAGCCCTGAACAAAAGGTAAAGCCAAAAAGCAAGATTAAATTTAAAGGGGCCTCTCTTTTTTTATACATTAAGCCAAATAAAAGTCCAAGTTCCACAGCAAATAGTACCCAAAACATTACTTGAGATTGCACGAAGTATTGTGCTAGGCTAAAAACGCCTATATAAGCACCAGCAGTAGCAGCAAGTAAAGAGGCAGCAAAAAGCTGATAGGTTTGTTTTATAAAATTAGCAAGTGCACCTGATTTTGCACTTGAAAGTTCTCTTGAATAGTCTCTATCATAAAGATTCATTATATCTCCTTGTTTGATTTTTGTAAATTTAACACAATTTTTTTAATAAATGCAAATTCATACAAAAATTTTACAAATTAAACATTTTTGCTATAATGCAAAAAAATTTTTTCAAGGTTAAAAATGCAAAATCTTATCAGCGGTGCTATTAAATTTATGCAAGAGGATTTTAAGGAGCACGAACAATTATTTGAAAGTCTTAAAAATAGGCAAAATCCTCACACGCTTTTCATAGGCTGTTCTGATTCAAGAGTGATTCCAAATTTAATCACAAATACAGGACCTGGTGAACTTTTTGTGATAAGAAATATCGCAAATATAGTCCCTCCTTATCGCGTTGGGGATGATTATTTAGCTACGACCTCTGCTATAGAATATGCCTTAAATTCTTTGCATATTGAAAATATCGTAGTTTGTGGTCATAGTAATTGTGGTGGTTGTAATGCCTTGTATTCAAGTGATGAGGAGTTAAAGGAATTACCAAATGTTAAAAAGTGGCTAACCATGCTTGAACCCATAAAACATGATGTTTTATCTTTTGCAAAGGATGATATTGCGATGCGTTCTTGGCTTACTGAAAAGCTAAATTTAGTAAATTCTTTGCAAAATATCTTAACTTATCCAGGAGTTTTAAAGGCATTAGAAGATAAGAAAATCGAAATTCACGCTTGGTACTACATAATAGAAACGGGCGAAATTTATGAGTATGATTATAAAAGGCAGATTTTTACCTTAATTCAAAATAGGAATGTAAAATGAAAAAAATTATCTTAATATTTGCTTTATGCTTTGTTGTATTTTTGCAAGGTGATAATATAAACGAGTTTGAAGCACAAGAATTTGAAGTACAAGAACAAAATGCAAGTAGCGATGATAGTGGTAAAAAGATATATTTACTAGTACAAGACTTTGTAAAATTAAATCAAAAATTAAAAAAGGCTAAAGAAACTCAGGATATAAATTCTAGTTCTTTTAAATCCTTAAATTCCGAGATTAGTAGGGAAAAGGCTAAAATTTTAGCCACAATTCCAGGCGTTATAACGCAACAAAAGATAAATAGCGATGATGTAAATAAATTCTTAGAGGTTAGACAAAATTTAGAAAGCCTTAAAGAAAGAAGTACAAAAAATCACTTTGTTTTCGTGGATACTAGCTTGGATTTAATGTATATGCAAGTTATACAAGATTTTTTCTCAGCCTTATTTAAGCTTGAAAAATTGTTTAAAGAAACTGCAAGTAGTTCTTCAATGATAGCTGTAATCGATGAATCTCTAAACGCTTTGCAAAAAGATTCTGTTAATAATCTTGGTGAAAATAAGGCAAAGATTACAAATGAAAGTGAGCTTTTAAGGGTAGAAAGAAAAGAAGCCATGATTGCAAATGCTGTCGAGGCCTATAATGAAATTTTAATGCACTTAAAAGATAATGCAAATTTGCTTGAAAGTAATTATATTTTTAGTACCTTTAAGTTTCAAGATTGGATAAATTATATAAATGAAATTTTTGATATTGAATATATAAATGTAGGCAAGGTCTTGCTTTGCGTAATTGTGATTTTATTTTTTATTTCACTTAGAAAATTTTTAGCAAATATTTTATATATTGTTTTGATTAAATTATTTTATCGAAACAAGGATGGAAGTAGCGTTAAAGAACTTTTTATAGATAGTATTAAAAAGCCTGTTGGATACTTGCTTTTAGTTTATGCCATTAGCTTGTGTTTAACGATAATTTTTTATCCTCAACCCGTATTTTTAGCAATCACTAATCTTTTATATATAATCTATGCAATATTCTTTGCCCTTTTAGCCTTTAAGATTATCGATGGTTATGGCATGGTAATAATCTCAAAAATAGCTCAAAAAAGTGGCAAAAAAGAAGTAATTAACCTAGTTATAAAAATAGTTTATTTTATAATCTTCATAATAGCCATACTTTTCATACTTTCAAGGCTTGGTTTTAATATCTCAGCCATTATCGCTTCACTTGGAATAGGTGGTTTAGCAGTTGCCCTTGCTGCAAAAGATATTATCGCAAATTTCTTTGCGTCTATACTCCTTTTATTTGATGATAGTTTTAATCAAGGCGATTGGGTAGAGATTGCTGGTATTGAGGGTAATGTCGTTGAAACAGGACTTAGAAAAACTACTATTAGGACCTTTGATAACTCCTTAGTATTTTTGCCAAATTCAGCAGTAATGGCAGCAAATATTAAAAATTGGTCTAAACGTCGTATAGGAAGACATATAAAAATGTATATAGGCGTGGGATACGATGCTACCCCTGAAAAGCTTGATGCTTGCGTGAATGATTTAAGAGAGCTTTTAAATACTAGCGAGTTGGTATCTCACCCAGAAGATAATGCCTTAAAAGCCGGTAGCTGGGCAAAATATAGACAAAATTTAGTTTCTATTAATGATCTAGAAGGTTATAAAAATGCTTGTTATGTTGCATTAAGTGATTTTGGAGATAGTAGTATAAATATAGAACTTTATTTTTATACCAAGGGCGTAACAGCTAAGGATTTTAGGGAAACTAGACATAAATTAATGCTTGAGTTTATGCGTATAGTTGCTAAAAATGGACTTAGCTTTGCTTTCCCAAGTAGAAGTATTTATATAGAAAATTTGCCTAAGAATTTAGAATTTAGCACCAAGGCTTAATCTATGCAAGAACCAAGGATTGCCATTTTAGCAACGGGTGGGACAATTGCTGGTTTAAGTAAAGATAACCTAAGTTTAAATTATAAGGCAGGGGTTTTAAGCATTGATAGCTTAATAAAATCCTTGCCTAAGATTAATGCTAAAATTTCTACTTATCAAATTTCAAATATCGATAGTTGCGATATGGATGATGAAATTCAAATAAAATTAGCAAAAAAGATTAACGAACTTTTTGAAAAAGATATCGATGGCATAGTTGTAACGCATGGAAGTGATACCTTAGAAGAAAGTGCGTATTTTATACAATTAAGCGTAAAAAGCAATAAGCCAGTTATTTTTACAGCCTCCATGAGACCCTTTTTTTCACTAAGTAGCGATGGGCCCAAAAATCTTTATAATGCCATTATTTTAGCTACAAAATCAAAGGGAGTTTTAATAAGCATAAATGATAAAATTTTTAGCCCTAGAGTGCTTAGTAAAACTCACACTCTAAATTTAAACGCCTTTTCTTCGCCAAATGAACTTGGCTATATAGTGGATAATGATATATTTTTTTATGAAAAAAATAAAAAAGCACCCTTTGATATAGATAAAATCACTACTTTGCCAAAGGTTGATATACTTTATTCTTACTCAAATGATGGAAACGCTATAAGCGCAAAAGCTCTTTTTGAAAATGGTACCAAAGGCTTAGTTATTGCAGGAAGTGGGGCTGGAAGTATACATAAGAATTTAAAAAATGTGTTAAAAGAATTAATAAAAAAGGGCTTAATCATAGTTGTTAGTACTAGGGTTGCTTTTGGTAGCGTAATTTTAAGCAAAGAAGATATTAAACTAGGCTTTATCTCAGCTCTTGATTTAAATCCTCAAAAGGCTAGAATTTTACTTATCCTAGCCCTAAGTAAGACTAAAAATATACAAAAAATTCAAAAATATTTTTTAAAATATTAGCTTATCTATCTATCCATTTTTGCGTATTTTCATTATATCTATTGCCTACTATTTTAATCTTTTCAAGCCTTTCATTTATGTTTTGTAAGTCTTGCACGCTTAAATTTATATTAACGGCGTTAATATTTTCTTCAAGCCTATTAATCTTAGTAGTTCCAAAAATAGGTACTATAAAATTTGCTTGATTGCTTACCCAAGCAAGTGCAATTTGTGCTGGAGTGGCATTTTTAGAATTTGCAAGTTCTTTAATATAATCAATCAAGGCTTGATTTGCCTCAATGGCTTCTTTTGTAAAGCGTGGATTATTAGCCCTTGAGTCATCTTTGTTAAAGGTGGTTTTATTATTTATGACCCCTGTTAAAAAGCCCCTACCTAGTGGAGAAAATGGCACAAAGCCTATATTAAGTTCTTTTAAAAGTGGTAAAATTTCATCTTCTGGTTCTCTCCACCACATAGAATACTCACTTTGCAAGGCCGTTACAGGTACAATTGAATTTGCCTTTTTTATGGTATTAACACCTGCTTCGCTTAGTCCAAAATTTCGAATTTTTCCTTCTTTTATAAGTCCTGATATAGTTTGTGCTACTTCTTCAATAGGGGTATTTTTATCAACTCTGTGTTGATAATAAAGGTCTATATAATCAGTTTGCAATCTTTTCAAAGAACCCTCAACACTTTTAATAATCCTTTCTTTTGAACTATCAAGCCCATTTTCATAAATGCCAAATTTAGTAGCGATTACTACTTTGTCTCTTTTTCCCTTAAAGGCCTTGCCAAGCAATGTTTCATTTGTATGAGGCCCATAAACTTCTGCTGTATCAAAAAAGTTAATACTTAAATCAATAGCCCTATGAACAAGTTTTATCATCTCATTTTCATCTAGCTTTTTATAATCTCCATAAGCATAAGTTAAACCCATACAACCAAGCCCAAATTGAGAAACTTCTAAATTTCGCAACTTCCTTTTTTGCATTTTTATATCCTTTGCAAATAAATTTGCACTTATAGCCATAAAGGCCACAAGGCTAGAAAATTTTAAAAATTCGCGTCTATTTTGCATGTTTTATCCTAAATTTTTATTGATAAATTCAGCTATTGTGTCAAATTGTATGAATTTTTCATTATCATATAAGTCTGTATGATTAGCCCCTTTGACTATGATTAGCTTTTTATTTGAGCCCTTTAACTTTTTATAAACATCCTCGCTAAAATACCTAGAATGTGCTTTTTCACCATGTATTAATAAAACAGCGTTATCAATCTCATCAAGGTAATTTAAAATAGGTACATTTAAAAAGGATAAGGTAGAAGTAACATTCCAACCTCCATTTGAATTTAAGGACCTTTCATGGTACCCTCTTTTTGTCTTATAATACGCGTGATAATCCTTGAAAAATTGTGGTGCGTCACCTGGCAATTTATCAGGCACACCCCCGGCTAAGGCATAATTATTGTTTTTAAAATCCTTAATCCTTTGTTCGTTTAATGCCTTTTTCTTAGCCATTCTAGCTTCCTTGCTATCTTCTTTATCAAAATAGCCTTTCGCATTTACCCTTGACATATCATACATTGTAGACGCAACTGCTACCTTGATTCTTGGGTCATTTTGTATAGCATTTATACTAAATCCACCCCAGCCACAAATTCCTATAATGGCTATTTTTTCAGGGTCAACCTTTTCATTTGTGCTTAGAAAATCAACTGCTGCACTAAAATCTTCTGTATTTATATCAGGCGAGGCGACATATCTTGGACTTCCACCACTTTCTCCTGTAAATGATGGGTCAAAGGCTATTGTTAAAAAGCCTCTTTGTGCTAGATTGTGAGCATAAAAGCCACTTGATTGTTCTTTAACTGCCCCAAAGGGACCACTTATCGCAATGGCGCTAAGTTTACCCCTAGCGTTTTTTGGTTCATACATATCAGCTACTAAGGTGATTCCATAGCGATTTTTAAAGCTTACCTTGCTATGTTTTACTTTATCGCTTAGCTTAAAGGTTTTATCCCATTTTTGAGTTAATTCCATTGTATTTTCCTTTGAAAATAAATTTGTAAAAGCTAGAACTCCAGCAACTAAACTTGCAGTTTTTAAAAAGGTTCTTCTGTTTCGCATTTGATTCCTTTTTTGAAAGATTTTTAAAATTATAAAGGATTAGAGTTAGTATAAGTCAAGTTAAATTTGAAAAAAATTGAAATTTAATGTGTGTTTAGATAATTAACATTAAAATATAAAATGTAATGTTAGAAAAAGTTAAATTTACAAGCCCTATAAGTGCTTTGCATTTGGTAAGGTACAAGGATTGTCGCTAGTGGTTAGTTTTGTTTTAATGAAAATATCTATTTTTGTATATTCTTTTGGTTGTTTTTTAAACAATTTTTGTAAAAATTTATCTACTTGACTATCAAATATTATTTTAAAACTCATCATCGTACTTTTTATTCATCAATTTTTACATCTGCTTCAAGTTTTGCCTTTTCTTCATCGCTCATTTTATTAAATTTTTTTCTAAATTTTATCGCTGTTTTAGTATCTTCATAAGGTATAAACTCATATTTTGGCTTATCAATATGATTTTTTAACTGCGTTCTTAGAAATTTTCTTAATTTATTAAAATCTTTTAACTTTTCTTGAGTTGAAATTTTTAATTTTTCCACCTTTTCATCTATACTCAAAAGTGAGTTTAAAAGCTGTATTTCACTCATATTTAAGTATTTTTATAATTAATTTGCATTTTTACTCCTTTTCTATATTCTTTTAATGGTCTGTTTATTTTTTATTGATTATATAAACTTACTATATCAATGCTACATATAAAATAAGATGCAATTAGCAAGTCCGAATTTCCTTCTATTTTATAATTTGTAGTAATCCAACCTGCAATCTATAAAAGTAGCTACAAATACACCAATCAAAATTTTAAGATATCAGACTTTTCTTTTAATATATCAATCCTCGCTATGTGCGTATTGTACTTTAGATACCAAAATTTTTATTAAGTTAAAATTCTTATCAAACTAAATTCACCAAAATTACAAACAAAATTTTAAAACTTGGCACATTTATTGCTTAACTTTTTCTAAGCAATTTGAAGCAATACATTTTAAAGGATTTACTATGATGAGATCATTATGGTCTGGTGTATCCGGGCTAAAAGCACATCAAACCGCGATGGACGTTGAGGGTAACAACATAGCCAACGTTAACACAACAGGTTTTAAATACTCTCGTGCAGACTTTAGTACGATTTTTTCTCAAACCGTTAAAATCGCCACTTCCCCAACAGGAACCCTAGGTGGACAAAACGCTATGCAAATAGGTCTTGGTACCACGATTACTTCTACTACTAGAATTCACTCACAAGGTTCTATTCAAACTACGGATAAAAACACCGACGTTGCACTTAATGGCGATGGTTTCTTTATCGTAAGTGATGATGGTGGCGTGACTGATTATCTTACTCGTTCGGGTGATTTTCAACTTGATGCTTATGGAAATTTTGTTAATAATTCAGGTTATGTGGTACAAGGTTGGAATATAGACTGGAATACTCAAACCATAGATACAAGTCGTTCAGCTACTAACATTTTTATAGACCCAGGTCTTCATATCTCAGCAGTTGCATCGACCACAGTTTCAGTTAAGGCAAATTTAAATAGTGGTCTAAGCATAGGCACAGCAAGTACTTCTTTATATGCTCTTGATTCAGTGCACGGTTATAATACTAGAACAGCTACTGAAGCAAATGAAAATGATACAGGTACTACTCAGTTTTACACAACTTCAAGTAATTCTATGGAAGTTACTGAAAAGGGTGTTGATGCAGCTGTTTTATTTAATGCAAGTGGAACAGGTTTAAATTTAAGAAATGGTCAAGGTATTTGGATAAGCTATGCAGATGCTACTTATTCTACGCATTCTACAGCTGGTTTAACCTATTTTAACTCTAGTGCTGGAGTTGATCAAAATAATGTAATATTCTGGGGTGATAGTACACAAAATGTAACCCTAGATATCACAATAAACGGGGTTAGAATTCAAAACTCAACTATAAGTAGTATAGAAGAAGCCATTGCTTATATCAATACCTATACCTCTCCAACCGATACTAGAGATGGTACAGGTGTAACTGCTGTTATAAATGCGGCTGGTACGGGTATAGACTTTGTAAATGATAATGCCGATGGTACTACTGATAATATGAAAAATATTAATCTTACGGTAAATGGTGGTAATACGGCTGGTGAGTTATGGAATATTACTGATTATGATGCTGTTATTGGTACTTATGGCGTTTATAATATAAATGCTGGAGTTGGTGCTGCTTCTTCTTGGATTGGTGTAGCAGTAAATAATGTAGAAGTTATAACAGCTCATTATTATGTATATAGTTCAAATTCAGTAACCCTAGATGATATGTATAATCCTGATGGTGGTGCTGGTTTAAATGCAGCAGACGTAGGTACGCTTGGTACTGCAACTAATAATTATGTAGAAGCTACTGTTAATGGTTCTTTACTTACAACTGCTGTAAGGACCTTTCATACCACTGAGGATTTAAGGGAGTTAATACAAAGGGATGCAAGATATGGGGTTGATTATGATGGAAGTGGTAGCTTTAATACAAGTGATATTAATGAAAATGTAACCGTTATAGTAAATTCAGATGGTTACTATGCTATATCAGTATCCGAAGGAGATGCAAATGTTAATATTTGGAATAATGTTAATAATACATTTGTCACTACAGCTGTTGCCGCACAAGATTTAACCCTAAGTATAACCGAATATAGCGACCAAGCAGGGACAATCAGTACAAATTCTGCCTTTACTACTATGTTTCAAGCTTGGGAAGGTATACTTACGACCGGTTCTCAAGTAAGAGAAAGCGAACAATTTAAACTTTCAGCCTTTTCAGTAGGACTTGAAATTTATGACTCATTAGGGGCCTTACATACCATAGAAGTACAATGGGTAAAACAAGCTACTACAACAGATGGTGGTAATGAATGGCTAATGATAATAAGCGTTGAAGAACCTGCAGTAATCAACACCTCAGGGGATGGCCCTTCAAATGTAGTGGTAGGAACTGCAAGGTTTAATAACGATGGTACAATGGCATCTTATACACCAAGGACCTTAAATTTCTCACCAAATAACGGGGCTGCATCTAATCAAACCATAAGACTAAGCTTTGGTACAAGTGGTACAAATGATGGGGTTGTAAGTTCTAGTTCAACTTCAACTTTAACTAGTCAATCAACCGATGGTTATGCTTCTGGTTCTATTTTGGCTGATCAAATAAGAGTTGACTCAGATGGTAATATCTTAGCCGAGTTTACAAACGGCTTAACCTTTGCAGTAGCTACTATAGCAGTTGCAACAGTGGCAAATAACTCAGGGCTTGAAGAAATAGGGGGTAATCTTTATAAGGTAACTGCAAATAGTGGTTCTATAGTAGTTGGTGTGGCTGGTACTGGAGGTAGAGGTACTATGGCAACTGCTTCTTTGGAAATGTCAAACACAGACTTAAGTACAGCTTTAACAAACTTAATAGTTGTGCAAAGAGGTTATCAAGCTAGCTCAAAGACCATAACTACAAGTGATGAAATGCTTCAAACTTTATTGCAACTTAAATAAAAGTTTTTAACTTTTAAAGCAAGGGCGTAAAGACCCTTGCTTAAATCTAGCTTTACAAGCCTATCTTGGTAGTCTTGTATTACTAGATTAGGCTTGGTGCCTTCAATCTATTGCTAACGCGCTCTTTTTGGAGTGCGTTGCAATCTAAGAATTTCTAATCACCTTATAATGTCTTTTCCCCTTTGATTTTATAAGGTGATTTTTTGTGTTATAATTATAAAAAAATAAAAAAAAGAATAAAATGAATTACGAGCCATCCTTTACAATAACGTCAAAGATATTAAATTTAACAATCTTACTTTGTGAGCTATTAACAAAGATTGATTTAAATAATAAATTTACTATCATTCCAAAAATACTTCGTAAAAATCGCATACGAACCATTAGAGCTAGTTTAGCAATAGAAAACAATAGCTTAAATTTAGAACAAATCACAGCCATAATAAACAATAAAAGAATTTTAGGCAATCCAAGAGAGATTCAAGAAGTAAAAACGTTTATAAGGCTTATGAAAAGATTATGCAATTTAATGGGCTTAAAATAAGTGATTTTTTAAAAGCCCATGGCATAATGATGAAAGATTTAAGTCATAATGCTGGAAATTTTCGCGTTGATAATGTGGGGATTTTTGGGGATAATGAATTGTTGCACCTAGCACCCTGCTAAATTTGTAAAAAATCAAATGCTAAATTTATTTAAATGGTATAAAAATAGCACACTTCACCCCTTATAAAATCAAGCATTTTTCACTATGAACTAGAATTTATACACCCCTTTGATGATGGTAATGGCAGAATGGGTAGAATGTGGCAAAGTAAGCTTTTGGGCGAGTATAATGGGATATTTTATTTATCTATTGAAGAATTAATAGCAAGAAAGCAAAAAGATTATTATAAGGTGCTAAGTAAAAGCGATAAAAATGGCAATAACGTTGAATTTGTAGAATTTATGTTAAAAATCATAAAATTAGCCCTCGATGAACTTGTAAATGGCACGATAAACGACACATTAAATGGCGTATTAAATGAGAATGAAAAGGCTATTTTAAGGGCATTAAAGAAAAATCCAAAATTAACACAAAAAGAATTATCAATAAAATTTAATCTATCATTAAGGACAATAAATAGAATATTAAAAAATTTAAACGAAAAGGCATATTTAAAAAGAATGGGTTCTAAGAAAAGTGGATATTATGAAGTGCCTTGGAATGAGTAAATTGTGCTATAATTGTTGGCTAAAAACTTTAAAGGGAATTTGTGGAGCCTAAAATAAATAAAAATAAATCTTATGAAAAAATTCCAACAAAAAAGACCTTAAAAGCTATTAAAAAGTGTGGCAAGGGTAAGGGTAAAATATATAAGAATTTTAAGAGTTATATGGATGAGATTGCTTTGGCATAAAATAAATTTAAAAAGCGGCATAATAAATGGCACTTTAAATGGCGTATTAAATTATAATCAAAAGTCTATTTTAATGGTTTTTCAAAAAAAATTAAATTTTCATCTTTTAAATTTTTTTACTTTGCTTTTCTTGCGTTAAATTTTCTATATTTTTAATAATATTTTGTGCGTAGTTTTCTAAATTTTTAGCATTAATTAAATTATACCTTTTAAACTCATCTTGCAAAAATAAATTTAACTCATCAACCCCGGCATAAGAAATTTTTTCATACATTACAAATAAAGAATCTTTACTAAAGTGCTTAGGATAGCAAAAAACCTAAATCATAAAAATCTCTAATCTTATCCCTGTCACTAAAAGCAGCAATTTTCATTTTAATAAGTTCATCTATATCATAGACATTGATGCCATTTTTTGATTCGTATTTTAAGCTATTGTTTTGTAAAAAGTGCTTGTTGTGATTACTTATTTTTACCTTTAAAGGATAGACCCCAAGCTTAGATTTTCCAACATAATCTATCATGGCACGAAAGGTTGTATCTGTGTCTTTTTTATATTTATATTCCAAAGTTTAAAATCATTGTGTTTTTTTAATCTATTTATGAAATTCATATTATTACTTTTTGAGTCAAAGTTTAAATTCTCGCTGTAGCGATTTAAACCATAATAAAGGCTTAAAGCAGTATCGCCCTTTAAAACAAAATTATCACCAAAAAACGGCAAAAATTCTTTAATAAGAGTTGTTCTTTGAATTTGATAATTTTCAAGCATTTTCTTTATCCTTAAAATATAGTTTTGTTAGTTCAAATTTTATAAAATTTTCTATGTTTTTTTTCTTTGTTAATGATTTTTAAATACTCAAAAAGTTCTCTTTCATCGTTTTCATATAAAAAATCATTAACAGCCTTTTAACCCAGCTATATCATTTTCATAAACTAAATCAGCAATAGCCCTTGCAAAATTTGCTATAAAATACCTTTTATTATTAAAAATTCTTTTTTCGATGCCCTTTGTTCCAAGGGGCGAGTTTAAAGTATACATTTTTAAGGGTTCATTGTCCTTAAAATATAAATCTTTATGCCAATCAGCACTTAGCCCTTTTTTCATTTACTATATTTAAGGCTTGCCACCCTGAAATATGTCTCATTTGATTCCTTAAATTTAAAATACTTAGTTTTAGCATAAAATTTATAAACTAACTAATTAAGTTTAAATTCAGTTTAAGTATAAAAAAATAATAAAACTTTTACCCATTAAACACAATTTAAGGCTTTATTGTGTAAATTCTCTACACTTACATTTATTAATACTTTTAAACAGAAAGGATTTTTATGAATAAAATTATGAGAACTATGGATGGAAATGAAGCAGCAGCCTATGCAGCTTATGCTTTTACTGAAGTTGCGGGAATTTATCCTATTACACCAAGTTCGCCTATGGCTGATTATACCGATATGTGGGCAGCAGCGGGCAAGAAAAATCTTTTCGGTATGCCTGTGAAAATTGTTGAAATGCAAAGCGAGGCAGGTGCTGCAGGTTCAGTACATGGGTCTTTACAAACAGGGGCTTTAACTACTACTTATACAGCCTCTCAAGGACTTTTACTTAAAATTCCAAATATGTATAAGATAGCAGGTCAGCTTTTACCCTGTGTTATCCATGTAGCAGCGAGGTCCCTTGCCTCTCAAGCCTTGTCGATTTTTGGCGACCATCAAGATATTTATGCAGCAAGACAAATAGGCTTTGCCTTGCTTTGTTCTCATTCTGTGCAAGAAACTATGGATTTAGCTGGGGTTGCACACCTTGCAGCCATTAAAGGACGCATTCCATTTTTACATTTTTTTGATGGTTTTAGAACAAGCCATGAAATTCAAAAAGTAGAGGTTATGGATTATGCTCATTTTGATAGGCTTATAGATAGAAAGGCTGTTTTAGAATTTAGAAATTCATCCCTAAGCCCTGAAAATCCTAAGACAAGAGGAACAGCACAAAATGATGATATTTATTTTCAAACAAGGGAATTAAACAATCGCTTTTATCAAGCCTTGCCTGATATCGTAAATGATTATATGCAAGAAATTTCTAAGATTACAGGTAGGACTTATAAGCCTTTTGTGTATTATGGGGCAAAGGATGCTACAAAATTAGTTATAGCTATGGGTTCGGTTACTCAAACTATAGAAGAAGTAGTTGACTATCTAAATTCAAAGGGCGATAAAGTAGGACTTTTAAAGGTATATTTATATAGACCTTTCTCGCTTAAACACTTCTTTGAAGTAATACCTGAAAGCATTGAAAAAATTGCTGTTTTAGATAGGACGAAAGAACCAGGTTCAATAGGCGAGCCTTTATACTTAGATGTAAAATCTGCCTTTTATAGACACAAACACCAGCCTATAATAGTTGGTGGTAGATATGGACTTTCTTCAAAGGATGTTGACCCTGCACAAATTATCGCAGTTTATGATAATTTAAATTTATACGAACCAAAGGATGGCTTTACCGTTGGTATAGATGATGATGTAACTCATACTTCCTTAAAGGTGGGTGAAAAAATTTCACTTGGCGATGAAAGTACTATTGAGTGCTTATTTTATGGACTTGGTGCTGATGGAACCGTGGGTGCTAATAAAAATTCTATTAAAATAATAGGCGATAAGACAGATTTTTACGCACAAGCTTATTTTGCTTATGATAGTAAAAAATCAGGAGGTTATACTAGAAGTCATTTAAGATTTTCTAAAAAGCCTATTCGTTCGACTTATCTTGTTTCAACCCCTCATTTTATAGCCTGTTCGGTCGCTGCTTATTTAGAAATTTATGATGTTTTAGCAGGTATTAGACATGGTGGAACCTTCCTTTTAAATAGTATTTGGAGTGCACAAGAAACGATTAGACAATTACCTGATAATGTTAAAAAGGTTTTAGCACAAAAAGAAGTAAAATTTTATATCATAAATGCTACAAAACTTGCAAGAGATATAGGGCTTGGAAATCGCACAAATACCATCATGCAGTCTGCCTTTTTTAAATTAGCTGAAATCATACCTTATGAAGACGCTCAAAAATATATGAAAGAATTAGCCTATAAGTCTTATAGTAAAAAAGGCGATGCTATAATTGAGATGAATTATAAGGCTATTGACGTGGGCGCTGAAGGTCTTGTAAAGGTAGAAGTTGACCCAGCTTGGAAAGAATTAATCCCTGTTAAAAAAGAAAAGAAAATAAGCTATAAGGGTACTGAATTTGTAGAAAAGATAGTTAAGCCTATGAACGCTGCAAAGGGTGATGAGTTGCCAGTTTCTGCCTTTTTAGGACATGAGGATGGTAGCTTTGAGCATGGTACTACCGAGTACGAAAAAAGAGGGGTTGGCGTAATGGTGCCAAGATGGATAGAGTCAAATTGTATACAATGTAATCAATGTGCTTCTGTTTGTCCGCATGCTGTTATTAGACCATTTTTAATAGATGATGATGAATTTGATAAGGCCCCTATGGGAGTAAAAGAACATACCTTAGAGGCAAAGGGCGTTAAGGATGAAAAACTTAAATTTAAAATTCAAGTTTCTCCTCTTGATTGTACGGGCTGTGAGTTATGCGTACATGAATGCCCTACTAAAGAAAAATCCTTAGTTATGGTGCCTTTGCAAGAAGAAATTGACTTTGGCGAACAAGAAAATGCTGATTATTTATTTAAGAAAATAGTTTATAAGGACTATATTTTAAATAGGCAAACTACCAAGGGTGCTCAATTTTCTCAACCTCTTTTTGAATTCCACGGGGCATGTCCGGGGTGCGGCGAAACGCCTTATATAACCCTTGTTACAAGGCTATTTGGTGAAAGAATGATAGTTGCAAATGCTACTGGTTGTAGTTCTATTTATGGAGGAAGTGCCCCTTCTACTCCTTATAGAAAAAGCGTTAGAAATGGACATGGACCTGCTTGGGCGAATTCTTTATTTGAAGATAATGCTGAATTTGGACTTGGAATGAAAATAGCCACTGAAAACACAAGGCATAGGATTGAAATGCTTATGAATGAAAATATGGATATGGTCCCAAACGGCTTAGCTGCATTATTTAAAGACTGGATAGCTAATAAAAATCACGCCGTTTCTGTTGAGATAAAAGATAAGATGATTCCACTTTTAGAAGCAAATCAACACATAAAAGGCATTAATGATATATTAAATTTAAAACGTTTTCTAAGTAAAAAATCTCACTGGATTTTCGGGGGCGATGGCTGGGCTTATGATATAGGCTATGGAGGCTTAGACCATGTTTTAGCAAGTGGAGAGGATGTTAATATCTTAGTGCTTGATACAGAAGTTTACTCAAATACAGGAGGACAAAGTTCAAAATCTTCAAGGACAGGGGCAGTAGCCCAGTTTGCCGCTGCTGGTAAGCCTATACAAAAGAAAGATTTAGGGCAAATTGCAATGACTTATGGCTATATCTTTGTAGCACAAGTAAACTCCTCAGCAAATTATAACCACTTAATCAAAGCCTTAATAGCAGCTGAAGCTTATGAGGGACCTTCTTTGGTTGTGTGTTATTCTCCTTGTATAGCACATGGTATTAAGGGAGGTTTGGGTTATTCAGGCGATCAAGGTGAGTTAGCTACAAAATGTGGTTATTGGCCACTTTATACCTATGACCCAAGATTAGAACATGAAGGAAAAAATCCTTTGAATTTATTCTCTAAAGAACCTGATTGGAGCTTGTATGAACAATTTTTAATGAATGAGGTGCGTTATAATTCTTTGAAAAAAGCAAATCCTGAACACGCTGCCGAGTTATTCTTGCGTAATCAAAAGGATGCACAACACAGATACAGACAATTAAAACGTATCGCAGATGCTGATTATAGCAATGAATTACAAGCTTAATCTTTTCTTCTGCCTTTTTTTGTTTTTAAAGGCAGATGATTTTTTATCTTTAAAAAATGAAAAGGTGAATTTTTCAAATCTTGAAAATCCCTTTTCTAATCCATATTTAGAAAAAATTTATAAATTACAAATTCAAGCTATTATATTAAATCACGTTAAAATCGATGATAACTGGTATAAAATAAATGATGAAATTTATTCTGCTAAGCTTAAGGACATTAAGGAAAATGCTATTGTGCTTGAATATGATAATGAGTTAATTTTAATCAAGGCACAAAGCAATGATAAGATTCTTATTAATTAGCCTTTTTCCTATCTTTGTATATGCCTTAAATTGTGAAAAACGGCTTTTTGATATAAGTATTTATGATGATTTAAGAATAGAAGAAAGCTTAAAAGAACTTGCAAATTATTGTACTTTTAGCGTAGTGATTAAGGATAAGTTAGCAAAGGAAAAATTAAACAAAACTCAAAATATAGTAAATATTAAACAAATGAGCTTAGAAGAGGTTTTAAAGCTTTTTTTAACAGAAAATGATTTAGCTTATGAATTTGATGGTAAGGTTTTAAAAATTTCAGCCTTGCAAACTAAGACTTTTAAGATTAGTTATATTACCTCGGTGCGTGAGGGTCAAAGCATAACAAAGGCCTCAGTTGACGCTAAGCCTAAGCAAAGCGAGTATAGTCAAATAAGCGATGATTTAGAAGATAATATGATTAAAAGTATGGAAAAATTTGACTTTTGGAAAAATATAGAAGATGAGATAAACGCCCTTTTAAGCACTCAAATAAATGAGGAGATAAAACCTGCTATTATTAATCAAAATGCAGGGATTATAACAGTTACTGGTTCGCCATCTCAGCTTGAAAGGGTTAAAAATTATATATTAAAACTTGAATCAAGGCTTAAAAAGCAAGTAATAATCGATGTTAGCATAATCGCAGTTAGTTTAAATGAAAGCCATTCTAGTGGGATTAACTGGCAAAATTTTAATTTAGGGTTTAGTTCGTCTACAAATTCAAGTTCAAATTCCTTTATACAGCTTCAAAGTGGAGAAAGTTTTGTTAAAAATTTAGGCTTAAGGGTAGATTTAAGCTTTGATTCTGTGTTAAATTTTTTAGCACAAAGTGGAAAAACTCATGTCTTATCAAATCCTAAATTAATGGCACTTAACAATCAACAAGCCATTATTTCAGTGGGGGACACTATAAATTATCAAGTAAAGGAAAGCTCAAAGGGCACGGAAAATGGTACTACGGTAAGTGAAAGTTATAATAATTATTCTATCTTTGTAGGAATTTTATTAAATATCTTACCTGAAATTTCAGATGATGGAAAGATTATGCTTAGGATTAATCCAAGTCTTAGTGATTTTAAATACCCAGAAGATAATAGAAGACAAACTGACCCAAGAACCATAGCACCTGATACCATACAAAAAAAGCTCTCAACCGTGGTTCAAATGGAAAATAATCAAAGCTTAATCTTAGGTGGACTTATCTCGCAAAATGAAGTAAAGGAAAACTCATCAGTAAATTTTTTATCTAAAATTCCCTTACTTGGTCTGCTTTTTCAAGGAGAAGAAGAATCGAGCGTAGCAACTGAGATTGTTTTTATAATAACACCTAGCATAGTTGATAATGTTTCAATGACGCCAAGTTTAAAAGATTTAGGCTTTAAAATGCTTTGATTTTACATTTTAAGAATTTTTTGTTAATAATTTAAGGAAAAATTGATATAATTTAAATTTTAAGGCAAGATCGAAGGAATGCAATGTTAAAAGAGTTATTAGATATCAAAAAGGAAATGGAGCCCATTATCCACGATATTAATGTCAAGTTAAACCTTTTAGCAAGAGAGGTTATAGTTCGTAGAAAAGAGTATGAAATTTACGGACCTATGATTGATAGAGTTTATTTAGATAATGCAATTTATGCTAAGGTTATGGCAAGTGGTAGGGATGCAAAAAGTGATAAGGTAGATATTAAAAATGGCTTTTATATGGTTTTTGTAGCACCTGAAAAAGAAAGCACGAAGGATATTAAAAATAAATTAAAAGTATCTTATGAAGGGGTTGACAATAAGCTTATCGCAGAACTTATACACAAATGTCAACGCTTTAAAGAAATCATTCAAAAAACTCAAGCTACACTTTCAAAGGCTTCAAATTTAAATGTAGTTATAGAAACAAATTTAGGAGAGGCCACTTCTGCTATTAAATTTCATATAAATATTAAATACACAAAAGAAAATCAAACCTTAACTCGTGATAATGTTAAATCAGCGGGTAGTTTTAGGGATACTAGAACTTATATAAATTTGATTGTAGAAAAAAGTACAGATTCAGCAATTTGTGAAAAATTACTTGACGATGTTGAAAAGTACTTCATAGGTGGTAGCTGATAAAAAGGCTTTTATGAAAGACTTTGTTGATATCAAAAGTAGAATTTTAATACAAACAAAATTAAATGATTTTACTTCAAAAAAAGGTATGTTTTTACTTTGGGGAAAAAGTGGTAGTGGTAAAAGCATTTTGCTTAATGAATTTGCTAAGAAACATAACTTAATTAAAATTTCTAAACTTTTTAACGATAGAAAAGAATTTGAAAGCCTTATTAAAAAGCAAGTTAATAACAAGCCTATCTTGCTTGATGAGGTGGGAATGTATGAAGAAAGTTTACTTGAAAGTGTGAGAATTCATAGTGATGAATTTGCCTTTGTGCTTAGTTCTCACAAGATGCTAAAACTCTTTAAAAAAGAACATTTTCAAACGCGTTTTGTGGCTAGTTGTGAGCTTAAGAGTTTGGATAAAATTGAGTTAAAAGATTATATTTTTAAAAAGCATAACTTATTTTTTTATGAAAAAGAATTTAGGTTTCTTAGAAAAATTTATCAAGGAAATTTAAGGAATATAGATAAAACCTTGCAAAGTTTTAAGGATATAAATGGCTTTTATAAGGAAAGCAAAAGCACACTTTACAAGCTTAGATTAAGTGCTATTGAACAAGGTTTATTATGAATGAAAGAATAAGAGAACTAGAACAAAAATATAAATATTTTATTATTAAAAAATACCTTAAAATTGTTGTCTTTTTTTGCCTTATAACTATATTTTGCACTGGCTTTTATATCATGCTTGAAAAACAAAATGAACAACAAATTTTAATAGCAAAAAGCCAAGAAGAAAAGCGAATTTTAGAAGCTAGGATAAACGAGGCAAAGATTAATGCTCAAAAATTAAAACTTGCAAAAGAATTAAATAATAAGGTTTTAGAATTTGAACTTGAAGAAACTAAAAAGATATTAGCCCAGCAAGAAAGTCAGATTGAAATGTTGCAAGAACAAAAAATTCAAATTAGTTCAAATAACCTTAACATAGCCACTCTAAGACATGCCTTTTATCAAAATCCTAGCTATGAAAAGGCTATTTTACTGGCTCAAACTTATTTGGATATGAAAGATTATAATAAGTCGATTTTTTGGTCCTTAAAGGCAAATGATATCAATAAAATTTCAAACACTTCTTGGAAACTTTTTGCAAAGGCTAAACAAGCACAAGGCTTTGAAGAAGATGCTAAAAAGGTTTTAGAACTTTATGCAAAGCATTATGAAGTAGAACTTTTGCAATGAGTTTAAAAAATAAATTTTCAAATTTTAAAAAAGAAGAACTTAGCCTTGAAAATGATAAATTTTTCACATTTTTAAAAGAAAATTATCTTGCAAAAAATTTAGATTTAAACGAGCTTTTAGAACTTAATATTAAAAATGAAGATTTTTTAAAGGTCTTTGCAAGGTCTTTAAATATGGAATTTATGGATTTTGAAAGGGTTGATGAAAATCTTTGTGCAAAGATGCCCACTTCTTTTATGCAAGAATTAGAATTTGTACCCTTAAAGGCTGATGAAACAAATATTTATATACTTTGTGTTAAAAATTTCAATTTAGAAAATTTAGAACGAATTCAATCTTTTTTTATGGATAAAATTCTTAAACTTTATATAAGCGATTCTTTTAAAATTCATAAAATTTTAAAAGAATTAGCCATTAAAGAAAAGCTTGAAATTTTAAGCTTTAAATTAAAAGAAGAATGGGAAAAGGGCTTAAAAGAAGAACAAAGTTTTGTAAGTCAAATTTTTGATTTTATCATTAAAGAAGCCCTAAATTTAAAGGCCAGTGACATTCACATTGAAGGTTTAGAAAATGGGGCATTGATAAGATTTAGAATAGATGGGGTTTTAAGCTTTTTTTGCCATTTACAAAAAGAAGTTTATACAGCCTTAGTTTTTTATATAAAACACCTTTCTCACTTAAATGTAGCCCAGCAAAGAAAGGCACAAGATGGCAGTTTTGAGTTAAAAATAGAAGATAAAAAATACGATTTTAGAATTTCAACCCTACCCTTGCTTTACGGAGAAAGCGTGGTAATGCGTATTTTAAGGCATGATGAAAATTTTTTAAGCCTTGATAATTTGCATTTTGATGAGTTTAATTTAACTTTGTTAAAAAAGGCAATTGCTAGTCCTCATGGCATGATTTTACTAACAGGCCCAACGGGTAGCGGGAAAAGTACCACTCTTTATGCTTGTTTAAATGCCTTAAAATCCATTGAAAAAAAGATTATCACAGCAGAAGACCCCATAGAATATAAAATGTCCTTAGTACAGCAAATCGCTTTAAATTCAAAGGCGGGGCTTGATTTTAACAATGCACTAAGGGCGATTTTAAGGCAGGACCCAGATATCATAATGATAGGTGAAATACGCGATGAAGAAAGCCTTGATATAGCCATTAAGGCTTCTTTGACCGGGCATTTATTGTTAAGCACACTTCATACAAATGATGCCCTAAGTGCCATTGATAGACTTTTAAATATGAATGCAAATCCTTATTTGATCGCACATTCTTTAAATTTGATAATAGCCCAAAGGCTGGTTAGAAAACTTTGTAATTATTGTAAAACTAAGGTTTTTAACGATGAATTTAAGGATTATTTTTACGAGCCAAGTGGCTGTATACGTTGTAATAAAACGGGCTTTTTAGGAAGAGAATTAGTAGCTGAGGTATTATTTATAGATGAAAATTTAAGCAAGCTTATATTAAATCTTTCTTCGAAAAAAGAACTCTTAGAACAAGCCAGGAAAAATGGCTTTAAAACTATGTTTGAATTAGGACTTATCAAAGCAAGGCAAGGCATTATAAGCATAAATGAGCTTTTAAGGGTGATAAAATGAATTTTTATCTTGTTGAATTTAGGCAAAATGATACTCAAAAAAGTAAGATTATTTATGCAAATGATTTAAGCGACGTTCAAAATACCGTCTTAAAACAAGGTCTTATCGTAATTAATATTAAGAAAATTAAAATTTTAGAATCAAAGATTGAAAACAAGCATTTTATTTTATTTTTTAAAGAACTTTCTTTGCTAAGCGAGGTTGGACTTAGTATAAATGCTTGTTTAAACGAACTTGAAAAGGCATTTAATCAAAAGCATTTAAATAAGGCAATCAAGGCTTTAAAGGCAAATTTAGGGGCCGGACAAAATCTTAGTCTTGCCTTTAAGGAGGCAAATTTTGGACTAGGACTTAGTGAATTAACCCTAATAAAAATGGCAGAAAATACAGGAGAACTTAGCAAGGTTTTTTTGCAAATTTCAAAACTCAGGCAAGGTTTTTATGAAAATCAAAAAAAGTTAAAAAAGACCTTGCATTACCCTATAATAGTCTTAATTGTACTTTGCTTTGCCTTTGTTTTTTTAATGCTTTTTGTCGTGCCAAATTTTAAGGATTTATTTGAAAATATGAACGCAACCCTGCCACTAATCACGCGTTTTATGCTTGGAAGTTATGAGTTTTTAAGTGTTTTTTACCTACCTTTAATTTTTATCTTAGTTATTTTGATTTTATCCTTAAATTTAGCCTATAAAAAGCATTTTTCTTTTGCCTTATTTTGTGATTTTATGCTTTTAAAACTTCCCATACTTTCTAAGCTTATAATCTATAATCAACATTATTATTTTTTCTTTACTTTTTCCTTGCTTTTAAAGAGTGGAGTTTCCATAAAACAAGCCTTTGAACTAGCTAGAAGTGGGGTTAAAAATAAGGCCTTGGGTTTGGAGATTGACCTTGTTTATTCAAATTTTTCAAAAGGAATTGCCTTAGACGAGGCTTTCAAAAAGTCAATTTATTTTGAAAGTATGGTTATATCAATGTTAGCAGTAGCCTTAAAAAGTGCAAAACTAGAACTTTTGAGCCTAGAAATTGCAAATTATTATGCCTTAAAGCAAGATGATTTAATGGGTATTTTTTTATCATTAATTGAGCCATTAATGACCTTATTTGTCGCTATTTTAGTGCTTTTATTAGCGCTTGGAATTTTTTTACCTATGTGGGATTTAAGTAGTGGGGCGAATTTGTAAGAAAGAAAAAAATGAAAGATTTAAATTATTATTTAAATTTGCCTTGTAAAATAACAATAGAAAAAATTTCAAAAAATGAAGGTGGTAGATATAGTGCGACCATGCCTGAATTTAAAGGAGTTGCATTGTTTTGGGTGATGGAGAAAGCAAAAAGGAAGCATTGCAAGAATTAAAAATAGCATTTAAGTCAACGCTTATTGCTTTGCTTAAAGCAAATATAACAATCCCTAAACCAGAATAAGAATTGTAAAAATAGCATATTATTAATTTTTATAAATTCACTATTCCTTTTTTTCACCTTTGCCCTCTAGTTCATAAAGTATTTTTCTATCTGTTGAACCTGCTATATTTAATTGCAAGCGATATTTTGCGATAGTCCTTCTTTGTATGCCAATGTCAAATTTTTCCCTAATGAGTTGTAAAAGCTTACTATCACTTAGTGGCTTTGCGTGATTTTCATTTTTTATAAGCTGGGATAAAAATTCTTTTACGCTAGTGTTTGAAGTATCTTCATCAAGTCCAAAGGCAAAGAAATCTCTCAAAGGTATCAAGCCTCTTTCACAGCTTAAATATTTATTTGCAATGGCCCTTGAAATAGTTGAGGCATTGCGTTCTAAATCTTGTGCTAAGTCCTTTAAGGTCATGGGTTTTATATCTTTGCCAAGGAAAAAATCGTATTGGTGTTCTACTATCATAAGCCCTATTTTATAAAGAGTAGCCTTACGCATGGAAAGAGCATCTACTAAATTTTTAGCTTCTTTTATATACTTAGTTAAAAATTCATGTTCTAAGCCATCAATCTCAAGTGAAATTTCAGGATAATACTCATCGTTAATCTTAACCTTTATCTCGCCATTTTCCCTTTCTATAAATATATCAGGAATGATTGTTTTACTATCTTCAAAATATTCTAAAAAAGGAGGTATGCTAAATTTTTTAATAATCTTAATAGCCTTTTTATACAAAGGGCTTTTTGTGTAATTTTGTATATTTTCAAAATCCCTTATAAGCATTTTGCAAAAATCATATAACTCATCATCCAAATCTATGCTTTCTAAGGCAAATAAAAAAGCCTCTTTATAGTCCTTTGCCCCAACGCCAACGGGTTCTAAGAATTTAAATCTTTGTCTAATTGTCTCAATATCATCTTTATCAAAATTTGCTAAAAGTTCTTCATCGTATTCAAAATAGCCTTCATTATTTAGGCATTGTATTATTATTTGGGCTATATTTTGAGAATGCTGTGTAGGAAAAAGAGGAGGTATTATTTGTTCGTTTAAAACCTCATAAATGCTTTTTTTGGCTACCGAATAGTTTTCAACAAAGTCAGAAACTGCGTTTTTTGTATAGATTGAGTCGTAGTAATTTTTGCCGTTTTTATGCGTTTGACAAGAATCTTGAATGCTTAAAAAAGGATTTTCTTCAGCAAATTTTTCTAAATTTTCTTTTAAGTCTTCGATATTTGCTTGTAAAATTGGCAACCACGAACGAAGTGTTTGTGAAATTTTCGTTTTTGGGGCTAATTTTTGTTTTAACATTAATCTAAGAGTTTAAACTCTATTCCTAAATAGTATTTTTTCACATCCTCATTATGTGCTATTGATTTTGCATCCCCACTTGCTAAAAGCATACCCTGTTTTATAACATATGCCCTATCGCAAATTGCTAAGGTTTCTCTAACATTATGGTCTGTGATTAAAATACCAATATTTAGCAATTTAAGTTCTTTGATGAGTGCTTGAATTTCAGCCACTGCTATGGGGTCAACTCCTGCAAAGGGCTCATCAAGTAACAAAAATTTAGGATCACACATTAAAGACCTAGCTATCTCACAACGTCTTCTTTCTCCACCACTTAAACTTAAACCCTTTCTTAAACGAATAGGTTCAATGCTTAAAAGTTCTAGCATTTTTTCTACTTTTTCGTTTAAAATTTTTTTATCCTTATAAATTATTTGTGCTGCTAATAATAAATTATCCTCTACGCTTAAATCCTTAAAAACGCTACTTTCTTGAGGTAAATAGCCAATACCAAGCCTTGCCCTTTTATTTAAGGGTTCTTTTGTAATATTAACCCCATCAAGCAAAACCTCTCCTCCACTTGGTGAAATAAGTCCACAAATCATATAAAAAGTAGTAGTCTTGCCAGCTCCATTTGGTCCTAAAAGTCCAACTACTTCCCCACTTTGTACATTTAAGGAAATGCCTTGTATAATCTTTGTTTTTTTAATAATCTTTTCTAAATTTAAAACTTCTAACTTACTCATAAACTATGTACTTTCTTTTTTTATCATCTATAATGCTAATATCTATTTTTAAAGCCTTTATGCCAAATTTAAGCAAGGCCTTTTCTAGCTTTTCATCGCCCCATTCTACTATATGTAAGCCCGGTTCTAAGAAATTTTCAAATAAGCCATTTTTGATTAAATTCTCAAAGCCACCTTGATAAATATCATAGTGATATAAGATAAATTCATTATTATTATAACTTTGCATAATGGAAAAGGTAGGGGAATTTATATCATCTTTAAAGCCTAAAAATTTAGCATATTCTTGCACTAAAGTAGTCTTTCCACTTGCTAAATCACCATTTAATAAAATCACTTCATTTATGCCTAAATAAGAAAAAAGCTCGTTAAGTTCATCTTTTGCTAGTATAAATTCTTTCATATTTTTTTCTCATCAAGCTTGATAACATATTTATTTTGAGCTGATTTTGGAATATTTTTTGTAATAGGTATATTTAAAACCTTAAATTCTTGTATGTAGCTTGTAAAATGCAAACTTATAATATCTCCTATTTTTACTTCTTTACTAGGCTTTGCTACTATATTATTAATACTTACAACTCCACTTTTGCACATATCCTCGGCTATTGCCCGCCTTTTAGTGATATTAACTATATTTAAAAATTTATCTACTCTCATAGCTAGAATTTTAACAAAAAAAAATGAATTTTAAAAGCAAAAATTTAAAAATAGGAACAAAAAATGCTTATAAAAACGCTTTTTAATCAATATCTAACAAATACTTTATATTTGCCTTTGAACGCATTTTATCAAAATAATCTTTTATATAATTTTGTTTTTGGTCATTTATATAAGCGTTTAAAATTTCATTTTCTGCTTGTTCGTAAGTGATATTTTGAGCTCCTGATTTTGCCTTTACTTGATATAATTCAAAGCCATTTGCAGAATCTAAAACTGGTGCAAAAGAATCAATTTCTATGCTTGATAAAAGCCCTAAAAGCCTTGGGTCTGCATTTTCTAAATTAAGCTGTTCACTTTGTGGCTTGATATTTGAAATTTTACCTAAGGCTAAATCATTTAACTCTTTTTCATCTTTTGAGCGATAAATATAAACTGAGATTGAGGTATAAAAGACGAATTTGTTTTGATTTTGTTCAAAGTATTTTTTTGCCCCTTCTGTGCTAAAATCAAGCTTGGTAGTACTTGCAATTCTATCATTTAGCTTTCTTTTTTCTAAATCTTTTTTAAATTTAGCTCTAAAGCTTTCATAGCTTTGATTTTTAGCCGCTAAATCTTGCTTTAATTTATCCATATCAACTCTATTTTGTTCTAATAATTTTTCAATGCCTGTATCAACTTCAAGCTCATTTACATAGACATTAAATTGTTTCATTTGTATTAATTCTATTTTTTCATTTACAAGCAAGGAAATGGCTTCTTGGCTTGAAACCCCTAAATTTTGCTTAGTATGTTCTATATCATACATTGTAATAGGTTCGCTTTCTACTACTATGGCTACTGAGTTTATAACAGCACTAAAACAAGTGCTTAAAAAAAGCAAAATTATCACAATTTTTTTCATTATCAAACCTTTATTTAAGTATAAATATAGCATTATACCAACAAATTATTTAATAAAGAGGTAAAGATGAATGAAATTATAACAACTCGTTTTGCTCCATCTCCAACTGGATATTTGCATATAGGTGGTTTAAGAACAGCACTTTATAATTATTTATATGCTAGGAAAAATAAGGGTAAGTTTTTACTTCGCATTGAAGATACTGATTTACAAAGAAATAGTGAAGAGGCCACTAAGGCGATTTTAGAGGCCTTTGAGTGGATAGGATTAAATTACGATGAAAAAGTAGAGTATCAATCAAAACGTTTTGATATATACAAAAAATATATTCAAAAGCTTTTAGATGAAGGTAAGGCGTATTATTGTTATATGAGTAAGGATGAGTTAGAAGCACTTAGAAAAGAACAAGAAGCAGCCAAACAAAGACCAAGATATAATGGTAAATTTAGAAATTTCAAAGGCGCTCCCCCAAGCGATATAAAGCCCGTTGTTCGTATAAAAGCACCTTTGATGGGTGAAATTTGCTTTAATGATGGTATAAAAGGAGAGATGAAATTTAAAGTAGAAGATATACTAGATGATTTTATAATAGCAAGGAGTGATGGAAGTCCTACTTATAATTTTACCGTGGTTGTAGATGATGCACTGATGGGCGTAAGTGATGTGATTAGGGGAGATGACCACCTTTCAAATACACCTAAGCAAATTATCTTATATGAGGCCTTAAATTTTAAAATTCCAAAATTTTTCCATGTGGCAATGATACATGGAGAAGATGGTAAAAAGCTTTCTAAAAGGCACGGGGCTACTGATGTTATGGAGTATAAAAAAATAGGAATTTTACCTCAGGCCTTGCTAAATTTCTTAGTTAGACTTGGTTGGAGCCATAATGATGATGAAATTTTTTCCTTGCAAGAACTTGAAAACATTTTTGACCCTCATAACATAGGAAAATCTGCTTCTTCTTATAATTTTAAAAAACTAGAATGGCTTAACGCACATTATATTAAGACCCTGCCCTTTGATGAACTTAACAAGCAATTAAAAGAATTTAACTTTGATTTAAGCAAATTTGAAAAGGCTGGTTTTTTGTTAGATTTATTAAGACCTAGGGCAAAGAACTTGCTAGATATTATTAATTCGGCAAATACCATAGTAAATAGGCCAAAAAGCTATAATGAAAAAGCAGTAGCTAAATTCATTAACGAAAATAATATAAAATTGCTAACCGAATTTTCTTTAAGGCTTAAAAATGAAAGCACTACAAAGGAATTTGAAGATTTTACAAATGCTTTTTTAGAAGAAAATAAAACTAATTTAAAAGAATTAGCCCAGCCTATAAGAATAGCCCTAACAGGTAGTGCAGTAAGCCCTAGTATCTTTGAAATGCTTGAGTTTTTGGGTGTTAATGAAAGTAAGGAACGTATAAATTTATTTTTGAAAGGAAAAAATGAGCTTAGAAAATGAAGCTTTAAAATATCATTTAGGCGGCAAGGTTGAAATTTCTCCTACAAAGCCATTAAATTCGGCTAAGGATTTATCCCTTGTTTATAGTCCAGGAGTTGCTACTCCTTGCCTTGAAATAGCAAAAAATAGCGAACTTGCTTATACTTATACAAATAAATCAAATTTAGTAGCTATAATAAGCGATGGTTCAGCCGTGCTTGGACTTGGTAATATAGGTGCACTTGCAGCTAAGCCTGTTATGGAGGGAAAGGCTTGTTTATTTAAAAAATTTGCAAATGTAAATGCTTATGATATAGAGATAAACGCACATAGTAGCGATGAGATTATAGCCTTTTGTAAGGCAATAGCCCCAAGCGTTGGTGGCATAAATTTAGAAGATATATCAGCCCCAAAATGCTTTGAAATAGAAGCAGCCTTGCAGGATTTAGGAATTCCAGTAATGCATGATGACCAGCACGGAACTGCTATTATTACAGCAGCGGGCATTATAAACGCCCTTGAACTTAGTAATAAAAAATTTGAAAATATCAAGGTAGTTATAAGTGGGGCAGGGGCTGCTGGAATTGCTAGTGCTAGAATGTATAGAAAATTAGGTGTTGAAAATATAGTTTTAGTTGATAGTAAGGGCGTAGTAAGCAAGGATAGAACTGATTTAAACGAACAAAAGCAAGAATTTGCCATTGATACAAAGGATAAAAGCTTAAAAGATGCTATGCTAAATGCTGATGTATTTTTAGGGCTAAGTGCCCCTAATATCTTAGACGAGGCAATGGTTTTAAGTATGGCTAGTAATCCTGTGATTTTTGCCCTAGCTAATCCAGTACCTGAAATTAGGCCCGAGATTGTAGCAAGGCTAAGAAGTGATGCTATAATGGGCACTGGAAGAAGCGATTATGCTAATCAAATAAATAATGTCTTGGGCTTTCCTTTTATATTTAGAGGAGCACTTGATGTAAGGGCTACTAAGATTAGTGAAAATATGAAAATCGCAGCAGCGAAAGCCCTTGCAAATTTAGCAAAAGAAGAGGTTAGCGATAATGTTAAAAAGGCTTATAATGTAGAAAATTTAAGCTTTGGAAAAGATTATATAATACCTAAGCCCTTTGATGAAAGAGTAAAGGCAGTTGTTTCTTGTGCAGTGGCTACCCAAGCTGTTAAAGAGGGCATAACTAAGATTAAAAATTTTGATGAAAAAAGCTATTTTGAAAGTTTAAAATGAAAAATGTTCATCTTATAAATCACGCATTAGTTTCTCATAAGCTTAGCATTTTAAGAAGTGAATTAACTAAGCCAAATGAGTTTAGAATGCTAATAAATGAGTTAACTTGCTTTTTATTAATGGAGACAACTAGGAATTTAACCTTAAAAGAAAGTGTTATACAAACTCCACTTTGCAAAACAAAGGTCCTTGTGCTTAATGAAAAAATCATGCTTTGTCCTATTTTAAGGGCAGGGCTTGGCATGCTTGATAGTGCTCTAAATTTAATCCCAAATGCAAGTGTGGGCTTTTTAGGCTTTAAAAGAGATGAGATAAGTTTAAAGCCTGATTTTTATTTTCATAATTTTCCAAATGATGCCAAAAATAGAACCTGTATAGTAATAGACCCAATGTTAGCTACCGGAGGAACTGCTATAAATGCTTGTGATTTTTTAAAAAAAGAAGGCATTAAAAAAATAATTTATCTTTCTATAATCGCGGCCCCAGAAGGACTTGAAGCATTTAGTAGTGCACATAGTGATATAGAATTTTTTGTAGCTAGTATAGATGAAAAATTAAATTCACAAGGCTATATTTTACCAGGGCTTGGCGATGCTGGTGATAGAATTTTTAATACTATGAGTTAATATGCTTTTTGGAAAGATTGATTATATAAATTTATTACCCTTGCATATCTATCTTAAAAAATATCCTTTGCCAAATGGTATTAAAAGGGCTATGGAGTATAAAAAAGGTGTGCCTAGTAAGCTAAATAAGGACCTTTTTTATAAAAGAATTGATGCAGGGGTGATTTCTAGTATACAAAGTGCCAAGAAAAAATATAAGTATTTAGATATAGGAATTTGTGCAAATAAAAGGGTTATGAGTGTTTTGGTTAAAAAAAATACACAAAATTTACAAGATCCTAGTTCGGCAAGTTCAAATGCCTTAGCTAAAATTTTAAAGGTTCAGGGACAAGTTGTAATAGGCGATAAAGCTTTAAAATATTATATAGAAAATGAAAAGGCATATATTGACCTTTGTTCTGTATGGTTTGAAAAAACGGGTTTGCCTTTTGTTTTTGGACGCTTTTCTTGCATTAAGCATAAAATTTTTTATGAAAGGATTTTTAAAAACTATCAACACTCACAAAAAACAAAATTAAAAATTCCTTATTATATACTTGAAAAATACGCAAAAACAAGGCAAATAAGTGTTAAAAATATTAAATTTTATCTACAAAATATCATTTATCATAAAATTTCTTTCAAGGAAAAAAGGGCTTTAAAGCTCTTTTTTAAAATGTATAAATTTACAAATTTTTAAAGTATTTTTATAAATTTAACTATTAAATGTTATGGATTAAAGAAAATACATTAACAATCTTTAATACTTTTAATAATAGAATAACCTTATTTAAATAGAGATAAAGAAATTTATCAATTATTTTTAAATTTATTCGATGAATTATTTTAACTTTTAAGTTTATTTTTGTTTTTTTGTCCTATAATGTATTCTTAAACTTTTTAGTTTGCCGATTTATATAATGTAGTAAAAAGGAGGAAAAAATGACAATAGATTCAAGTAATTCATCTGTAATGATGAGTGCAAGTACATCTGCTCTAAAAAAGTCAATTGACTCAAGCAGTAATTTAGTAGGACAATTAACAGGGGTTAATCAATCTCAAGCAGTTTCAAGCCCAGCCCCTGAGGTAGTTAGTAAACCAACAGATTCTAGCGTTAGTTCTTCATCAAAACTAGACCTTTACGCTTAAAATTACTTGGTGTCTTTTGGCACCAAGTATTAAAATTTTAAACAAATTTCTAACAAATTTTTATTTTTTTTTACGATTATTAGCCCTTAACTTCGTATTTTTTAATGTTTTTTTGCTATAATGAAAATTACTTTTAAATAATCTTAAAAAATTTAATTTTCACACAAAGGAGATCTTATGAGGCAAGCATTTAAAAATCTTATTTTGCACGAGACTTTTCCTGGAATTTTGCTAATCTTTTTTACCATTTTGGCCTTACTTTGCAAAAACTCTTCTCTAAGTGCTATTTATTCTGATTTTTTGCGTGAAAATTTCACCGTGGGTTTTGAACATTTTAATGTAACAAAGCCTCTTGATTTATGGATAAATGACGGTTTAATCGCTATTTTTTTCTTATCTATAGGACTTGAATTAAAATATGAAATTCTAAGAGGGCAATTAAAAAATATACGCTCTGTTTCTTTGCCTATTTTTGGGGCACTTGGTGGAATGATAATGCCTGCTGTAATCTTTGCTGTGATTAATTTTAAAGATAGCTTTGCTATGCAAGGCTGGGCAATCCCTACTGCTACTGATATAGCCTTTGCTGTTGGAATTTTACTACTTTTAGGACGTAGAATTCCAACAAGCTTAAAGCTTTTTTTACTTTCCTTAGCTATTTTTGATGACCTGGGTGCTATTATTATAATCGCCCTTTTTTACACAAGCAAATTATCAGCCCTTGCCTTGATAATTGCCTTAATGTGTATTTTCTTTTTATTTTTATTAAATTATTTTCATGTAACTCATCTTTCACTTTATGTACTAGTAGGCGTTTGTCTATGGGTAGCCATGCTTAAAAGTGGGGTTCATGCAACCTTAGCCGGTGTAATAATCGCCCTTTTTATACCACTTGATACAAAAGGAGGCCAATCTTATTTGCATAGGGTTATGGGCAGTTTAACGCCTTGGGTAAATTACTTTATACTTCCACTTTTTGCCTTTGCAAATGCTGGTATTGATTTAAGAGATATGTCTTTGGGTACCCTTTTTGCCCCTGTAAGTTTAGGCGTTTTATTAGGTCTTTTTGTAGGAAAACAAATAGGCGTTTTTATTTTTTCTTATTTAGCTATTAAATTTAAACTTGCAAAAATGCCAGATAATGTTAGATATAGACAATTTTATGGAATTTGTATATTAACAGGCATAGGCTTTACTATGAGTTTGTTTATAGACGCCCTTGCTTATCAAAATAGCGATATTTATGGTCATGCTGATAGACTTGCTATATTACTTGCTAGTTTTATTAGTGCAATTATTGGTTATGTTTATTTAAAGCTAGTTAGATGAATATCTTTTTAAAATTTAAAAATATTGTTAGCAATGAAGCCTTTGGTGGAGTGCTATTAATTATTTTTACTATCTTAGCCTTACTTGTACAAAACGGTTCTTATAATGTATATTATAGGGAATTTTTAAATTTAGATGTGGGCGTAAATATAGGTGAATTTAAGCTTAATAAACCCTTTTTATTGTGGATAAATGATGGATTAATCTCTATATTTTTCTTTTGCATAGGACTTGAATTAAAAAAGGAATTTTTAGAAGGGGATTTTAAAAATCCAAAAAATATTACCCTACCTTTTATGGCAGCACTTGGAGGCATTTTAGTACCTGCCTTGATTTTTTCCATAGTTAATGTTGGTGATTCTTACACGCTTAGAGGCTGGGCAATCCCTACTGCTACTGATACTGCTTTTTCTCTAGCTATTTTGATAATGGTAGGAAAAAGTCTTCCTAGTTCTTTGAAAATTTTCTTATTATCCTTAGCTATTTTTGATGATGTGGGGGCTATTTTAATCATAGCTATTTTTTATACAACCCAGCTTTCAACACTAGCCTTTATAGTAGTGGCTTGTACCATAGTTGCTATGTTGTTTTTAAATTTATTTGGTATAACTAGAAAATCCTTTTATTTTATTTGTTCTTTGATTTTATGGGTAAGCGTTTTAAAAAGTGGAGTTCATGCGACCCTAGCAGGTATTATTACAGCATTTTTTATACCTATGTATAGAAAGGATGGAAGACCTTTTTTAGAAGAAATAGAACATGGATTAAGGTTTTGGACAGCCTTTATAATTTTACCACTATTTGCCTTTGCAAACGCCGGGGTTAATCTTTCTCACATAGATATAAAATCCTTATTTTCAGGCGTAAGCATAGGTATATTTTTAGGGCTTTTCATAGGAAAACAAGTAGGTGTTTTTGCCTTTTCTTATTTAGCTATTAAATTTAAAATGGCACAATTACCTGTTGATTCAAATTTAAAACAACTTTATGGGGTATGTATATTAACAGGTATTGGCTTTACTATGAGTTTGTTTATAGATGGTTTAGCTTATGAGGTGAGTGATATCTTTAATTATGCAGATAATTTAGCCATACTTATAGCCTCGTTTTGTTCGGGCATTTTTGGCTATATTTATTTGAAATTTTTTGCAAATCGTTAATACTAATTTTTAAAGGGGACAAATGAAACATTATGTTTTGGTGATTTTGCTTGGATTTTTTATTTCAGGTTGTAGTTTTTATCAAAATTCTAGTACTGATGCTACTCAAAGCTTACTTGAATCAAGGATTAAAAATATAGCATCAGGTTGGAAAAAAACGCCTTATGTTTTAGGTGGTAAGACAAAAAAAGGTTCTGATTGTTCTGGCTTTACTCAAAGTGTGTTTGCTGAATTTAATACAGCCATTCCACGCAATACCACAATGCAGTATCAAGCTGGTTCAAAGGTTTCTAAACAAAATCTTCAAACAGGTGATTTAGTCTTTTTTAGGACAGGCAGAGGTCCAAATGGTATGCATGTAGGCATTTATTTAAGTGATTTTAAATTTGTTCATCTTTCTACAAAGGGTGGGGTAAAAGAGGTTTCTTTAAATTCGGATTATTGGAAAAAAAGATATATCGGGGCTAGACGAGTGAATTTTAAAAGTTATGTGGCTAAACGTTAATGAGAATTGGCGTTTTTGATAGTGGGGTTGGAGGACTTAGCGTTTTAAAATCCTTGTACGAGGCTAGGTTGTTTGATGAGATTATTTATTATGGTGATACTGCTAGGGTGCCTTATGGGGTGAAAGATAAGGATACTATTATAAAATTTTGCCTCGAGGCCTTGGAATTTTTTAATAAATTTAATATTGAAATGTTAATTATCGCTTGTAACACAGCTAGTGCTTATGCTTTAAAGGCCTTGCAAGACAGGGCAAATTTTAGCGTTTATGGGGTAATTGATGCTGGAGTTTGGGCGACAAAAAAGGTAATTAGCGATAAAAACAAAGAAATTTTAGTAATAGCTACAAAGGCCACTATAAATTCAAAAGAATATCAAAAAAGATTAAAAAAAGAAGGTTTTAACAATGTAAAAGCCTTAGCTACAGGGCTTTTTGTGCCTATGGTAGAAGATGGAATTTTTAGTGGGGAATTACTTCAAAGTGCCTTTAATTACTATTTTAAAGATATTAAAAGCCCCGATGCTTTAATACTAGCTTGTACGCATTTTCCTTTGCTTTCAAAGTCCTTACAAGAATATTTTGGGAAAAAAACAAGATTGATTCATTCAGGAGAGGCTATAGTTGAGTTTTTAAAAACTCATAATAATTTACAAAGTTTAAAATACAAAGCAAGGCTTGAATTTTACGCTTCAAGTGATATTAAAAGTCTTAAAAATACTGCTAAAATTTGGCTAAATTAAGGATAAAAAATGATAGAACTAAGAAAACCAGTTGAGATTGAAAAGATAAGAAAGGCTAATCAAATAGTAGCCCGTACGCTTGATTATTTAGAAAAAGAGATAAAAGTGGGTATGAGTTTAAAGCAAGTTGATAAGATGGCAGAAGAATTTATATTAAGTCAAGGAGCAAAACCCGCATTTAAGGGGCTTTATGGCTTTGAAGGTGCTATTTGCATATCTTTAAATGAAATTTGTATACATGGAATCCCTGATGATAGCATTTTAAAAGATGGAGATATAGTAGGGCTTGATATAGGAAGCGTTATAGATGGATATTATGGCGATGCAGCAAGGACCATTGGTATAGGTGAAATTTCAGAAGAAAATAAAAAATTAATTGCTTGTGCAAAGGATGCCCTTTATTATGGTATAGACTTTATAAAAGAGGGTTTGCGTTTTAAAGAACTTTCTGCTGCATTGGGTGAGTTTATTACTAAAAGGGGTTTTGTGCCACTTCGTGGTTATTGTGGGCATGGCATAGGACATAAGCCTCATTTAGAACCTGAAATTTTAAATTATTTAGAAAAGGGAGTAAATGCTAAGGCTGGACCGAAGATTAAAAATGGTATGGTTTTTTGCATTGAGCCTATGATTTGTCAAAAGGATGGCACTCCAAAGCATTATAGGGGAAAATGGAACGCAGGAAGTGTGGATGGCTTAAATACCGCACACTATGAACACTGCGTAGCTGTTATTAATGGACGGGCTGAAATTTTATCTCAAAGTTAAATGAAAAATCTTGCTTTTTTTTATGAAAATCCACCTAAATTTGATATTTTTAATGAAAGAAAGCAAAATTTAGAATTTAAAAATACTCTAATTAAGGGTCCAAAAAATAGTGGCAAAAAAAGCTTAATGCTAAAATTTGCTACAACTTTTAAAAGCGAAGAAGTACTTTTCTTAGATATGCTTGATTTAAGGTTTGAAAAAAATAGCTTGTTTAATTTAGTTAAGTTTTTAGAATTAAACAATAAGATTAAAATAGTTTTTTTGTGTAATTTAAACGAAGAATTTGATTTTTCTAGCCTTAATTTACCCCTTATCATTAGTTCAACTTGTAATGATTTAAGCTTAGCAAATTTTAATGAGTTATATTTAGATTTTTTAGACTTTGAAGAATTTATTAGCATTAATAAAAACTTACCCATAGCAAATTTATTAGGTCTTTACTTACAAAGCGGTCGTTCAAATTTATCTTTTAGTCAAGAACTTTTAAGGCAAAGCTTTAGTCCCTTGCAGCTTGAAATTTTAAAATATTTAGCTAAGAATTTGGGCTTTAAACTTAGTATAAATAAGCTTTTTTTAGAGCTTAAAAGAATATCGAAAACTTCAAAAGACAGCGTCTATAAAGAGGTAAAAGAACTTGAAAATAATTTTATTATAAAAAGTATTTATAATGATGATAAAAGGCTTAAAAAGCTTTATTTTAGGGATTTTGGCTTTAAAAATGCCCTTTGTATTAAAAAGGATTTTACGCATTTGTTTGAAAATCTTATTTTAAATGAACTTTTTAAGCTAGAAACTGAATTTTTTTATAATAAATTTTTTTCTTTTTATTCAAAAGAACTTAAAATAGCCTATATTTCCACTCCCACCCTTGATATTGATTTAATCAAGCTTCGCATTAAAAAAATTTTACCAAAGGCCTTAGAACTTAATATTTTCCATATAATTTTTATTACCCTTTCAAGCGAGGAAATTTTTTATGAAAGAGGTGTTAAATTTGAGATTGCCCCCTTTGATAAATGGGCATTAAGCTTTTAGGTTAAAAATAAGGCTTATATTTGTGCCCTTGTCTAAAACACTTTGTAAAGAAATTCGTACTTTGTGAAGTTTTGCAATGTGACTAACTATGCAAAGTCCTAAACCACTGCCCTCGTTTTGATTATTGCCTCTGTAAAAACGTTTAAAAATATTTTCTTGTTCTTTTAAGGCTATGCCAATTCCTTTGTCCTTAACACTTAAATAAATCAAATTTTTACTTTGCTTTAAAGTGATTTTAACTATATTATTTTCAAAGCTGTATTTAATGGCATTTTCTACTAAATTATAAATCATATCCTCAATCAAAGAAGAAAGCCCATAAATTTCATCTACCTCTTCTAAGTTAAGCACTAATTTTATATTTTTTTCAAGGGCTAGTGAGTGTATATTTGTGCTTACATTTTCTACAATTTGCCTTAAATTTACAGGGGTTTTTTTAAGCTCAATTTTATTTTCATCAAAAAAGGACAAAAGCAAGATGTTATCAATCAATGTTAGCAAACGCTTTGATTCTGTGAAAATATTTTGAATGAAATTTTTTTCATCTTCTTTTTTTATAAGATTATTTAAAAGCATCTCGCTACTTGCCATGATTACTGATAATGGCGTTTTAAGCTCATGTGTTACATTTGCACTAAAATTTCTTTTATAATCTTCATCATCGTTTGCACCTTTATCAAGCAAGATTAATAAGATATTTTTTAGATTATTTTTTACATAAACTGGCAAGGACAATACAAAAAGTAAACGCCCATTTAGTTCAAATTCAAAGCTGTGAGTAAATTTGCCCTTATCCTTGCAAAGTTTTATTAAATATAATAATTCTTCATTGAAATTTTTAAGCTCTGTTAAAGTGCTTAAATTTAAGGCATTGTTTAAATTTAAATATTTTCTTGCTATAAAATTACTTGAAATTATGTCAAAATTTGAATTTATAAGTAAAAAGCCCTCGCTTATGTTATCAACAATCATATCAAATTCTTTGTTTTTAACCTTTATGGTTTTTAACTGCTTTTTTATCTTGCTTTTTTGTTTTAAAATTCTTTTCATAAAAATATCAAGTTCTGGGTAAGGATTTGTTTTTATAGGATTTGAAAGATTGATTTTTTCAATAGGGGCTATGATTTTTTTACTAAGCATTAAGGCTAAAATTAGGCTAAATATCAAAGAAATAATTAAAAAAATTCCTATAAAGGTGCTTAAATTTAATAAAACAAAGAAGAAACTTGGCTTTTCTTGACTTACCCTTAATATAAGCTTATTTGAATTTATCTTAATAAGCTTACTTGCATAAAGGCTTTCTATGTTTAGAGTCTTTGAAATTCTTTGAGTAAAAACAATCTTTTCATTGTTTAAATTTTTGCTTAGAATTTCAACCTCTTGCCGCCCTAAGTGATTATCCATTATACTAGCTTTATTATCGTATAAAACCTCTCCTTTTAAATTTATAATGCTAAGCCTATAAGGACTTAAAATTTGCATATTATCATTTAAAATTTTTTCAATGTCCTTTGGGGTGATTAAGGTTATTTGTTCTTTTAATTTTGTAAATTTTTGATTATCAACTATGAAAACTATGCCAAAAATGCTTAAAATTTGTATGCTAATAATGCCAAAAAAGATTACATAAAAGATTTTTTTCTTCATTCATCTATGCTAAATTTATAGCCAAGTCCATGTATTGTTTTAATAGCCTTGCCATATTGTTTAAGCTTAAATCTAAGGGTATTAATATGCATATCCACGGTGCGAGTTGAAGATACATTATAGCCCCAAACTAGTTCTAAAAGCTCATCCCTACTAAAAACTCGCCCGTAATTTTTCATTAACAAGCCAAGCAAGTCAAATTCCTTTAAAGTTAAAGTTATATTTTCATCATCAATGCTTACCAAGTGAGTATTTTTTGAGTATTTTAAGCCTTTGTAACTTAATACTTCATCATCGCTAGTTCTTCTTAAAAGTGCCTTAATCCTAGCTATTAATTCTAAGGTGCTAAAGGGCTTACTTAGATAATCATCGCTCCCCATATCAAGCCCTGTGATCTTATCAAGTTCGGTACTTAAAGCACTTAGTAGCATTATAGGTAAATGTTTAGTCTTACTCATGGTCCTTAACTTAGTTAAAATTTGCAAACCACTTTCATTTGGTAGCATAATATCAAGTATAATACATTTTGGTATTTGTTTTTCTAATTCTTTCCAAAATTGTAAGGGAGTAGAAAAGCCCTTTGCTTGTAGATTGCTTGAATTTAAGGCATAAAGTATGAGATTTAAAAGCTTTTCATCATCTTCAAGTACAAAAATCAAAATTTACTCCAAAATTTTTTAAAATTATAGCTTATTTAATATAATCAGCTATTTTTTCAAAATATTTTGACAAAAGTAAAAGTTCAAATAAGTAGCTAACATTTTCTTTATCTGCAAGTAGCATTAATTCCTTTTTTATCTGCTTAAATTGTGAATTTATAGCACTTTCAAGCCTATTAACCTCTTCAAAGTTTTTATTTTCATGGGCTTTAAGCATAGTTAAAAGCATATTTGCCATATCAATAAGCATATTAAAAAAATAAGATTTTGGAGTTTTGTTAATAATCTTAGCACAATTAAAACTTGACTTTGCAATAGCCTTTAACTTCGCTGCTTCTTTCATAATCTTTGTTATAAATTCTAAATCATTAGCGATTGGTTGCTGGGTTATGATAAGTAATTTACAATTTTGAAAAAGTTCTTTTTCAAGCCCTTTAATCTGCTTTAGCTTTATTTTTATGTTAGCTACATCTTTTAAATTAAAATCAAGACTTTCATTTAAAATATTGTCAGTTAATTCTTTCATTTTGTCAAATTTATCTTTTAAATCTTTTAATTCTTTTTCGTATAAATCACGCATTATCCAAACCTTCCTGTAATATAATCAAGAGTTTTTTGTTTTTTAGGAGAAGAAAAGATATCCTTACTAACCCCAAATTCTATCATCTCACCCATTAAAAAAAATGCCGTTTTATCTGAAATTCTCGCAGCTTGTTGCATATTGTGCGTTACTATTATTATAGTGTATTGAGTTTTTAATTCATTGATTAAATCTTCTATTTTTAAGGTAGAAATAGGGTCAAGTGCAGAAGTTGGCTCGTCCATTAAAATAACTTCTGGCTTAACAGCCAAAGCCCTTGCTATACATAATCTTTGTTGTTGTCCCCCACTTAAACCAAGGGCTGATTTGTGCAATCTATCCTTAACCTCGTCAAAAATATGTGCCTTTTGCAGACAAGTTTGAACTATCTTATCAAGCAAGGCCTTTTTCTTAATGCCATGCGTTTTAGGTCCAAAGGCTATATTTTCATAAACACTCATAGGAAAGGGATTAGGTTTTTGAAATACCATTCCTACGCGTTTTCTAAGCAAATTTACATTGTAATTTTTATAAATATCTTCTTGATTAAATAAAATTTGCCCCTCTATCCTACAAGAACTTATCAAATCATTTAGCCTATTAAGGCTTTTTAAAAGCGTGGATTTTCCACACCCACTAGGTCCTATAAAGGCACTTACTTCATTTTTCATTAATTTTAAATTTATATTTTTTAAGGCATGAAAATTTGCATAAAATAAATTTACCTTATTTAGCTCAAAGCTTATATTATCCATAATTATCCTTTTTTAAATGGGTTAAAATGATTGATTACATAATTAGAACAAAAATTTATGCAAATAACCATTATTAAAAGAATGACAGCAGTTGCGTAAGCTTGGTTTATAAATTGACCTTCGCTTAAAAGGGCGTACATGTGAACGCTTAAAGTACGTCCTGAATCTGTTAAAAACGCAGTTTGTGCCACCGTGCCAAAGGTATATAAAAGGGCAGCACTTTCTCCTATTATGCGGCCTATGCTAAGTATTATACCTGCTAAAATTCCACTTAAACTACAAGGTAAAACTACGCAAAAAATGGTTCTTAATTTACTTGCCCCTAAACCAAAGGAAGCTTCTTTATAGGACTCATCAACTGCTTTTATGGCTTCTTGAGTGTTTCTTAAAATTAAAGGTAAAATCATAATACTAAGTGTTAAAGCCCCACTAATAAGACTAAGTCCTAAATTTAAATACAACACAAAGGCTAAATACCCAAATAAACCATAAACTATGCTAGGAATTCCAGCTAGTGTTTCGGTGGCTACTACTATTAAGCGTACAAAAAAGGAATTTGAGTTTGCATATTCTTCTAAGAAAATTGCACCAAAAATAGCTACTGTGGTGCAAATTAACAAGCAAAGTATGATTAGGGTAAAGGTATTAATTATAGCTGAAAACATAGACACATTTTCGCTATTATAATGAAGTTCAAAGAGTCTTAAATTTAAATGTTGCAACCCATTAATTAATATATAAAACACTATTAATAAAAAAACACCAATGCTTACACACATTGATAAACGCACTATAAAATTTAAAAACAAAGAAAGAAAATCTTTTTTCATACTTTTGCCTTTTTTAAGGTGCTAAATAAAAGATTAATTAATAAAATAAAGACAAATAAAACAAAGCTTGACGCAATTAAGGCTTCTTTGTGTAAATCAGTGGCATAGCCTAATTCTAAAACTATATTTGTAGTTAGGGTCCTAACCCCATCTTTTATACTTTGTGGAATAATGGCTTGATTACCAGCTACTACTATAACAGCCATTGCCTCGCCTATAGCACGGCCAAGCCCTAAAATAACACTTGCTAAAACCCCACTTTTTGCAGCCCTTAGCATAATGAAAAAAATAACTCTTTCCTTACTTGCCCCAAGCCCTAAACCTGCTTCAAAAAAGGTATGGCTTACACTTTCTAAGCTAGTTTTTGAAACTAAGATTATAGTTGGTAAAATCATAATAGCAAGTAAAATAGAAGCAGCCAGTAAGCCCTTGCCACTAGTATTTAGTATAGTTGCAAGTATTGGCACTATTAAGATAAGTCCAAAAAAACCATAAACTATACTAGGAATTCCTGCTAATAATTCTACTGATGAATTTAAGAAAAATTTCATCTTACCTCTAGCAAAAAAGGCTAGATAAATGGCTGATAAAATTCCTAAAATGGTACCAAAAAATACAGCAAAGGCTGTTACATACAAACTTCCTATAATCATAGGAAAAATTCCAAAAAATTCTGCACTTGGACGCCAAATTGACCCAAATATAAAATCAAAAAAGCCTATTTTAGCTATGCTTGGAACAGCATTTAGCACTAAGAATAAGCATATTAAACAAAGTGCTACAACGCATAAAAAGGCACTAAATAAAAATAAAAATTGAAAAAATTTTTCCTTAAAATTCATATTTATTTTAACTCACTCCATTTAGTGATTTTGCCTTCAAAAATAGCCTTGATTTGAGCCTTTGAAAGATTGTTGATCTTATTTTTTACATTTACAATTATAGCTATGCCATCAATTGCTAAAATATGAGTATTTAAACCCTTTGCTAACTCGCTTTGACTTAATTCTCTACTTACCATTCCTATATCTGCTATGCCTTGTAGGGTTAAATTTATGCCTGTTGAAGAATCAGATTGTTGAATTTCTATTGTGGCATTTTTATTTTCTTTTAGATAAGCCTCTTTTAGCTTTTCAATAAGAGGACTTATAGAACTTGACCCTGCTATAACGATTTTGCCACTAGGCTTTGTAAGCGTGTATTCTTTACTTTCATAAGGAATATATCCAGCCTTGGTTATAATCTCTTGTGCTTGTAAGGAATTAGTGAAATTTAAAAAATCATTAATTAAAGCATTTTCCTTTATGGTTACTACATTAAAGGGGCGAGCTATGGTGTATTCTTTGTTTTTTATATTAGCCACACTTGGTCTTATATCATCTATTAAAAGGGCTTTAACCGAGTTATTTAGTGTGCCAAGCGATATATAACCAATGGCTGATTCGTTATTTGCAACGCTTGTTATCATAACAGCAGTTGAATTTGTAATCTCTGCTTTTTGGTCAATTTTGTCTATTTTTTTATTATTAATCTTTTCAAAAACTTCAAAAAGTTCTACAAAGGCCCCTCTTGTGCCCGAACCTTCTTCTCTTGAAATAATTTGTATATTTTCACTTTGATGTGCCTTCATCGAAGTTAAACTAATAGCACTTAACGCACTTACAACAAGCACGGCAAATAAAGCGGCTACGATTTTGTCAAAAACTTTCATTTTTTCTCCTTTAAATTTTGAATTAAGTGTAAAAAAAACTTGTAAAATTAAAAACTTAAAAAAGTAAAAAATTTGTAAAATTTAAAGATTGAAAAAATGTGTTTTGAAAGAAAATTTAAATGTTTAAATCAGTTTGAAACATAGCCTTATTAAATTGAGTTTGTAAATTGTCTTGGGAATTTTTAGTATATTCTTTACTAGCCTTGTTTTGCTCTCTAAGCTTTAAAAGCTCACTTCTACTTATATTTTCATTATTTTCTATTAAGGTTTTAAATTCAGGGAATTCATTAACTAAACTATCTTTTTCATCAACTAAATCAGTATCTAACATGTTATCAATTTTTTCTGTTTCGATTCTATCAGTTTGAGATGCTAAATTTTCTAAGCCTAAACCACTTGCCCCACTAAGATTTCTTAAACCATTGCTATCATAATAATTTCTAATATCTTCTGAATACATTCCATCAAAGGCTTGTGTTATAGTATGGTCGTGGTCAACTACTAAGGTTTGAATTTTCTTTCTTGAATCTTCATCTAAAAGTTCATATAAAGCCTTTGTAGCCCATTCTTCATAGCCCTTTTCATCACTTTGTCCATTTGCTACATATTCTAAACGAGTGATTGTCCCGTCTAGATTTTTATCCATTCTTATGCTTTCATTTATCAAATCATCAAGGCTAAGGCTTTGTTTAGAACTTGAATAATTAAAACTTCCTTGCTTAGTTCTACTATCTAAGTTTCCATTTATACTTATGCTTTCTTTATAAGGGCTTGAAGCTTGATATCCTTGTGTACTTATCGCCTTTTTTAAAGTAACAGCTTCATAAAATCTACTCAAATTTTGATTTTTAGCCACGTCTTTAACAGAATTTTTAAGGCTATAAAATTCTTTATTTTCTATCTTGCCATTATTATCATAATCAGCAATGGCAAAATTTCTATTTTGCATTATATCCTTATATCAACCCTCAACAAAGGCTACTGCACTGCCACTTAAAGCCGTACTTCTGTCTTTTAAGCTTAAAAAATCACTTGTATTAAAATTATCTTTTAAAATTCTTAAACTTTCTTGATTTAAATTTAAAGATACTTCTTCTCCATCGTTTATAAATTTAACCTTTGCACTTGCTTGCCTTGTACTAAATTCACTAGCATCTCTTTGTACTTTTTGGGTATCTTGGGCCTTAAAAACGGCTGTGTTTTTGGTATTATAAAAGGTATCGACTGCAAAGGTTATTAAAGACATTTTTTAATCCACACAAACTGGCTTTCCGTTAACTCTTATGTAAGGTAAGGCTCTGCAACCATATTGTTCATTCCATACGGTCTCAGGTCTACAATTATCCTTTTTAATTAAATTTTGCAAAGAACAAGCTATAGCACTATAAGATGCTGACTTGAAAAGGTAGTAAAAATAAAGCTTAGTAAAATGATTTTTTTCATTTTTAAACTTCTTAAAAAATATATTTTCGTTGCAAGGAAACAAATATTAAATTAAACTGAATTTTTAATCATTTTATAATCAAATAATATTTTTGTTACTATTTTTTACACTCATTTAAAAGCTTAAATTTAAGCTCATTTAAGCCTATTTTTTCAAGACTTGAAAACTCTATAATAAAACTAAAATTTTCATTTTTTAAAAATTCTTTAAGCTCATTGCTTTCTTCTTTAAATTTGTTTTTAAACTCAACTGTCATTTTTTGCATATCACATTTTGAAATAGCTATTCCAAAATTCCTTTGAAAAAGCTCATTTGAGAAATTTTCAATCTCCTTTCTTAGTATTAAAAATTGTTCTTTTAAACTCATATCACGGCCTAAATCTAGCATAAAAAGTAAAAATTTAGTTCTTTGAATATGCCTTAAAAACTCTAATCCTAGCCCTTTTCCCTTACTAGCCCCTTGTATAATGCCCGGTATATCAGCCATTACAAAAGAGTTATAATCATCAACTACGACCATACCAAGCTTTGGGGTAAGCGTAGTAAATTCATAATCTGCAATCTGAGGTCTCGCATTTGACAAAACAGATATTAAGGTAGACTTACCAGCATTTGGAAAGCCTACTAAGCCAACATCTGCTATAAGTTTTAACTCAAGCCTTACTTCCTTGCTTTCGCCATTTAAGCCAGGTTGTGCATAATCAGGCCTTTGGTTAGTTGAGTTTTTAAAATGCGTGTTTCCAAGCCCGCCTTTTCCACCCTTTAAAAAAATTTCTCTTTGTCCATGTTTTGTTAAATCAAGTAAAATTTCATTACTTTTTGCATCTATTATTTGAGTTCCTTGAGGTACTGAAATTTCCAAGTTTTCACCTCTTTTGCCATTTTTATTACGACCCATTCCAGCAAAACCATTTTGTGCACTAAGTGATTTTTTGCCTTGAAAATTTGCTAAGGTATGATTGTTATTATCACAAATTATTATCACATCCCCACCATTGCCTCCATCTCCTCCATCAGGCCCTCCTAAGGGTACATGTTTTTCCCTTCTAAAACTAACTGCCCCTGCTCCCCCATGACCTGAACTTAATATTAATTTTACGCTATCAATAAACATTTTTTGCCTTAAAATTTTAAAAAAAGTATAGCTAAAATTTACTAGGTCTTTGTTAAAATACGCAAAAAAAAGGATTAAAATGAAAGCACTTTGCATAATAAGCGGGGGCATGGATAGTACAACTTGTGCCTTTTTAGCAAAAGAAAGCGGCTATGAGATTGTAGCCTTGCATTTTGATTATAAACAAAGAACTCAAGAAAAAGAAAGGGCTTGTTTTAAGGCTATTTGCAAGGAATTAGGCGTTAAAAAATCTTATATTATAAATGCAGATTTTATAGCATTTATCGGGGCAAATTCCTTAACAGATACTAGTTTAAACATAGCTAAAAATGCCTTAAATTCACAAGTTATCCCAAATACTTATGTGCCTTTTAGAAATGGAATTTTTCTAAGTATAGCTGCTAGTATTGCTGAAAAAGAAGAATGCGAGGCCATTTTTATAGGTGTTGTGCAAGTTGATAATAGTGGTTATCCTGATTGTTCAAAAAAATTCATTAAAAGGGCTCAAAAATTTATAAACGAGGGCAAGGCTAGTGCTTTAAAAATAAAGATTAAAACGCCCTTAGTTAAATTTAACAAGACTAAAATCGTTAAACTTGCCCTTAAAAAAAATATCCCCTTGCACCTTACTTGGTCTTGTTATGAAAGTAACGAGATAGCTTGTGGGGAGTGTGATAGCTGTTTACTTCGCCTAAAGGGCTTTAAAAAAGCAGGAATTAAGGATAAAATTGCTTATCAAATTTTATAATTTTTTTAAAAAATACTTGACTTATAACTACTTTAATGATTTATAATTTTTCAAAGGAGAAAAAATGCAAACAATCACTTTTAACAATGGCGTTAAAATGCCAATTTTAGGCTTTGGGGTTTATCAAATCCCTAACTTAAAAGAATGTCAACGTTTCGTTGAAGATGCTCTGGAAGTAGGGTATAGGAGTATAGATACAGCATCAATTTATTTAAACGAAGAAGCTGTAGGGCTGCTATAAAGGCAAGTGGAGTTAAACAAGATGAGTTATTTATCACAACTAAACTTTGGATTGAAGATGCAAATGAAAGCAAGGCTTTAAAGGCCTTTGAAACAAGTATGAAAAAGCTAGGGCTTGATTATTTGGATCTTTATTTGATTCATCAACCTTATAATGATATTTATGGGGCCTGGAGAAGTATGATTAAACTACACAAAGAAGGTAAAATTAGAGCAATCGGGGTAAGCAATTTTTATGAAAATAGGATAGTTGATTTTTGTCTAACTAATGAGATAAAACCAGCCATTAATCAAAGCCATTGATCAAATAGAGATAAATCCTTTTCATCAACAACAAAAGGCTCAAAAAACCCTTAGTGAGTATGCCATTTCTACGCAATCTTGGGTCTCATTTGGTGAGGACAGAAACGATATGTTTAACAATGCACTTTTAAAAGGCATAGGGCAAAAATATAATAAATCAGTAGCACAAGTGATTTTTTATACAAAGGAATATTGTAGTTATCCCAAAGACAATTAGAAAAGAAAGAATGGTAGAAAATTTCAGTGTCTTTGACTTTCTTTAAGTAATGATGATATGGCTCAGATTGCTTTGTTAGATACTAAAAAAACCTTTTTATGAATCACCAAGACCTCGAAGTTGTTAAATTTCTCAGCAGTATGAAAAAAATAAGCTTTAGTTTTTACTAAAGCTTAAAATTTGAAATTTCTTTTCTTGTGTTTTTTAATTTTTCTTCATCAACTTTCTCGCCCCAAGTTTGTAAAATGCTTAATTTTAAATTTTCTAACATTAAGACCTTTAAATTTTCTATATCAGGGGTATTGCATTCAAAATTAATATTGCCTTGCTTTAAATCATCTACGCTATAAATTGGTAAAATTCCATTCAATGCACTAAATCTTAAACCTTGTTCGTTAGTAATTTGGATTAATATCACATTTATACCCATAGCCACGCAAGGTGCAGCACAATGTAGGGCAGAACAAATCACAAGTCTAGCTTCGTTTTTATATCTATCAAGCAAATTTTTAGTATTTTCATACATGTATTCCCAGCTACTATCGTTATGATTTACTATTGTTTGATTGATAAATTCGCTATTTTCAAGCAAGTAAGGAGGAAAATATTCTTTTAAATTTTCATTAATGCCAACAAAAAATACCTTTTTATATTCGCCTTTTTCTCTTTTATCAAGGGTTAGGGTAAGACAGCGAGAAAAATACGCATCTAATTTATATCTTTGTAAAAATTCCAAAGTATAAAGGTCTCTACAACCTATGCTTTTATCTTTAAAATAATGTGGAAAGTGATAGAAAAAGTGTTTTAGAAATTTTTGGGCTTCTTCTCTAAAATGAGTACCGACAAAAACAGGTCTTAAATCATTAGTAGGCAAAAAATCAAAATTATACGCAAACCAGCCTTGCATTATGCAAGTACTATAACCCCCCCCCATTAGTATCTTTAAAAAATGCTATTTTATCTCTATCAAAAAATTCATAGCTAAAATTCGCAAAAAGCTTTGAAAGGGCATTTAAAACAGCTATACTTTGGACAAAATCGCCTAGATTATAAAAATTAACATTTGCACTATGATAAGTATAATTAAAAATAACAAAGTGATTTTTATTAATACTTGATTGATTAGTATTGTTAAAACTTTGTTTATAGCGAGTAAGTGCTAAATCTCTCATGATTTTTTCAGCGTTTGCATTTAAATTTGAAGTTATGCTTTTTAGATTGTTAGCATTTTGTGTTTGAACTAAGCTTAATTTAGAATTTACTTCGTTATTTATCTCGTTTAATTTTAAATTAAGAGCTTGAAACTTGTTTTGAACAATGGGTTCAACTGCCTTTTGCACAAAAGAACGCATTTTCTTTTTAAGTATTTTAAACATTGTTTTTCCTTTAAATTTTAATAGGTTCTTATTTTATCAAAAAAAAAAAAAAATGAATAAAATTTAAAACTTAAACTAGCTATTTCTTGCGATAAACTTCGTTTTTAATTTCTATGCACTCAAAGCCTTTTTTGCTTAAAACAACCACTCTTAAATGTCCTCCATCATCAACCTTGCCCTCGCATAAATATGCCCTTGATGCTATTTGCATAGGTAATTTTGAACGATTTCTATGTCCAAAAATTTCATAAACATTTTTAGAGGTATTTTCGCAAAATTGCATGGCTATTTCTTCGCTTTGTTCGTAGTTTCCAACCCCATATATAAAATCAGCACTCGGTATAAAAGAAAGCATTTGAGGCTTTTTAGGCAATGTATTTACTCCTCCATGAGAACAAAAAATCTTTTTTTTATCATACTCATATAAAAGGCATTCTTTAAGATAAGGGTAAAATTCCCTAGCATCTCTTGGGGTTAATTTTTCTTTGCGAAAATCTTTTAAGGTGTTTACATTAAATTCGCTTGAACTTACTAATTCTCCATTTGCCCATTTTATAAGGTGTCTTTCGTGATTTCCTTCAAGTAAGCATACATTTTTTTTCTTGCAAAGTTTTAATAAATACTTCATTACCTTGCCATTTTCTATGCCTCTGTCTATGTAGTCGCCTAAAAATATATAATACTCATCATCCTTTATATTTTTTAAGTATGTTCTAAGTACGCTATAACAACCTTGAATGTCGCCTATATGGTGAATTTTTTTATAATGGCTTAAATTTGGCATTTCATATAAGCATTTACTCCACTCACTTGGCTTTAAAACTGCGTATTTTTTAGGTGGTTTTTTAAGCATTTTATCCATATTTTGTAAGATTGAATCAGGGGTAAGTAGTCCTTGTCTTTCTGCGTATATAAGGTTATTTTCTCTACATTCTTGCAAAGAAATATCGCTAAAATCAATAATAAACATTTTATAGCGATAATAAATAGCTAAATCCTTATAGGTTTTAAGCGTTTGAGAATACGCATTTATCACGCAAAAATCGCCTTTTTCCATACGTTTTTGAAGGCAAAAAAGTAAGAATTTATATAATTCATTATCGTTTTTATAATCTAAGCTTTTATAGGCATTGTCAAGCTGTTTTGTCCTATTGCATAAAAAACGCAAATCATTAAAATCTAGGGTAAATTCTTTTAATCCATTTTTTTGTATGAATTCATTTTGTCCGGCGTGGTAATTACCTCTTAAAACTAACAATATCCTCAACTTCTCATCCTATTTTTTTTATTATTGTAGCATAAAATTTATTTTGCATTTTTTTGTGCCATTATATTTAAAATTTGAACGCTTAGGGCAAAAAACATTGCAACATAAATATAAGCCTTGTCAATGTGTAAATCTATGCTTTCACATACTAAAACTACGCCTATTAGCACCAAAAAGGCAAGGGCTAAAATTTTAATACTTGGATACCTATCAACAAAAATAGCAATAGGCTTTGAGGCAAATAACATTACAAGTACGGCTAAGATTACAGCTAGTACCATGATTTCTATATTTTGGGCTATGCCAACTGCAGTAATAACACTATCAAGGGAAAAAACTATGTCTATAATGGCTATTTCAGCTACTACTACCCAAAGTTTTGAACTTATTTTAATGTTTAAATTTTCTTCTTCTTTATGAAGTATGCTTTCTTTTAATTCTTTTATGGATTTTATTATTAAAAAAAGTCCACCAAAAAATAAAACTAAATCTCTGCCCGAAATTTCACCCCAAAAATGAGTACTTTCACTAATAGGACCTATAAAAAAGGCAAAATAAAAAAAGCTAAATAATGCCCCGTTTAAATTTGTTAAATCGCCAAAATAAATGCTAAATAAGGGTTTAGTTAGTTTCATTACCCAAAATAGTGAAAAAAGCAGTAAAATTCTTGTAAGCATTGCAAATAAAAGCCCAAGAATTCGCCCCTTATCCCTTAAATGAACTGGCAATTTACTAACAAGAATGGCTAAAAAAATGATATTGTCTATGCCTAAAATTATTTCTAGGGCACTTAAGGTTATTAAAACTAGCCAAGCATCAGGGCTAGTAATCCATTCTAACATTTCTTTCCTTTGTGATTTAAGTGCGTAATTTTAGCAAAAAATTTATACTAAATTATGCAAATTTTAAATTTTTTAGTTAGAATTTTTGGCTATATATGGTAAAGTTTCAAAATTATTTTTTACAAGGGGACTTGATGAAAAAAGGCTTAATTATCGTAGAATCACCTGCTAAGGCTAAGACAATAGCCAATTTTTTAGGAAAAGATTATGATGTTGTAGCTTCAAAGGGTCATATTAGGGATTTGCCAAAAACAAGCTTTGGTATTAAAATAACTGATGATGCCTTTGTCCCTGAATATAAGATTGTAAGTGATCATAGTGATATTGTAAAAGATTTAAAGAAAAGGGCATTAAATGCTAAGGAAGTTTATTTGGCAACTGATGAAGATAGAGAAGGAGAGGCCATTGCTTATCATATAGCAAAGGCTATAGGAAAGGATGAAAATTCCTTACCTAGAATCGTTTTTCACGAAATTACAAAAACTGCAATTGATAATGCCTTAAAAAATCCTAGAAAGTTAAATATAAACTCAGTTAACGCTCAACAAACTAGACGTTTGCTTGATAGAATTGTGGGATATAAATTAAGTCCCTTGCTTGGTCAAAAAATTCAAAGAGGATTAAGCGCCGGGCGTGTTCAAAGTGCAGCCTTAAAGATAATTGTAGATAGAGAAAAAGAGATTAAAGCCTTTGTACCACTTGAATATTTTAGTATTGATATGATTTTTAATAAAGATTTAGACGCTGAATTAGTAGAATTTGATAAGCAAAAAATAGAAAAGCTTAGTTTAACCAATAAAGATAGGGCTAAGCTTATTTTAGAACATTGTAAAAATTCAAAATTTCATATCTTTAACATAGAAAGCAAGGAAAGAAAAATTCAAGCCCCACCTCCTTTTATGACCTCTACCTTGCAACAAAGTGCAAGTAATAGGCTTGGTTTTGCCCCTAAAAAAACAATGGTTATAGCTCAAAAACTTTATGAAGGCGTTAAAACTCATCAAGGCGTTATGGGGGTAATAACCTATATGAGAACGGATAGTTTAAATTTAGCTAAGGAAGCCGTGCAAGGGGCTAGAAATTTTATTAAGGAAACTTTTGGAGACAAATACTTACCAAGCAAGGCTAATATTTATACCACAAAATCAAACTCCGCCCAAGAAGCACACGAGGCTATAAGGGTTACAAATCTTTCTTTTACCCCGAAAATCGCAGAACAATTTTTAGACAAGGATGAGTTAAAACTTTATTCTTTGATTTATAATCGCTTTTTAGCTTGTCAAATGGCACCTGCCCTGTCTCAAACCCAAAATGTTTTTGTTAAAAGTGATAAGGCAGTTTTTAAAATAAGTGGTCGTAAAATTTTATTTGATGGCTATTATAGGGTTTATGGGGATATGGATAAGGATAAAATTTTACCAATCTTAAATATAAATGATGAATTAAACATACAAGATTTGAAGCTTAGCACACACTATACAGAAGCCCCACCAAGATATAGCGAGGCAGGTCTTGTTAAAAAACTTGAAAGCCTAGGCATAGGAAGGCCAAGTACGTACGCCCCTACAATTAGCATTTTAACAAATAGAGAATATGTAACAATAGATAAAAAGCAACTTATCCCAAGTGAAATAGCCTTTAATGTGATTGAACTTTTAGAAAAAAATTTTAGCGATATTGTGGGTAGTGAATTTACAGCAAAGCTTGAAAATACGCTTGATGATATAGCAGAAAATAAGGCTGATTGGCAAGAAACATTGAAAGATTTTTATTATCCTTTTATGAGAAAGATTGAAGAAGGTAAAACTAAGATTGCAAGTCAAAAGACCTTTGTAAAGATTGATGAAAGGTGCCCTGAATGCGGGGGCGAACTTGCCATTAGAAAGGGTAGATTTGGCGAATTTATAGCTTGTTTGTCCTTTCCAAAATGTCGTTATTCTAGGAAATTAGATAATAGCAATGAAACAAATTTTAGCAAAAAAGAGGCTAAAAAAATAGGCGTAGCTTGTCCTTTATGTAAGGAAGGCGACATAGTAGAAAGAAGTTCAAAACGTGGGAAATTTTATGGGTGTTCAAGGTATCCAAAATGCAATTTTGTAAGCAATTATAAGCCAAGTGATGAAAAATGCGAAGAATGTGGTAAAAATATGATAATTAAAGAGCTTAAAAAAGGAACTTTCTTAGAATGTTTAACTTGCAAAATCAAAAAGCAAGTTAATACCCTAGAATAAGGGGTTTATTATGGAAAATGAAATTCTAGCCTGTATTAAAGAAATGCTAAATGGCGATGAAAAGCTTGATTGTAACACTGCTTTTAAGTTAGCTAAGAAATTTAACAAGGATGCTAAATTTATAGGGGAAGTGGCTCAAAAAAATGGTATTCGTATTGATAATTGCGAACTTGGGCAATTTGGGCATTTAGATTTTGATAAGGGTAGGCATGAGCTTTTAAAAATTATTGAACCTTATTTGGATGAAAATGGTAAAATAAGCTGTGCTAAGGCTAGAGAGTTTGTAAAAATGAATGTGAATTTAAAGGCCGTGCGTTCACTTTTAAAGACTTATGATATAGGGGTTACTTATTGTGAGCTTGGTTGTTTTAAGGAAAAAAGGAATAAAGAATTGATAGTAAAAACTAAGACTTGGATAGAAAATGGTAACGGGGACGTACTTTTTGGCAAAGGAAAAACTGAACTTTTAGAATTAATTGCACAAACTGGAAGCTTACTTCATGCTGCAAAAATGATGAATCTTAACTATAAAAAGGCTTGGACACATTTGCATAACTTGCAACAAAATAGCCAAGAACAGCTTGTAATCACTAGGCAGGGCCGCTCTCAAGAATCGGGCACTAAGCTTACTGATAGGGCACTAGAACTTATGAAAAATTACTCAATCTTACAAAAAGATATAGAAGAATACGCCAATAAACGTTTTAAGGAATTATTTTTTCAAACGAAGGAATAAATTTTTGTTTTTAAAAAACTAGTTATGCATAAAGCTTATATCCTAACACAAGCTTAGTACTATTTAAGCTTTTACTTTCTAATTTTTGTTTTAAAATAGTGCAAATAGTTATTTTAAAAAAATATTTTTTCTTATTTAAATTTTTTTATTGTTGGTAAATTGATTTAATTGTACATAAATTCAGCCCCAAAGGGCTAAATTATTCAATGGTAGGTTTTTTAGTTACTTTTACAAGCTCAATTGAATTTGCATCCATTTTACAAACTTCATAGGTGCAAAGCTCATCATCTATAATGTCACCAACTACTGGCAAACGTCCTAAAAGATTAAACACATATCCACCAATTGTAACTTGTTCTAAATTTTTATCATAACTAATCAATAAAAGCTCTTCAACCTGTTCTATATCGCAACGTCCTTGAAATTCATACACATCATCGGATATTTTTTTATAACTATCTTCTTCATTTTCATTTTTAATTTCGCCAATAATTTCTTCTAAAATATCTTCCATAGTTAAAATTCCAGCAGTACCCCCATACTCATCAATAACTAAGGCTACGTGAGAACGTTCTTTATTCATCATTACAAGTACCTTTGAAATGCTAATATTTTCTGGTACTATAATCAAAGGCTTTATAAAATCATCTATCTTAGCCTTATTTTCAGAAAGTTCATTTTTAACTATATCTCTAATGTGTATCATGCCTACAACGCAATCCTTTGAACCATCTATACAAGGAAAACGTGTATGTTGGTGAGTGTAAAGAATTTTTAAATTTTCTTCGTACGAGTTTTGTTTATCAAGGCAAATCATATCGCGACGTGGGGTCATAACCTCCTTAGCCATTGTATCGCTAAAATCAACAGCATTTCTTATAATCTCAGTTTCAAATTCATCTAAAACTCCACCTTTTTGACTTTCACTTGCTATAAATTTAATCTCTTCTTCTGAATGCGTTAATTCATATTCTTTTGCTGGTTTTATCCCAAAAACCTTTAAGGCAAGGGCTGCTAATATATCAAAGATTTTAATACAAGGAAAAGAAATTAACCAAAACCAATGCAATGGTCTTGCCACCCAAAGCACAGTCCTATCTGCAATGGCGATTGCTATACTTTTTGGGACAAGTTCTCCTAAAACCACATGTAAAAGCGTTATAGCACTAAAAGCAATTATAAAGGCTAAACTATGAATAATTACAGGGCTTGTATGAAATTTACTTAATAAAGTTTCAAGCATACTTGCAAGGGCTGGTTCTCCTATCCATCCAAGGGCTAGAGAACTTAAGGTAATACCTAATTGACAAGCACTAAGATAGGTATCAAGCTTAGAGGTTACTTTTAAAGCCATTTTTGCATTAGGTCTTTTTTCTTTTAAAAATTCTTCTAATTTAGAACGACGTACCTTTACTATGCTAAATTCAGACAATACGAAAAAACCATTTAAAAAAACTAAAACAAAGGCGATGAAAATCATCAAACTAGAATAACCTACATTAAAGGTGTAAGTAGTAGCAGTTTGTGCAGTATCTATGAATTGACTGGGGTCCAATTAAACTCCTTAAAAATAAAATATACAATTATACACAATGAAAAGGATATTTTAGCTTAAGTATTTTTTATATAAGCTAAACTTAATTTTGATTGTGTTTAAATTAAAAACTATGAAAGCCCTACAACTTCTTATAATTTTTACAGCAATGCTAACCCTTGCACTCCTTTATGCACCTCAGCCTTTAATGCCTTTGCTAGCAAGTTATTTTAATGTAAATTTAAATCAAATTTCTTGGATTATGAGTATAGCTTTAATTCCCTTAGCCATTAGTCCTTTAATCTATGGTTACTTGCTTGAAAATTTTTCCTTAAAAAAAATTCTTATTGTTTCTTTGTTTGCTTGTGCGATTTTGCAAATTTTAGGTAGCTTAGTCTTAAATTTTTATATATTTTTAAGCCTTCGTTTTATTCAAGCTTTATTTATTCCAGCGATTTTAACCTCTCTTCTTACGCTTTTAACAAGGATTGATACAAATAATATTCAAAAAAACATAGCATTTTATATAGGGGCTACCACCTTTGGAGGCTTTGTAGGTAGAATTTTTGGAAGTTATTTAAGTGATATATTCTCTTGGGGAATTGCCTTAAATTTCTTTGCCTTTTTAATGCTAATATGTGCCTTTTCTTTAATGCTTTTTAAACAAAAATACTCAAATTTAACGCAAAAAACAAGCCTTAAAGATTATATACCCTTTTTCAAACAAGCAAAATTTATAGCCCTTTTTATCTGTATTTTTACAATGTTTTTTGCCTTTCAAAGCATAACTTCTTTTTTGCCCTTTCACTTAAAAGAAGTGTTTAAAGATATAACTCAAACTCAAATAGGACTTGTTTATGTTAGCTATCTAACAGGGGTTTTAAGTTCTTTGCTTATAAATAAAACAATTCAAATTTTAAAATCTCGCTCAAATACGGCAGTTTTTGGGCTTATAAGTTTTATAATGGGTTGTTTTTTTGTAATGGTTAAGGATTATTATTTCAGCTTTTTTGCAATGTTTGTAGTGTGTAGTGGAATGTTTATTTGTCATGCGATTTTTTCAGCAATGATAAATTTAAGTACTACAAAAAAAGGCTTAGCAAATGGACTTTATCTTACTATTTATTATAGTGGAGGAGCACTTGGTTCGGTTTTGCCAGGAATTTATTATCAAATTGTAGGCTGGGATTTTCTTTGCACGTTAACTGCGTCTTTATTGTTTTGTTCTTTGCTTGGATTTTTAAGGTATAAAAAGGATTTTAAATTATAATTACTTCTTCAACAAGCTTTATGCCGTGAGTTTCATAAACCCTTTTTTTAGCAAGTTCTATAAGAAAAAAGGCATCATCAAAACTAGCATTTTTTTTATTTATTAAAAAATTTGCGTGCTTATCACTAATCATAGCATCATTTTTACAAAAGCCTTTAAGCCCAACGCTTTCAATCAAACGACCCGCAAAATCACCACTTGGATTTTTAAAAATACTACCAAAAGAAGCCCCGCTTGGTTGATTATTTCTAAGATTTTTTAAAAGTGCGTCTTTTTCATTATCAAAACCAAAAAAAAGCTTAAATTTAGCCTTGAAAAAAATGTCTTTTAAATCACAAAAGCGATAGCTAAAATTTATATTTTCTTTTAAAATTTCTTTATTGCTAGTAGTGATACTTATTAAATTTAAGCTAATATTTTCATCCTTTAAACCTGCATTCATTTTTAAAAGCCCACCAAGTAGACCTGGAATTTTTTGTAAAAATTCAAAGCCTTTAATATTGTGTTTTTTAGCAAAATTATACATTAAAGAAGAAGGGGTGGCACAGCCTATTTCAAGGATTACAAAATTATTATTTTGTTCTAAGATATTAATAAAATTAAAATTTTTACTTAAAATTCCTAGTGTTTTTTTCTTATCACTTACCAAAAGATTATTAGCCCCACCGATTATAAATCCATTAAAGTTACAAATTTCATCTAAAATTTGTACTTCAAAAGGACTACCTATTCGAACAGAGCTATATTTTTTAAAATCAATTATCATTGATACTTGATAAAAAGTGGAATTTGATCAAACACACCCGTGGTAAAATCAGTCATTGTAGAAATCATCCAAGGCATTAAAAAGATAAGCACAACAACTACTAGTATGATTTTTGGTACAAAGGCTAAAGTCATTTCGTTAATTTGCGTAGTAGCTTGAAAAATACTTATTAAAAGTCCAGCACCAAGACCAGCTAAAAGCATAGGCAAGGCTATAGTAAGTGTTACTTTAAAGGTTTGAACGCCAAGGGCGACAAGGGTACTTTCATCCATATTTTTCCTTTAAGAATATCTTGCGTTTTCATACTCGCAAGGGATTAAATAATTTTCTACATTAATTATTTTATCATAAAATTTATACTCATAGCCTAATTTAAACAAAATATTTAAGGCAAGCAATTGTTCTTCATTCATGGATATTGAATTTTTATTTGCGTATAGATTAAGATAGGTATCTAAATTTGTAGCATTGACCCTTATTAAATTTCGTTCAAATAACATTTTTGACATTATTTTTTTATTATTATGTGCTAAATCAACAGCTTTTGTTAAATCCTTTTCTATTAAAATTGCATCACTTATAGGCAAGGATCTTCTAAGTGCCATTCCACCAAGTGGTAATGGAATTTGTTCTTTTGCAAATTCTAGCCACAAATCCCAAATTTCAGTCTCAACGCATAAATTTTCATCAAAATCTAAAATGCTTTCATGTATTAACACACCAGCATCCACCTCGCCACTTAAAACAGCTTTTTCAATGTCTAAGAAATTCTTATAAACTATCCTAGCATCCTTATACTTCATACGAAAAAGTAAGGCGTTTGTGGTATTTGCCCCACTTAGTGCTACTTTGAAATTTTTTTTTAAAGTGGTATTCTTTTTTTTGATAAGCTTTGGTCCATAACCTTGCCCAAAACTTACAGCCGTTCTTAAAAGTGCGTATTCTTTTGCTATTAAAGGATAAACTCCAAAAGATATAGCACTCACATCAAATTCATTTTGCAGGGCAAAATCATTTAAGCTTTGTATATCAAGGGCCTTATTTTGATAATTAAAATTCCTAACCCAGCCAAATTTTATAGCCATATACATAAAAATATCATCTGCATCAGGAGAATGTGCTAAATTTATAGTTTTCATTGATTAAACCTTATTTTTATTAATCTTAAAATTCATTTTACACCCTTAACATTATAAAAAAATTTAGCCTTGAAATTTTAACAAAAAAAACTTATGTTAAAGATATCTTTGTAAAATTATAATTTAATTAAGTAAAAGGACTGCAAATGGATGATAATAAGAAAAAATCCTTAGACGCTGCTTTAAAAAGCCTTGATAAAGCCTTTGGAAAGGGTACTATTTTAAGGCTTGGAGATAAAAAAGTTGAAAAAATTGATGCAATTTCTACAGGTTCTGTTGGACTTGATTTAGCCTTAGGCATAGGTGGAGTGCCAAAGGGAAGAATTATAGAAATTTATGGACCAGAGGCCTCTGGTAAAACAACTTTAACTTTGCATATCATAGCAGAATGTCAAAAAGCAGGTGGAGTTTGTGCCTTTATAGATGCCGAACATGCCTTGGATGTAAAATACGCTAAAAATTTGGGCGTAGATACAGATAATCTTTACATTTCTCAACCTGATTTTGGCGAACAAGCTTTAGAGATTGTAGAAACTATAGCAAGAAGTGGGGCTATGGATTTAATAGTAATTGATAGCGTTGCAGCCCTTACCCCAAAAGCAGAAATAGAAGGCGATATGGGAGACCAACATGTAGGACTTCAAGCAAGATTAATGAGCCAGGCATTAAGAAAGCTTACGGGCATAGTTCATAAAATGAATACAACTGTTATTTTTATCAATCAAATTCGTATGAAAATCGGTATGATAGGCTATGGTACCCCTGAAACTACAACAGGTGGAAATGCCTTGAAATTTTACTCTTCGGTTAGACTTGATGTTCGAAGGGTTGCTACATTAAAGCAAAATGAAGAACCTATAGGCAATCGCGTTAAGGTAAAGGTAGCTAAGAATAAGGTAGCACCTCCATTTAAACAAGCTGAATTTGATGTAATGTTTGGCGAGGGTTTGAGTAGGGAAGGTGAGATTATTGATTATGGTGTAAAGCTTGATATTATCGATAAAAGCGGTGCTTGGCTTTCTTATAAGGATAAAAAACTAGCACAGGGTAGAGAAAATGCTAAAATCTTTTTAAAAGAAAATCCAAAAATAGCAGATGAAATTGTCGTAGCGATAAGCAATTCTATGGGCTTAGATAATGCTTTAACTTCAAATGAAGAAGATGAAGAGGAGTAAAAAATGCTAGTTATTGAAGATATTATGGCTTATGAGGTGCTTGATAGTAGGGGTAATCCAACTATCAAAGCAGAAGTTATTTTAAATGATGGTACAAGTGGTAGTGCTATAGTACCAAGTGGGGCAAGTACTGGTTCAAAAGAGGCCTTAGAACTTAGAGATAATGATGAAAGATTTAATGGAAAAGGCGTTTTAAAGGCTGTTGCAAATGTAAATGAAAAAATAGCCGATGAGCTTATCGGTCTTAATGCCTTTGAGCAAGGCATTATTGATGAAACCTTAAAAGAACTTGATGGTACGCATAATTACTCAAATTTAGGAGCAAATGCTACCCTTGGCGTTTCAATGGCTACAGCTAGGGCAGTTGCAAATTCTTTAAATATACCTTTGTATAGGTATTTAGGTGGTGCAAATGCTAGTGTTTTGCCCGTGCCTATGTGTAATATCATAAATGGTGGGGCTCATGCAAACAATAATGTAGATTTTCAAGAATTTATGATTATGCCTTTTGGTTTTTTAACCTTCAAAGAGGCATTAAGGGCAGTTTGTGAAATTTATGCTATCTTAAAAAAAGAATTAGCTAATCTTGGGCACTCAACTGCCTTAGGTGATGAAGGTGGTTTTGCTCCAAATTTAGCAAATAATACTGAACCAATAGAGCTTTTAATGACTTGCATTAAAAAGGCAGGTTATGAAAAAAATATAAAAATAGCTCTTGATATAGCATCTAGTGAATTTTACAAGGATGGAAAGTATCATTTAGAAAGTACGAGTTTGAGTAGCGATGAGCTTATTAAGCTTTATGTTGACCTTTGTGACAAGTATCCAATTTATAGTATTGAAGATGGCCTAGCAGAAAATGACTTTGATGGCTGGATAAAATTAACTGAAAAACTAGGCAAAAAAATTCAACTTGTGGGGGACGATTTATTTGTTACAAATGAAGATATTTTAAGAGAGGGCATTATTCAAAAAATGGCAAATGCTATTTTAATTAAGCCTAATCAAATAGGCACTATATCTCAAACCATGAAAACAGTGCGTTTAGCACAAAGGCATAATTATAAATGTATTATGAGTCATCGTTCAGGTGAAAGCGAAGATGCCTTTATAGCCGATTTTGCTGTAGCATTAAATACAGGTCAAATTAAAACAGGTGCACTAGCAAGAGGTGAAAGAACAGCAAAATATAATCGTTTATTAGAAATAGAACTAGTAAATAATGAGTATTTAGGAGAAAAACTCTGAGCGATTTACTTAAAGAATATGATGAAAGCACGAAAAAACGAGGTCTTTATGCTTCGATTTTAAAAATGTTTTTTTGGGCACTTTTAGTTAGCATAGGTGCTATTTATTTTGGAAATATGCTTTTTGGGCAATATTCCCTTGATACTATGTTATCATTAGAAGCGACAAAAAAGGATTTAAACAGAAAAATTTTGTTTTTAAAAGAACAAAATTCCAAGGCACAAAAGGATTATTTTGAATTACAAGGATTGTACCCAAATGAAAAATAAAATTTTATTATTACTTATATGTTTAGCTTGTTTAAAGGCAGATGATAACCCATTTGCTGTAGAACAAAATGCAAGTATTGTATTGCCTCAAGCCTTTCAAAGAGAAGAGATGAAATTTAATTCTGATGCAAGAATTTTAAAAAGTATAACTTTTAATTATATAAAGCTTGATGGCACTGAAGAAAGCGTGAGCGTGGATATTAATAAAAGTATTGATTGGCATGAAACCTATGCTTTTTCTCGTTCTAAAACCCCTGATGCTAGTCAAATTTTAGATGTATCAGTAACCATTCCTGAAAAAATAGATCAAAACATGGAGGCAAATAGTTCAATAAATATAGAAATGCCTTTACAAACCGAACAAATTTATGAATACATAGCTTATACAACCTATAAAAATAAGATTAAATTTAATACTCAAGATGAGATAATTTCTGATTTTGCAATAGGCAATCCAAGCAAGATAGTAGTGGATTTTAAATCAGATAAGATAAGTCCAACTAAGAACATAAGACTTAATAATTCTTTGTTTAAAAGGATTGATTTTGGCTCACATAAGGGCTATTATCGTTTAGTAATTTATTTGGATGGAAAATATAGCTATCATATAGATAAAGATGCAAATGGCTATACTATCAAACTTTTTTAAATTTTGTTTTTTTAATTTAATATTTGTAGATTTAGCAGTGGCCAATGAGCTTTTATTGTTTAGTAATTTTAACGAAAAAAATTTCAATGATGAAAACATAAAAGTCTTTATGATGAGTGAAAAGCTTGATGGAGTGCGTGGAATTTGGGACACAAAAAGCTTTAAAAGTAGAAAAAATTATATTATTAAGGTACCTAGCGATTTTATCAATAATTATCCACCCTTTGAGTTAGATGGAGAATTTTTCATACAAAGGGCTAGTTTTGATGAAATTTCAAGCCTTATTAGAAGTGATGATATTACAAATAAGCTTTGGGAAAGGGCTAGTTTTAATGTCTTTGACGTACCTAATGCTTGTAAAGAATTTAATCTAAATCCTTGCACACTAGAAAATCGCTTAAATATTTTAAAAGAGTATTTAGAAAAGTACCCAAACTCAAGGCTTAAAATCATACCACAAATTAAAATTCAAAATTTAGCACATTTAAAAACATATTATGAAGAAATTTTAAAAAAGGGTGGCGAAGGCTTAATTATCCGTAAAAATGAGCTTGATTATGAGAAAAAACGTTCAAATTTAGCTTTTAAATTTAAGCCTTTTTTTGATGCAGAATGTGAAGTTGTAGGCTATACAAAGGGCAAGGGCAAAAATATAGATAAGGTCGGGTCCTTACTTTGTAAAATGCAAGATGAAAGGGTGATTAAAATAGGCTCAGGCCTTAAAGATAAAGACAGAATCAACCCTCCACCAATCGGCTCAATTATCACTTATAAATTTAATGGTTTAACTAAAAATAACCTGCCTCGTTTTCCCGTTTTTTTACGCATTAGAAATTAAAAAAAATGTAAAAATTATATGCTAAAACTTATAGCAAGGCTTTATTTAACTTGACTTTGTAATATTTTTTCGTTAAAATACTTGCTTTATTTATTTCGGGGTGTAGCGCAGTCTGGTTAGCGCACCTGGTTTGGGACCAGGGGGCCGAAAGTTCGAATCTTTTCACCCCGACCATTTTTAAAATGGTGAGTGTAGCTCAGTTGGTTAGAGCATCAGATTGTGGTTCTGAGGGTCGTGGGTTCGAGACCCATCACTCACCCCACTCGGCGTTCGTAGCTCAACTGGATAGAGCGACAGACTTCGGATCTGTAGGTTATGGGTTCAATTCCTATCGGGCGCACCATTGTTTTGAGCGCTCATAGCTCAGCTGGATAGAGCAACGGCCTTCTAAGCCGTAGGCCAGAGGTTCGAATCCTCTTGGGCGTACCATTTTTTTGCGGATGTGGTGAAATTGGCAGACACGCCAGACTTAGGATCTGGTGCAAAAATGCGTGAAGGTTCAAGTCCTTTCATCCGCACCACTTCTTTATAAATTTTTTGTAATCTCATAAAAATTTGTGTTATAGCTAAAAATAGATATTAAAATTCGTTAAAGCGTATATTTTATCTGTATGTATTTGTTATAATTATTAGCAGTTTAGGATTTTATATAAATTATGGCGTTGATATTTATTTTTTAAACGATAAATAAAACATTTACATAAATTATATTTTTTTTCTAGGACTTAAATTAATGTTTTAAAATTACCTTTTGCTAAATTTCAAACTTAAACTTTTGCCTTTGTTGCTACATTTGGTGGAAGTGGTACATTTGTCTTTGTGGTTGCTAAATTTGGTTGTACATTAGCAACTGGTGGAAGTGGTACCTGGCTATCAATACCCTTTAAAAGTTCAAGCATTTCTTCAAATTCAAAATTTTCATTAGGTTCTTGCATCAGGAAATTTTGCATAAAATCCTTTTTTGCCACGGCTTCATCAAGTTCTTTATCTGTTCCTTTTTGATAAGCCCCAATCCTAAGCAATACTTCATTTTCCTTTAAAAGTGAATTTAAACGTTTAAATTTCATAACCAATGCCCTATGTTCTGGTTTTATAATATCATTCATTACACGAGAGGCCGAATTTTGTATATTAATAGGAGGATAAATACCATAATCAGTCATTTCACGGCTTAAAACAATATGCCCATCTAATATAGAACGACTCTGATCGGCAATAGGGTCACTCATATCATCCCCATCAACTAACACCGTAAAAAAGGCAGTTATAGTGCCCTTGCCCTCTTCTTTGCCTGCCCTTTCCATAAGTTGGGGTAATAAACTTAAAACGCTTGGAGGATAGCCCTTTGTAGTAGGTGGTTCGCCAAGGGCAAGGCCAATTTCTCTTTGTGCCATTGCAAAACGAGTAACACTATCCATTATGAAAAGCACGTCATGCCCCTTTTCTTTAAAGTATTCAGCCACACTCATAGCACAAAAGGCCCCGTATTTTCTCATCAAAGCACTATCATCGCTAGTTGCAGCAATAATAACTGTATTATCAAGCTTTCCATTAAGATTTTTTTGTATAAACTCAGGTATTTCACGGCCTCTTTCACCGATTAGGGCTACTACTTTTATGGTAGCCTTTGAATTTTTTACTATCATTCCCATTAAGGTAGATTTACCTACCCCGCTACCTGCAAAAATGCCTAGTTTTTGACCAACTCCACAAGTTAATAGCCCATCAATTGTCTTAACCCCAACTGGAAAAATCGTATCAATTAAACTTCTTTTCATAGCATCAATGGGTGCTTTCATAATAGGAATATAATGCGTTGGTTCTATATTTTCCTTGCCATCCTTTGCTCTCATGAATGGGTCAACCACTCTTCCTAAAAGCTCATCGCTAACGCCTATTTGCATTCCAGCATCGCTTATAAACGCCTTATCGCCGATTTTAAAGCCCTCTATAAAAGAAAATGGACTTAAATAACTATAATTATCCTTTATTTCAATAACCATAGCCAGAGTTTGTAATTTATCATTAGTATTTGAAACTAATTGTACTATATCGCCAATACCTGTTTTTAAGCCCTTAATCTCTAAGCTAGTTGGCGAAATTTTTGTAATTTCTCCAAAAACTACGCTTAAATTTTCTCGTCCTAATCTTTCCCTAAGTTTTTCTAATTTCATTAAAAACGAACCTGTTTAAAAGAATTTATCAAAGAAAAAAATTCCTTTCTAGTCTTTTCATCTTTTAAAAAAATGCCCCTAAGTGCAGAAGTTGAGGTAGTGCAATTTACTTTTTCCACCCCACGCATTTCAACGCATAAATGCCTTGCCTCAATAACCACGCCAACGCCCTTTGCTCCTACATTTTGCATTAAAGCATCTGCTATTTGTTCGGTTAATTGTTCTTGTATTTGAAGTCTTCTTGCAAAAATTTCAACTAATCTAGGAATTTTACTTAAGCCAACTACCTTTTTATCAGGTATATAAGCAACATGCACACGACCAAAAAATGGCAATAAATGATGCTCACAAAGGCTATAAAATTCAATATCTCTTACAATCACCATTTCGTTATTCGAACTTTCAAATAAAGCATTGTTTAAAATATCTTTTACATCTTTTTTATAGCCACTAGTAAGGTATTCAAACGCCTTAAATACGCGTTTTGGTGTATTTATAAGTCCTTCTCTGTTAGGATTTTCGCCTAATAATGTTAATATAGTTTTAATGCAATCTTGAAATTTTTCTTGCAAACTTAACTCCGTTATAGTAAAAAAATTTGCGTATTTTATCATAAATTGCTTTAAAAATTTTGCAATCAATAAGGAAAAATTTGCTATGATTACTCAAAAATTTTAGTTTTTAAGGGAAAATACAATGCAAGTTAAAGCAACACAACTAGACTCTGTTAATGCAAATGTAGATGCTAGTATTTCAAGCACTGCTATGCAAACGCAAATTCAAAAATTAGCCAAAGAAGCATCAAAAAGTGTTAAAATGGATGGTTTTAGACCAGGGCATGTACCTGTAAATGCAGTATTAAAAAGATACGCAAAAGAATTAAAGCAAGATGCAGAACAAAGATTATTAAAAGAGGTTATAGATTTAGCCTTAAAAGAACTTAAAAAGGATACAACTGAACTTGTAGGACAGCCTTATTTTGAAAAATTCGAACAAAAAGATAATGGCATTGAGACTAAATTGGTACTTTCATTTAGACCTAAGATTGAACTTAATGAGTATGAAAAATTAATTCCTAACTATGAGATACCAAAGGCTAGCAAGGAAGAATTTGAAGAAAAGAAAAATCAACTTTTAAGAAGATATGCTACAACTGAGACTGTGGATAAGCAAAGTTTAGAAGAAAAAGATTTTGCTAAATTTGATTTTGAAGGCTTTGTTGATGGGATTGCTTTTGATGGAGGTAAGGCTGAAAATTATGTATTAGAAATAGGCTCAAAGCAGTTTATCCCAGGTTTTGAAGATGGCATGATAGGCATGAAAAAAGGTGAAGAAAAGGAGATAAAGGTTAAATTCCCGGATAATTATAATGCTAAAAATTTAGCAGGAAAAGAAGCTATCTTTAAGGTAAAATTACATGAAATTCAAGTCTTAAAAATGCCAGAAATTAACGATGAACTTTTAAAAAAGCTTTTGCCAAATGAAGAAAAGCCAAGCATTGAACTTTTAGATAAACAAATAGAAGAACAAATTCATAATGAAAAATTGTATAAATTAATAAATGAAGAATTAAAGTCAAAATTTGTAGATTCTTTGATTGAAAAATTTGATTTTGATTTACCTCATGGCATAGTAGAACAAGAAACAGATATACAATTTAGAAATGCTTGGGTAAATTTTAGCGATGAAGAAAGGCAAAGTTTTGCTAAGGACAAGGATAAGGCAAAGGAAAAAAGAGATAGCTTTAAGGATGATGCAAAAAAAAGCGTTAAATTTACCTTTATAGTTGATGAGTTAGCAAGACTTAGAAAGATTGAAGTAAGCGACCAAGAACTCGTACAAGCAGTTTATTTTGAAGCCTATCGTTATGGAATGAATCCTAATGAACATTTAGAAAATTATAAAAAACAAGGTGCCTTGCCAGCCTTAAAAATGGCTCTTGTAGAAGAAAAACTTTTCCAAGATATTTTTATCAAAAAATAAGGACGTATAAATGAATATCCCTTTTGTTGTAGAAAAGACAAGTAGAAGTGAGAGATCTTATGATATATATTCTCGCTTATTAAAAGATAGAATTGTAATGTTAAGTGGTGAGATTGAGGACAATATGGCATCTTCAATAGTAGCCCAGCTTTTATTTTTAGAAGCAGAGGACCCACAAAAAGATATTTATCTTTATATAAACTCACCAGGTGGAGTTATAACAAGTGGTCTTAGTATTTATGATACTATGTGTTATATAAAACCTGATATTTGCACTATTTGCATAGGACAAGCTGCTTCTATGGGTGCCTTTTTATTAAGTTGTGGTACTCAAGGAAAACGTTTTGCCTTGCCAAATGCTAGAATTATGATTCATCAACCACTAGGTGGGGCTAGAGGTCAAGCAACAGATATTGAAATTCAGGCCAAAGAAATTTTGCGTTTAAAAGCAGTTTTAAATGAAATTTTAGCAAAAAATACCAAGCAAAAATTAAGCAAGATTGCTAAGGATACGGATAGAGATTTTTTTATGAGTTCAACCGAGGCTAAGGAATATGGCATTATTGATAAGGTTTTAGAAAAAAGCTTTAAGTAAGGTATTTTTGTGATAAGAAAGATTATAACCTACCCAAATAAGAGACTTTTTTTGACCTCAAAAGAAGTGCTTGAATTTGACTCAAAACTTCATATTTTACTTGATGACATGTATGAGACTATGATAGCAAATAATGGCGTAGGTATAGCAGCTATTCAAGTAGATGTGCCACTTCGTGCCTTGCTTGTAAATATACTTGATGAAAATGAAGAACAAAAAAAAGAAAATTTACTTGAGATTATAAATCCTAAGATAACCCCACTAGGAGACGAGCAAATCACTTGTACAGAAGGATGTTTAAGCGTGCCTGAATTTTTTGAAGAAGTAAATAGGTATAAGCATATTTTATTAGAATATCAAGATCGCTTTGGCGAATTTCAAAGACTTGAAGCAAGTGATTTTTTAGCAGTTGCAATCCAGCATGAAAATGACCATTTAGATGGACATCTTTTTATAGAGAGAATTTCTTATCTTAAAAGAAAAAAATTTGACACAGAATTTAAGAAAAAACAAAAATTAGCTAAAAAAAATGAAAAAGCTTAAATGTGTTAGTTTTGATGATAATCTTGATTTAATCGATGTTGAGTCTGTTTTTACTAAGGGATTACCTGGTTTTAGCATAGTAGGACTTGCAAATACAGCTATTAAAGAAAGTGTTGAACGTATTAAGGCTGCCTTAATAAGTTGTGATTTTACTCTACCTGCTAGGAAAATCACTATAAATTTAAGCCCTTCAGGTATTCCAAAAAAGGGCTCTCATTTTGATTTAGCAATCGCAAGTTTAATCTTAATGCAAAATGATGATATAGATGAGTTTTTTGTCCTTGGAGAACTAGGGCTTGATGGTAGCATAAAAAGTACAAATGAGCTTTTTTCCTTGCTTTTATTTTTAAGCACAAAGCTTAAAACTGCCAGGGTTGTAGTGCCAAAAAGCATAGCCATGAAGGCAAGTATGATTCCTAATTTAGAAATTTATGGGCTTTTAAATTTAGATGAAGTAGGAGAATTTTTTAAAGAAAAAAATTATGAAAAATTTCGAGTAAATAAGGCTCATCCACTCTTTGAAAAGCCTTTGATTATAGACAATGAAATTTTTATAGAAAATTCAGATTTTAAATTAGATTTTTTAGATATAAAAGGGCAAGAAAATGCTAAAAGGGCTTGTTTAATCGCAGCCCTTGGTATGCATAATATTTTATTTGAAGGAAGCCCTGGAAGTGGTAAAAGTATGTGTGCTAAACGTTTAGTTTATATTATGCCACCTCAAAATTTAAAAGAAATTTTATTACAAAATGCTTATTTATCTTTAAATTCAAAAAACTGCGAATTCACAAAAGAAAGGGCTTTTCGCCACCCTCACCATACAAGCACCATGGCTAGTATTTTTGGAGGCGGGGTTAAAAATGCTAAGATTGGCGAGGTTGCCCTAGCAAATGGAGGAGTGCTTTTTTTTGATGAATTTCCTCATTTTTCAAAGCAGGTTATAGAAAGTTTAAGAGAGCCCTTGCAAGATTATAAAATTCATATTTCAAGGGTAAATTCAAAAACTACTTATGAGACAAAATTTAGCTTTATAGCAGCACAAAATCCTTGCCCTTGTGGAAATTTATTTTCTAAAAATTTAGATTGTAGGTGTTCTGAGATTGAGATTAAAAAGTATAAAAATCGTATTTCAGCTCCCATTATGGATAGGATTGATTTATACGTTGCTATGGATGAGATTAGCAAGGATGATAAGCCAAGTTTTAGTTCAAAGGAGTTAAGCGATATGGTCTTAAATGCCTTTAAATTTGGCAAAAAAAGAGGTCAAAAGGAATTTAATGGTAAATTATGCGATGAAGATTTAAAGCATTTTTGCATTTTAGATAAGGATGCACAAGGAGTTTTAGATGTTGCAATTTCGCGTTTTAAATTATCTCAAAGAGGTATTAATAAAAGCTTAAAGGTTGCTAGAAGTTGTGCTGACCTTGATGAAAGTGAGCTTATCAAAAAAGAACACCTTTTAAATGCTTTAAGTTATAGACAAAGGATATAAATGAAAAAATGGCTTTTTTTAATACTTTTTGCTACAAAATTATTTTGTAATGTTGATTCTTCAAATTGTACCTATGTAAGTGCTGATAACATGCTATTTATAGCTATTACTCATAATTGCAATACTATAGTTTGCGATAATATCCAAGGTCAATTTGCTAATTATAAAACAAAAAAGGTTTATACTTTTAAGGGTAGTGTTAAGGGAAGTTCGTATAATAATTTAGAATTTAAATTTAAAAATATAACAGATTCTTATATTATTCGCCAAAATGAGTTATTTACTATACAATATAATAATTTATTACAAACTACTCCCCTTACGCCATGTAATAGCAACTCAAGCCATTCTTTGCAAAGAATTTTTTATGGGAAAAGTAGATGAGTGAGCTTGAAATTTTACTTTTTATACTTTGCATTTGTTTAATTATTTTTTCTTTATTTATGCTTTATAAATACTATAAAATAGGCATACAAAAAGCACAACTTCTTATAAAAAATGAAATTTTAGAACAAAGCCTAAATGAAAATAAGACAAATGCTGATAAGCAATTAAAAGAAAGTGAAAATTTTTTTTCACAAAATAAATTTTTATTAAATGAGAATTTAAAAGAATTATTAAAGCCCTTTGAAGACAATGTTAAAGAATATGCAAAACGTTTAAATGATAACGAGGTTAGCCTTAAAACAAATATAGATAATATATTTAAATTTACTAATCAATTAAATAAGGATGCAAATAATTTAACTAGAATTTTAAAAGGCGATAAAAAAGTTCGTGGAAATTTTGCCGAAATGCAACTTCAAAGCTTACTTGAAAATAGTGGTTTAATCTTAAATGAACACTACACACTGCAAGTACCTGTTAAATACGATAAAAAAACTTATATTGCCGATGTTGTCTTGTCTTTAACAAATGAAAGAAAAATAATTATTGATTCAAAATTTTCCCTGCCTGATGAACTTAATTTTGAAAATATTGATGATGAAGCGTGTTTAAGTTTGGCGAAAAATTTAAAGGCTAGGATAGATGATTTAGGGACAAAGCCTTATGTTCAACTTGATTATCAAACTTATGATTTTATTTTACTTTTCATACCTTATAATAATTTATTAGATTTAGCATTAAATGTTGACAAAAATTTATACAAATACGCACTTGATAAAAAGATATATTTAGTTACGCCTTATACCTTGTTTATGGCACTCAAAACCATACAAATTTCTTGGAATAATACTAAAAGTAGAGAAAATTTAATAAATGCCTTTGAGGCCTTTTCAAAATTTCATGATAAATTTGCAAGTGTGATTGATGATTTTAACAAGCTTAAAAGAGTGCAAGATATCTTTATAAACAATATTGCAAATATAGACAATAAATTAATAAGTGGTCAAGGAAGTTTAAGTTCTCATGTTAAAAAACTTGAAGAATTAGGCGTTAAAACTCAAAAAATTTTACAGGAACAAAGATGAAAAGAATTTTTAATGATAGCAATTTTTTAGATGAAAATGCTAAAAAAAAGGGTTTAGATACTATTATTTTAATGGAAAATGCAGGGGCTAATTTAGCTAAAATTATTAAAAAAGCTTGTAAAAAAAGAAATATTAAAAGGGCTAAAATTTTATTTTTACTAGGTGGTGGAAATAATGCAAGTGACGGGCTTGTAGCAATGCGTCATTTAAAAAGGGTTAGTGCTTTTAAACTTAATTTTATGGAAAATGAAAATTTTAAAAAACAAGAAAGTATTTTAAAAAATTATAATTTTAAATTTTTAGAAAAGGAGCCAAATTTTAAAAAATATGAGGTGATTGTTGATTGTATTTTAGGAACAGGGGTTAAAAGAGAACTTGATGAAAAAACTTGTGAAATTTTAAATAAAGTAAATGAAAGCAAGGCCTTAAAAATAGCTTGTGATATACCTACAGCACTTGGTCAAAAAATTTGTTTTAAGGCTAATATTACAGCTTGTATGGGTGCTTTAAAAGAAATTTTACTTGAAGATTTTGCAAAAGAATTTGTTGGAAAAATAAAACAAGTAAGGCTTGGAATTTCAAATAAAAAATTTATTCCAAATGCTGATTCTTTTTTACTTCAAAAAAAGGATTTAACATTAATAAAAAGAAAAATTAATGCAAATAAGGGAAATTTTGGGCATATTTTTATAGCTGCAAATGCAAGTGCTGGTTCGCTAAGTGCCCTTGCTGCACTTAATTTTGGGGCCTCTCTTGTATCCTTACTTGCTAAAAAAAGCTTTTCTCCTCTTATAATGTTAAAAGAAAAATTAAGCAAGGAAGCTAAGGTAGTAGCAATTGGAATGGGACTTGAGGATTTAAGCATTTTAAAAAATCCCTTGCTTGATAATTTAGCTTTGGTGCTTGATGCAAATTGTTTTTTAAGCAAGGATATTTTGCCACATTTAAAAAGGGAAAATGTAGTTTTAACCCCTCACCCAAAGGAATTTTCAAGGCTTTTAAAGCTTTGTTTTAACGAAGATATAAGCGTTGATGAAATTCAAAAAAATCGCTTTTTTTATGCTAGAAAATTTAGTCTTGCTTATCCTTGTGTTTTGGTTCTAAAGGGGGCAAATCCTATAATTTGTCAAAAAGAACAAATCTTTGTTGTAAATCTTGGCATGGCAGGTCTTGCAAAGGGTGGAAGTGGGGATTGTTTAAGTGGAATGATAGCTTCAAATTTAGCTACAAATTTCACCCCTTTAAATGCAGCAAGTAACGCCGTACTGGCCCATGCTTTAGTTTCTAAAAAATATAAATTTAATCAAAATAGCTTTGATGCTTTAAAATTAATAAAGGGTTTAAAATGCTTGTAAAATTGGCAGTTTTATTTAGTGGGAATGGAAGTAATTTAGAAAATATTTTAAATAAATTACATAAAAAAGCTATAAACAATAATAGCTTTGAGATTGTGCTTTGTTTGTGTAATAAAAAAGATGCCTTTGGTATACAAAGGGCTAAAAAATTTGGACTTGAAACGATAATAATTGAAAATAAAAATTTTCAAAATAGGCAAGATTTTGATAAAGTTTTGGTTGATGAAATAAAAAAAAGTGGGGCTCATTTAACGATTTTAGCCGGGTTTATGCGAATTCTTAGCCCTGTTTTTACGCAAAATATAAAAGCCATTAATCTACACCCATCGCTTTTACCACTTTTTAAAGGGGCAAATGCCATAAAAGAAAGCTTTGAAAGCGATATGAAGGTAGCTGGGGTAAGCGTTCATTTTGTAAATGAAGAATTAGATAGTGGAAAAATCATAGCTCAAAAGGCCTTTGAAAAAGGGAATTTAAATTTTAAAGACTTTGAAAAAAAGATACACGAACTAGAATACGAACTTTTACCTCAAGCTATAATTTCGCTTTTTGAGTAATCTTATTCAAGTCTTAAATTAATGCCATCATCTTGTATAACTTGTGCAATAGAAGCTGGCATATAAGCTGCTATGCTTTCAAGATTTTCCCTGCTGCTTAAAGTGCTATCAAGGGCTAATTTTAATTCTAAATTTTTAGCCACTAAAACCTTACCTGTAGTAAGAGAAACTATTTTAAAATTAACCAAAGCATGAGCGTTTAGGGTTTGCATAAAGATATAATTTGTATCTAAAACATAAAAATCCTTTAAATAAATTATAATCAAATAATCAGTGAATTTAGAATACATCTTATTTTTATTTTTTTCTTGTTTTAAATAAGGACTCACATCAACTATACTAAAATAGCCACTTGGTTGTAAAGAATTTAAAGTTTTTTGAGTTTGATATAAGCCGTTTGCTTGTGTGTTCGCCTTGTATAATCTAAGGGAATTTATAATTTTTTTTGCAAAAAGCTTAGATAAAATCGCAGGTCTTATATCAAGTTCGTTTAATCTATAACCAAAGGTACTACTAACACCTATTAAAATGCCAAAGTCAATATTTTTATCTTTTTTTGCCCTAGCACTTTTTCTCGCTTCTTCTTCTCTTATACTAGAAGTATCAAGCAAACCCTTTTGTTCATCAAGTTTTTGTGTAGGCATATTTTGATTAAGTTCTATGATATTTAATCTATCCTTGCTTTTGTCTATTTTTATAACCTTTTTTTGAGAAAAATTATTAGAAAGTATTATTTCTTGGGCAAATATTAATAAACAAAAAATTATAAAAAATTTCATTATTATCCTTTTTAAAGGCTAAATTATACTAAAAAATTTTAACAAAATTAGCAATAAAAATTATTTTTTAAGTTTTGATTTATTTATAGAAATTCTTCTAAGAATTCTTTTTTAGCAACTGCTATAAAAGGGCTAGTGGTAAATTTTTCGCTATTATAATCTAGCAACCTGGCATTAAAATTACACATAAAACCTCCATTTTTATGTATTAAAAAATCACCAGCCGCTAAATCCCAAATATGTAAACTTTCAAATCTCTTATAAACCCCTGCCTCGCCTTGCAAAAGTAGACCAAATTTTAAACCTGAACCACATTTTATAGTTTCAAGTTTATTAGTTTGTATAAAATTTTCATCTTCCTTGCTTGGATAATGAACGCTTAAAAGGGCTTTAAATTTGCCTTTTTCAAAATTATTTGTATTTAAAATTTCATCATTTTTATAAAGCTTACTATCTTTGTGAGCGTAAAAAATATCATTAGTTATTGGACTTTTAATAAGTCCTAAGATAGGTCTATTTTTATGAATTAAGCTTATCATAACGCAAAATTCATTTGAATTTTTTAAAAAACCATTTGTACCATCAAGTGGGTCAATTAACCAAAAATATTCTAAATTCTTTCTTTCATCAAAGGATAATACCCTTTCTTCTGAACAAATTTTAATATCGCTTTTAGCTAAAATTTCACAAATTATCTCATTTGACACAAGGTCAGCAGAGCTTAAAGGACTTCCATCATCCTTTTTAAAAACCTTAAGTTGTTTTCTTTCATTTAAAATAGCCTTAGAAGCTTGATTTGCAGCATCTAAGGCTAAATTCAAACAAGTGTCTAAATTCATCTTTGTTTTTCGCCAAGATAAAGTTGGCGAGGGCGAACAATTTTTAAACTAGCTTGTTCTTTTAATTCTATCCATTGGGCTATCCAGCCAGGTGTTCTACCTATAACAAAAAGTGTAGCAAACATTTCATTTGGAATGCCTAAGGCCTTTAAGATAAGACCACTATGAAAGTCCACATTTGGATATAAATTTCTTTGTACAAAATAATCATCTTGCAAGGCTATTTCTTCGATTCTACTTGCTACTTTAATTAAATTTGTATCTATGCCAATTTCATCGATTAATTGGTCTCTTAATTTTTTAAGCACCTTTGCCCTAGGGTCAAAATTCTTATAAACCCTATGACCAAAGCCCATTAATCTAAATGGGTCGTTTTTATCCTTTGCCTTTTTAATAAATTCATCAACCCTATTAACTGTTCCTATTTCTTCAAGCATTCTAATAACGCCTTCATTTGCCCCACCATGTGCATGTCCCCATAAAGCACCGATACCAGCACTTATACAAGCATAAGGGTGAGCGTGAGTAGAACCAACAGCCCTAACCGTAGAAGTAGACGCATTTTGTTCGTGGTCAGCATGTAGCATAAACACAGTATCAAGTGCCTTTACTTCTATAGGTCTAAGTTTTACATGGTCATATGGGTAAGTTCTTAACATATAAAGGAAATTTTCAGTAAAACCTCTATCTAAATTTGGATAAGCCATAGGAAAGCCGTTTTTATAGCGATAAGCAGTGGCCACTATAGTGGGAATTTTTGCAACAATTCTTGCGGCCATTTCCATATATTCTTCTTCTATGTCCATATTTAAATGATCAGGATAAAAGGTAGAAAGCGAAGCAACTGCAGCTTGTAAAACAGCCATTGGGTGTGCATTATCTGGGAAAGCATCAAAAAGTTTATGCATACCTTCATGTATAAAAGAGCGTTTTTTAAGCTCATATCTAAAATCATCCAATCTTTTTTCGTCTGGCAAATTTTTATAAAGCAGTAAATGCACGACATCTAAGAAAAGTTTATTTTCTGCAAGCCACTCAATAGGATATCCTCTATGCAATAAAACACCATTTTCCCCATCTATATAGGTAATTTCTGACTTACAAGTAGCAGTTGAAGTTAAACCCTCATCATAAGAAAACATTCCTGTTTGTTTATAAAAACTAGACATATCCACAACACTTGGACCTAAACTTGCATCATAAATAGGAAATTCGTAGTTTTTACCATCTCTATTATCTGTGATTGTAATTGAATTTGACATTTTTTCTCCTTGTTTTTGGTTTGGTTAATTTACATATTGTAACAAAAAAAGCTTTTATTAAAATTTGACTAAATTGATTTAAGTAAAATATATTTTTTTTTGAGTAAAAAAGTAACTTAAACACTATTTTTAAAATGTGCTATTAATTTAATTAAACTCATTACAAATAAGGCTTCAAATAAGGCTGTTAAAATAAGGGCTGAGTAAAAATTTTCATCTATTAATTTTGCAGAATAAGAAAGCGTAGCTGTTGCGATAAGTAATGTTAGGGGCATGGAATGAGAAAGGGTAAATAAAATAGTGTGTAAAAAGCCTAATTTTTTTACAAAAACCATAGCACTGATAAATCTTATAAGTATCATTGCAAACATTAAAACAAGGGCTTTTAATAAAATTTTATATTCTAAAACTATTCTTAAATCAACAGTGCTTCCTATATAAATAAAAAAAATCGGTATTAAAAAACCATAGCCAAAGCTTGAAAGTTTGTATTCTAAATCATATTTGTGATTAAAAAATGTAGCTATAAATGAACCTGCCACAAAGGCTCCAAGCACCACTTCTAACTCGGTTAAAAACATAGCTATAATAATAAGTATAAAAATGGCTACGCAAAAACGAATATCCCTTTCGTTTTTATCCTCCCAAGGCATTAATATAATTTTAAGCTGAGGATACCACCAAAATAAAATTCCAAGTAATTTAAAGCCAAGCAAACAAAGAACTAAAAAGACACATAAGTAAAATATATTTTGTGCTACTAAAATAAGGCTTGAATTTTCACGCAAAAATGCACCCATTATAGTTAGGGCTATGATTGAAACTACTTCTGCTATTGTAGCAATTAGCATAGAAGTATTTAACCAAAATGCCTTTTTACCAAATTCTTTAAATAGAATAGTTAAAAGCCCCACACTCATAACAGGCATGATTAAAATAAATATTAAAGAAAGTTCAAAAATCCATACTATAAGTGTTGAAAGTATGTAAAGTAAGCTTATGTATAAAAAAGCCTTTTTTGCAATACCTTTATCTATGTAAAATAAATCGCGCAAATTTACTTCCATTCCAGCAATAAACATTAGATAATAAAAGCCAATATTTGCTAAAAGTTTTAAATTTTCACTCTCACTAATAAGTCCAAAATACGCCAAAACAGCACCTAAAATCAACTCAGCCACCGATATAGGTAAGCGAAAAAGCTTAGCTAAATAAGGCGAAGCCAGTAAACAAAGGGCTATTAAGGCTAAAAATTGTAAATCATTTAAATTAGTGGCACTTTGTTGCAAAAGCAAATCCCATATTTCTTAACTTTTTTATGTCCTTGCTAGGTTCTTCTCCCTTTGTAGTAAGATAATCACCCACCACAATGGCACCTGCTCCATTTTCAAAAATTTCATATTGTCTATTACCTAAAATTACTTCCCTGCCACCTGCTACCATTACGACGGTTTCGCCTAAGCATTCTTTAGTATCTTTGATAATTTTAAGGGCTTCATCGGCATTAAGGGGTGGAATTTGTAAATTTAAATTTTTATTTGCTATAAAGAAATTTACAGGACTTGAAAAGGGTTTTAGTTCTTTTAGCGAATTTCTTAAACTAATCCTATCTTCATTACTTTCTCCAAGTCCATAAATTCCACCACAGCAAAGCATAAGCCCTGCTTCTTTTGCGTTTAAATTTGTCTCAAAACGACTCTCCCAAGTATGAGTTGTACAAATTTTTGAAAAAAACTCACGGCTAGTTTCAAGATTGTGATTATAAGAAAAAATGCCTACTTTTTTAAGTTCTTTTAAATGTTCTAAATTAGCTTGTCCATTACAGGCTATTAAAAGCAAATTTGGTACTTCTTTTTGCACAGCACTAGCTGCACGACATACATATTCAAGTTTTTCATCATTTAAACCAAGCCCAGCAGTAACAAGACAAAAGCCAAGAGCTTCATTTTTATAAGCTAGTTTTGCTTCTTTAACTATTTGTTCTATAGGCTTTTGTTTATATTTTTCAATATCTGTTTTTACAAAGGCACTTTGAGTACAATACTTACAATCTTCACTACAATTTCCACTAGCTATATTACAAATAGCACAAAGCATAATTTCCATATTTTTTCCTTTTTTTAAAATGTGAAACTTTAGCAAAAGTTTCCTTAAATTTATTATTTACAAAAATACATTAAAATTATAAAAATTGTTAAAGGAGTTAAAACATGAAAGTATTTAAAATTTTAATTTTAAGTCTTTTTTGTGTATTAAATTTAAGCTTTGGTAAAGATTCGTCGCAAAATTTAAAGATTGCCGTCCTAGCAGCAAATGGCAAAACTGGCTCTTTGATAGTAAAAGAAGCACTAGATAAAAAGGTACAAGTTACAGCCTTTGTAAGAAATTCTACTCAAAGACTGCCACAAAATGCTAGTATTATTAAAAAAGATATCTTTAATCTTACAAGCGATGATTTAAAAGATTATAATGTAATAATTGATGCTTTTGGAGAATGGAAAGATTTATCCTTGCATAAAAAACATATGCAACATTTAATTAATATTTTAAAAGATAATAATGCTAAATTTATAGCAATAGGTGGGGCTGGAAGCTTGTTTGTAGATAAAGAACATCAAATTAGATTAATGGATAGTCCAAATTTTCCTGATTCTTATAAGGGTGTTGCAAAGGCCACGTACGAAGCTTTTGAGGTGTTAAAAACTTCTAATCTTAATTATATTTATGTAAGCCCACCAGCTACATATATAGCAGATGATAAAAAATCAGGTTATATTTTAGGAAGTGATGAGTTATTTACAAATTCAAACAATGAAAGCAGTGGAAGTTATACTGACTTAGCTGATGCAGTTATTGATTTAGCCTTAGATAAAAATGCTAAAACAAAAACTCATGTTAGTGTGGTGAGTAAATAAACATTAATTTAGCCCAAAAGGGCTATTTCTGTTGTTTCATCACTGATACCTATTTTTAACAATTTTTCCTTATTTAAACTATCTCTGTGTAAGCGTCTTTCTCTGTTAAAGGATGGAAACACAAAGCCATTATTAATAATGCAAAATTGTGATTGTTCTTTTAAAATTTTTATAGCATAAGTACTTAATGCCATTTGATGAGAATAACCCATTTTCATTTCATTAGCAGATATAGTCCAAGTTTTTTCTGCAAAGTCTATATAATCCCATTTTATACTAGTGGTATTAATAGGGCAATTTACACAAAGAATTTGTAAATAAATAGCCCTTTTAGTTTGTAAGTTTATTTTGTCATCGCTTTTTAGGTAGTGTAAAAATTCTTTTAAAAGCTTGTCATCGGTAATGGATGATAATCTGCTATCTATCCCATTTTTCGTTTAAAATTTTTTGAGATTGGAAATTCTGTGTGTAATTTAGGAATAAAATTTTTATTTATAACTTCATCTATTTTAGCTCTTGTAAAAACTTCGTTCATATTATCAATTAATCGGTGTATAGTTTTTCTAAGCGACTTAATTCAGGGTCGTTTGGGTTAAAAATAGCTTCTAAAATACTTAAAATTTCGCTATATTTAATGCTCTTTATATCGCGATTTGCAAAGCTTGGTAAGATATATTTTTGATGGGACTTGTAACCTTTGATAAATAGCTTTCTTTTTTACCTTCTTTACGCTTTTTAGTTATGATACTATTAAATAAACTACCATACACATATTTATCTTTTTTCGTCCCTTAAAGTGTGTATATCCTTGCCATTATTTATTTCTATTAATATTTGAATAGCCTTTTGTCGTGCTATTTGTGTGGTAAAGATATTTTCACGCCATTGACCGATTTTTATATATTGTTCTTTGTCGTATGTGCTAGGCTTATATTTTAAGCTAAATGTTTTAGTGCCTTTGGGGTTGACAAAAATATATAATTCTTTTGGATTGCCAACAGCTCTTTTATGTTGTCTTTCTTTAGGGATTAATTTTTTTATATCCCTATCTTGCAAAAAAGTTTTTGCGATATTACTCATTTTTCATTCTTTTTTTAAGATTTTGAGCGAGTACTATCTTAATGATTTTTTTACTACCCTAATATGCCCCTTAATTTTTTTTTGTAATCAAAAAAAATTGAAACAAATTAAGACAAATCAAAAATAATCAAATACCGCTTTTTAGGCTTAAAACAAGGGAATTAAAAGTAATTAAAAGGGATTGTTTGAAATTGAAATAAACTTAAAGTTAGCTTAAATGGTGGTTAGAGGCAGAATCGAACTGCCGACACGCAGATTTTCAGTCTGCTGCTCTACCGACTGAGCTATCCAACCACTTTGTTGTAGTATTTTGTGTAAATTGTAATTTTATCTTTTTATCTTTAATCCAAGTTTAAATTTAGCATAAAATTTTATTTTTATTAAAGTTTTAATTGTGTAAAATCTTTGTTTTTACAAAAAAGAGGTTTTATTGAAACAATTTGGACTTGATAGACGCACCTTTAAAATTTTTCTAATTGGTTATATTGTCATAGCACTAGGTGGTGCTTTTTTACTTTCTTTTAAACAAACTCATAACGGGGATTTAGATTTTTTAGATGCTTTTTTTATGAGCACATCAGCTGTTAGCCTCTCAGGACTTTTAGTAAAAAATACAGCTACTGATTTTACGCTTTTAGGACAATTAATAATACTAGCCCTAGTTCAAATAGGAGGGCTAGGCTACATGGGAATAGGGCTTTTTGTATATATTCTCATACGCAAAAAAGTAGGCTTTAGTGGTAAAAATTTATTAAAAGAATCCTTGCTTTATCCTACAATGGATGGCTTATTTAAATTTTTTAAAAAGGTTTTGCTTTTTATAGTTGGGATTGAGATTATCGGTGGAATTTTATTAACACTTCGATTTGCACTTGATATGGACTTTAAACAGGCCCTTTATTTTGGCTTTTTTCATTCAATTAGTGCATTTAATAATTCAGGATTTAGTATATTTGAAACAAGTCTTATGGATTATAAATTTGATTTAGCTATAAATTTAATTATAACAAGCCTTGTTATAATAGGTGGTCTTGGGTATTTTGTATTAATTGAAGTATATTTTTTTCAAAGAAAACGTTTGCAAAATATAAGTTTGCATACTAGGGTGGTATTGTTAGCAACCCTTATTTTAATACTTTTTTCTACCATTGTTACCTTTTGTTTTGAGTATTCAAACGAGACTAGTATAGGTAGTTTTTCTTTAATCGATAAGCTTTTAAATTCTTATTTTATAGCAGTAAATTATAGAACATCTGGTTTCAATATGATTGACATATCCAGTTTAAAGGATGCTAGTTTATTTTTTGGTGCCTTATTTATGGTAATAGGTGGGGCACCAGGTGGTACTGCTGGGGGTATGAAATTAACCACGCTTGTAGTTTTATTATTATATGCTTATTGGTCTATAAGAGAGGGTAGGGTTAGAATTTTTGGTTATGAAATATCTCAAGAAATTATCTCAAAAGCCTTTGTTATAGCGATTGGTTCGGCTGTTTATATAGTAGTTTGTGCGATTTTACTTTCCTTAATGGAAACAGAATACCCATTCATAGCCCTTTTATTTGAAACATCCTCAGCCTTTGCTACAACAGGACTTTCAGTAGGTGATGGAGGAAATTTGTCACTTTGTGCTACTTTTAATGATTTTAGCAAAAGTATTATAATAATTATGATGATAAGTGGTAGAATAGGTGTTTTTGCCTTTTTCCTTTCTGTATTTAGTCAGGACAAAAAGGGCATTCATTTACAATATCCACAAGGTAGGATAAATTTATAAAGGATAGATAATGAAGGGTAAAACTTATGGAGTTATAGGACTTGGAAAATTTGGAGCTGTTGCAGCAGACGAGCTTTTAACCAATGGGCATACGGTTATTGTGGCAGATAAAAAAGAAGATGCCTTAAAAAGTTTGCACAATACGCCAAGCTATGCTTATATTTTAGATTCTACAAGCACTGTAGCACTTAAAGAGGCTGGTTTTCACGACGTTGACATAGTGATTATTAGCATAGGTGATAATATAGAAAAAAGTATTTTAACCTTAATGGCATTAAAAGAAATCGGCGTTACAAATATCATAGCTAAGGCTACTTCAAATATACATGGTCAAATTCTTTCAAGGCTTGGGGCAACTCGAGTTATTTATCCTGAAAGAGAGAGTGCAAAAAGGCTTGTGAAGGAATTTTTAACCCAGGATATTGACTTTGAAATTTTTGAATTATCAGCAAATACCATTCGTGCTATAAGATTAAATATAGATGATAAATTAGCTGGAAATTCCTTAAAACATATTGCACAAAATATGCGTTTGATAGCCTATAAAAAGGCAAATTCAGATTGGGAGCTTTTGCCTGATTTAGAAACTACCTTAGTTTATGCTGGTGATGTTGTAGTATTGCTTGGAACCATTAAAGAATTAAAAGATTTTGAACATTAATCATTTAAAAGTTCATAAATTCCATAATTATCATCATTAAAAGTACTCTTATATAAGGGCTTAAATTTAGCATTTACACAAAGGCTTTTTGAAGTATTAAGAATAGAACTTTGAAAGATTAAAAACATATCCATTTCATCTTTAAAGGTCTTAAAAAAGTTTTCCCCACCCTCATACATTATAAATTTTGTATTTTTTGGTAGTTGTGTATAAATCTTACGCTCTTTTACCTTAAAAAGTGGAATTTCTTTATCAAAGCTATCTAAATTTTGCTTAGAAAAAATACATAAATTTGGAGCTTTGCTAGAGCAAAGCCTAGAATCTAAAATGGGTCTATCCTTTCTTATGGTTTGTCCACCTATGGCTAAAATATCAATTACTGAGCGAATTTTATGAGCGTAAGTTCTGCTTAATTCATTGCTTACTATTTTACCAAGCATTGAACCATTCATACTAAGTGCTAGTTTAAAGAGCTTAAAAGTACCATTTTGCCACTTTAAAAAGGGTTTAATGAGTTCTTTTGCCTTGTTTTCTAAAATACCCATTTGCACCTTCACACCATTTTGCTTTAAAAACAAAGCCCCACCACTTGCTAAATCATTTTCATCCTTTGTGCCTATGAAAACTTTTTTAAATTTTAACTTAGCAAATAATCTAGCACAAGGAGGGGTTTTTCCTTGGTGATTACAAGGTTCAAGCGTTACAAAGGCAAGGGCATCTTTTAATAAATTATTATGATTTTTGCAAATAAACTCATGTGCTAAATTTGGCTCATTTGGTATTATTAATTTTGGATTTAAATTTTGTAAAGCAGTTTTTATAGCGTTTAATTCAGCGTGTTCACAACCTGCCTTTTCATGGGCTTTTATACTTAAAATTTGTTTATTTTTATCTAAGATAACACAACCAACAGCAGGATTAGGATAGGTTAAAAATTGATATTTCCAAGCCTCATCAAGGGCTAATTGCATAAAAAATTCGTTCAAGAGAAAAACCTTAAAGGAGGTGGCCGGGAGAAAGGGATTCGAACCCCTGGAGGTGTTACCCTCAACGGTTTTCAAGACCGCCGCTTTCGACCACTCAGCCATCTCCCGATTAGCCAAATTTGGAGGCGACACCCGGATTTGAACCGGGGATCAGAGCTTTGCAGGCTCGTGCCTTACCACTTGGCTATGTCGCCAAAAACTAAAACAATGGTGCCCGAGACCGGACTTGAACCGGTACGGAAATAATTTCCGAGGGATTTTAAGTCCCTTGTGTCTACCAATTCCACCACCCGGGCGTTAATGGAGCGGGAAACGAGATTCGAACTCGCGACCCCAACCTTGGCAAGGTTGTGCTCTACCCCTGAGCTATTCCCGCAAAAGTATAAAGATGAGATTTTAGCAAAAAAAACTTAAATTGAGTTTATTTGCAAGTAAAGCCTATTAAAGCGTTTAAAACTTGTTCTTGTTCTTTGTTAAAATTCTGGATAGGTTTTCTATCTTTCATAGAATTTGTTCTTATGCTTTTAAGCGTACAAGTCTTATTTAAATCTATAGAATAAACACTTTCAAGCGAGTAGGCCTTGCTAATTAATTCTTTATTAAGTATTTTTTCATTTTCTTCTAGTATTAAAGGTGAAATTTTAGGATGAATTTTAGGATTTGACACGGCTATAAATTCGCTTTTTTCTATTTCTTTAAGTATATCTTTAAATAAATTATCAAAAATTTCCATTTCTTTAAACTCACAATCTAAACTTGCTTCAAGTCGTTGTCCCATAGGCAATTTAAAGCTGTCTTTTTGTGCAAAATGTGGTTTTAAAGTATATTCTTTTTCAACGCAAATTCCATTATTTTTAACGCGTTCAAATATGCTTTTAAAACTACTATCAATGCTTTCTTTATCTTCATTTGTTAAGATAAGCTTTTTACTTAAATTTTCATTTGAATAAAATTCAATACTAGCTGTAAAGCTATCGGCCTTTATTGGCATTTTTACGCTAAGGTCTGTTGAAAAATGAAGTTCATTTGAATTATTTTTTAAAAACTCAACATTAAAAATTACACCAGCTAGAAAAAGAAGTAAGCACAAAAGCCCTACGCCAAGTCCTTTGAAAAAAGCTAACATATGAATCCTTTAAAAATGATATGCTTATTTTATCAAAAAATTATAAATTTAGCTAAAATTAGCAAAGTTATATTTTAAAGATTTATGATGAAATTTAAAAAAATTTATATAGAATTAAGTGATATTTGTGGGCTTAATTGTCCTTTTTGTCCTACAAAAAAAGAAGTTAGAGACAAAATGAGTGTGAGTAATTTTAAGACACTTACTAAGCAAATTAAAAATAAGGCCAAGCTTTTTACCTTTCATGTCCTAGGCGACCCTTTAATATTAGATAATATACAAGCTTATTTAGATATTGCTTTGCAAAATAATATGCTACTTGAACTTACCACTAGTGGCTTTTATATGAGTGAAAAAAATCAAAATTTGCTTTTAAATTATAAAAACATAAGGCAAATAAATATTTCTTTAATGGCATTTTTAACACAAGATAAGATAAGTTGCAATGAGTACTTTGATAAAATTTTTAAACTTTGCATTAAGCATTTACAAGCACAAAATAAAAGCTTTATTAATCTTAGGCTTTGGAATTTAACTTCAAATTTTGAGCATAAAAATGCTTTAATTTATGATTTATTAGAGAATTTTTTTAAAATAAAGATTGATAAAAGTTTAGATAAAAATCGCCTTGCAAGGCATATTATATTGCATCAACAAAGTTTATTTAAGTGGCCAAACTCAAAGCACAAAGCTAAAAATTTAGAATTTTCTTGTCATGCTTTAAATTTTCAAATTGCTATTTTAAGCAATGGTTCTTTGGTGCCTTGTTGTATGGATACAAAGGCAGAAATTTGCTTTGGAAATGTATTTAAACAAGATTTTGACACCTTGCTTAAAAGCCCTAGATTAAAGGCTATGAAAGAAGCTTTTAAAGAAAATAAACGTATAGAAAAGCTTTGTACAACTTGCGAATTTTACAAGGCTAGATAATTTTTAAAAAAAATGATTAATAAATTTATTATAAAATTACAAAAAACAATAAAGGACAAAATATGTTAATGCAAGGCAAAAAAGGCTTAATTGTAGGCGTAGCAAATAATAAATCAATAGCTTATGGCATAGCTAAGGCTTGTTGCGAACAAGGTGCAAAACTAGCCTTTACTTTTTTAAATGATACCTTAAAAAGACGCGTAGAACCAATAGCACAGGAATTTAACTCAAATTTTATTTATGAACTTGATGTAAATAATACTTCACATTTGCAAAATTTAGCCCCTATTTTAAAAAATGATTTTGGTGAAATTGATTTTGTAGTTCACGCAGTAGCCTATGCCCCAAAAGATGCATTAGAAGGAGAATTTATCAACACTAGCAAAGAAGCCTTTGATGTGGCTATGCAAACTTCTGTTTATTCTTTACTTTCACTTACAAGGGCTGTTATGCCTGTTTTAAAAGAAGGTGGGTCTATTTTAACTTTAAGTTATCTAGGTGGAGTAAAATATGTACCTCATTATAATGTTATGGGCGTTGCAAAGGCTGCACTTGAAAGCTGTGTTCGCTACTTAGCAAGGGATTTAGGACAAAAAAACATACGCATTAATGCTATCTCAGCAGGTCCTATTAAAACCCTAGCAGCAAGTGGAATTGGCGATTTTAGAATGATTTTAAAATATAATGAGATAAATTCTCCTCTAAAAAGAAATGTAAATACCCAAGATGTAGGAAATTCTGCTATGTATTTGTTAAGCGATTTAGCAAGTGGGGTAACTGGTGAAATTCATTATGTAGATGGTGGATATAATATCATGGGTATGGGCGATGTTAGCCTTGATGATGATGGAAATACCATACTTGCTTGGGATAAGGCAAAACAATAAATATTTTCATTAGTTTTTAAACTTCTTTTTATTTGCTTTATGTTAAATTGCCATTTATTTTTTAGAGGTGTAAAATGCAAGATTTAAAGCAAATTTTACAAAGCCGTATTAATGAGTTAAACACTTCTTCGCTTAAAGAAAAAAATACCATAAACGAAGAAAGTATTAAAACTTTATTTAAATATCTAAGCTTAAATAATGAACTACTTCCACTAGCACAAGAACTTTTAGAAAATTCCCCAAGAACTAAGATTGTTTGGCTTCACCTTTGTGAGTGCACGGGTTGTTCTGAAAGTGTTTTAAGAAGTGGAATGCCTAGCTATGATGAGCTTATTTTTGATTTTTTTTCCTTAGAATACCACGAAACATTAATGATAGCAAATGGCACAAAGGCTGAGGAGTGTCTTGAAAATGTTTTAAATTCAAACGAAGAATTTATCTTAGCAGTTGAAGGTGGTGTGGCTGATGGCTTTTTTTATACTATAGGTTTACATGGTGAAAGTGGACGCAAAATACTTAATAGATTAGCTAAAAAGGCTAGTATTATCTTTGCTGTTGGAAGTTGTGCAAGTTATGGAGGCATACAAGCTGCAAGACCAAATCCTACTAGAAATTGTGGCATTGATGAAATTTTAACTCAAAATGTGGTTAAAATTCCAGGTTGCCCTCCAAGTGATGTAAATATTATAGCTACCTTTTTTTATTATATTTTATTTAAACAAGCCCCGACCCTTGATTCTCAAAATAGGCCACTTTGGGCTTATGGTAAATGTTTGCATGATATGTGCGAAAGAAAGGCTAAATTTGAAAGTGGAATTTTTGCAAAGGAATTTGGCGATGAGTTTGCAAAGCAAGGGGCTTGTCTTTTTAAGCTAGGTTGCAAGGGGCCTTACACTTATAATAACTGCCCTAAGATTAAATTTAATTCTAAAACTTCGTGGCCAGTGGCTGCTGGTAGGGGTTGTATGGCTTGTAGTCAAAAGGATTTTTGGGATGATTTTGGCTGTTATGAAGCCCCTATGATTAATAAACTTGCTTATAAAAAGATAACACATAGTGAAAAATTGCTTTTTGAAAATAAAAATTCTAATTTAAACGAACTTGATTTAAATAGCGATGAAATAGCACTTTATCTAAAAGAAAAAACACAAATTTTATATAAAGAAAATGGAGAAAATAAAGAATTCTTAGACTTTGAATTTGAAAGCAATTTAAAGCTTGTTTTGCAAAATCTAGCTAAAACTAAATTAGGGGCTTTGCTGGTTGAAAATTATAAAAAAGAATTTAGTAAAAATTATGATTTTATACAAGAAAATTTTGACGAAACGCCGGCTTTAAGTAGTGATATTTGGACATTTTTTGAATCAAATTTTATTTTGGCTAAGGGCGAGTTTTTGTATAGAAAGAGTTTTTTTATTGATTGTGCTAAAAATTATTCTTTTACCCATGCTAGTCCTTATGATTTTAAATTAAATATAAATGAAAAGGCAAAGCTTGATATAAATAAGGCCTTTCGCTGTCCTTTGATTTATCTTTGTGGAGGCTTAGAACTAAGTGGCTTAGCCTTTAGTGCGATTAAGGCCTTTGCAAAAAGCGTTAATGATATTTCTAAGCATTTTAACGATAAAAAATTGGTTTTATGCCTTGATGATGATATAAATTCAAGCTTTTTACATAGCTTATTTAGTCCTTTGAATTTAAGCAAGGATAGTTTTTAACAATAACTGCTTTTGCAGTTATTTTAAATTTATAATCTTTCATAGCTTAATTTTATATCACAAATTTTAGCCCTATACATAGCCGTGCTAACTATGATATCAACACCAGTTCTTGCAAATTCGCTTACATTTTCTAAATTTATATTGCCCGTGGCTGAAAGTAAAATGTTAGGAAATTCTTCATCTCTTATTTTTTTAATAGTCTTTAAATCATTTACGCAAAATCTCTCACATTGCAATATATCAGCTCCCATTTTAGCAAATTTAATACTCTCTTCAATGCTAGAAATTTCTACTATAATTTTGTGTTCTTTAAATTTTGTTTTTAAATTAATAAAATCATTTTGCAAATTTTCGCATAAAAGTTTATGTTCATCAAAGATTAAAATGCTATCACTTAGCCCATATCTATGAGGTAGACCTCCTCCACTTATAAGGGCCTTTAAAAGCAATTTTTTAGCAAAGGGCATAGTTTTTCTAGTACCAAGAAGTGCTATTTTATCATTTTCTTTTCTTGCTAAATTTAGCATTTTATTTGTATAAGTAGCAACGCTTGAGGCGTATTCTAAGATATTTTGAAAGCTTTTGGCTACCTTTAAAACAATTTGTGCCTCACCCTTAATGCTTAAAAATGTCTCTTTTGCCTTTATGAAATTTGCATTTTCTTTACTAAATTCAACTTCTAAGCCTTGAAGTTTGGCTAATTTCACACACTCATCAATGCCACAAAGTATAATATCATCATTTTTTGGAAAAAAACTAAGCCTTGTATCTGTTTTAATATCTAGTCCAAAGCTTGTATTATCCAGGAAAGGTGCGTCTTGTGCAAGTAAATTTTCAAGTTCATATAAACTAAAATCAAACATAATAAACTCCAAAAATTAAAATATTAACCTTTAGAAATTTAAAATGCCTTTAAGAGGGGTTTATCCCTCTTTTTTAGTTTATGGTTCTAATTTTGCTGAATTTTATCCAAGCTATGATTTCTATAATAACTGCGATTAATAAAAAGAAGCTATTTATAAGCCAACCAATTACTGGTACTGGTAGAATAATTATTGATATTGTAAATACTGCTTTTGCAAAGAAAGTATAAAGGAAAAATCTTTCGTTTGTAACCCTTGCCATTGTGTGATAAAATTTGTAGTATAGATACAAACTTCCAAGAACGGCTATAAATCCTAGTATTACAAACCATGTACTTGTTACACCCAAAACTATTAGCAACGCCCCTACAAAGAAAAGTACGCAAGCTAGTACTAGCTTTGATACTAAATGAACTTTAGCCCTTTTTGCTATATGATGCTAATATAAAAAATACCAAGGCTATGGCTAAGAAAAACCAACCAGCAAATGAAATCATGTATAATAAATAGCAAAATAGGTAAATATAACCCATCATTTTAATCGATGATAGATTACCAGAGGAATTTGTAGAATTTAGCACAAAGATATTTTTTGCAATATCACCACTGGCCTCAAAATCCACTTGCGAATTTATCAATGAATTTGCACTTTGACCATTTAAATTTTGCACCTTATCCAAGACAAATGAGTACCTATTACCATCATCGCCACTTATAGTAAGGCTATCTAAGATAATACCACGTATAATGCTCCTTTTAAAGAATTTCAAAAGCAGCATTATATTTTTTTTAATTCTTGCTTTAAAAAACATAAATTTTTTTACGTACTTTAAATAAATTTATTTAAAAAGTTCATTGTGAGAACCTAAGTTAATAGCTTTTAAAATTAAAAGATTTTTATTTTTTTCATATATCAATAATAAATCTGGTTTAATGTGACATTCGCGAAGTTCAATTAAGCTTCCTTTTAACTTATGGTTTTTATATTTTTGTTCTAAAATTTCATCATTTATTAATTTTCAATAACATAATCAACAAGTTCTCTATCTTTATCACTTAGCTTGTCATAGGATTTATCAAATTTTTTTGTTGTAATAAAATCATATTTCATTTGATTTTTCTAAATTCTTTATATTCTTTCATTGATTTAAAGGTTTTTAATTCACCTTTTTTGTATTTTTCATTAAGTTCTTTACTTTCTTTTTCCATTTGTGTAATAATTTCCTGCCTTGTTTTATTTGTTTTTATTTTAGCATATATACTTTTTGCAAGTCCCCTAAAAGCTGGTAAAAATTCTTCTTTAACATTTTCTATAATCAGTGTTATTTTTTCACCTTTATTTATAAATTTATTAATCACACAAGCAAATTTACATTGCTATCATCATTATTTTTTAACAATGCTTCCTGACTTTTTTCTAAATTTTCTCTAAGTTTTTCTTGCATTTTTTTCAATACTTCTTCTAATAAATTCTTACTATCTTCAAGCATTTTTAAATTTGTGCTTGCATTTTCAGTTTTGTTTTTATTTAGTAAATTATCAAGTGTGCTTACAAGCTTATCCATAGCAACATTTTGCGTATTTTCATCGCTTGTACCAGGTAAAATATCAGCTATTTGCATAGCAGAAGTAATCAAGTCCTGTGGGTTAAGCTCACTCACCTTAGAATTATCCAAAAATTCTTGTAAAAGTGGTTCTACATCTTTCATAGCCTCTTTAATCTCATCTAAATCTTCTTGACTTAATTTTGACCCCTCATAAGAAAAGTTAAATCCATATTCTCTTCTTAAACTTAGACTTTGTCCACTTTCATCTTGTAAATAATTTACACTTTGATTATCATACATACTTAAAGAAATGGTATTGCCACTTTTTGTAGTGTATGTAGTGTAAAAATTTTGATTATTGCTTGCATCAACTTGCATTTTGCGCCTTTCAATTATATTTGCTTACAAAATCGCTTTTTTTGCGTTTTATTTTAGTATAATTTTTCTTATGAATGAACAAATTTTTAATTTTATTAAAAAAAATAAGCTTTTAAGCCTTTGCATACGTGATGAAATAGGCGTTTATACAGCAAGTTGTTTTTATGCCTTTGATGAGTTAAATTTAGCCCTAATAATTGCCTCAAATGAAAATTCAAAGCATATTAAACTAGCCTTAAAAGATTCTAACATAGCTATAAATATAGCAAAGCTTAGTAAAATTTCTCTTTTAAAGGGTATCCAGGCAAAGGCTATTTTTAAAATAGCTAATGAAAAACAAGAAAAAATTTATTATAAAAAATTTCCCTTTGCAAAATTTGCTAATGATTTTAAGCTGTATAGCCTTTATTTACAATGGGCAAAGCTAACTGATAATAGCTTAATGCTTACTTCAAAGCTTGAATTTAATCGCTAGTTTTAAATTTAAGATATTTTTAGGCTTTTTTATTTTTACAATTTTTATATAAATTATATTTTTGCGTTTAAAAAAATAAGTTAAAATAAAGTAGATTTATAAATATTTTTGGATAATTTTTATGTTAAATGTAATCTACGCTCTATTTTTTAGAGAGCTAAAAACGCGTTTTGGTCGCAATAGACATCTTGGATATATCTGGGTTGTTGGTGAGCCAATGAGCGTTGTTTTAACTATAACTGCTATTGTTACTATAATTAGACAATATCATGATCAAGTAATGCCTGAGGGAATTTCTATTTTTATGTTTTTAGTTTCTGGCATTGTGCCTTATTTTATGTTTAGAACTATAGTTACTCAGTTAATGGGAGGAATTGCTGGAAATTTGGGGCTTTTTTCTTATAAGCCAGTAAAGCCTATACATGTTTTTATAGCTAGGACCTTGCTTGAATTTTGTATTTATTTTACTATATTTATATCCGTGCTTTTTGTGGTTGGTTGGTTTTTTAGGATAGATGTTATCCCAAGGCATATTTTAGAAGTGCTTTTTTGTATATTTTTATTAATGTGTGCTGGTTTTTGTTTAGGGCTTTGCTTTGCTATAGTATGGCATTTTTTCGAGCCTTTAAGGACCTTGCTCAATTATTTTAGTATCATTTTTTATTGGACTTCTGGGATTATTTTCCCTACTTGGTTAATGCCTCAAAGTTTGCTTGATATTTTTTATTTTAATCCCTTGCTTCATATAATGGAGCTTTTAAGATATAATTTTTTTGATTATTATCCTTTGCAAGATGAATATAGCTTTATTTATCCTATTTGTTGCTTAGCAATTGTATTATTTATAGGACTTTTCTTTTATTATTATAATAGACAGGCCCTAACTGCTGCGAGAAGATTATGATAAAACTAATAAATTTAAGCAAATCATATCCTCTATTTAATGGTTCTAGGCATTATATTTTTAAGGATTTTAGCTTTGAATTTCCTGAAAATTGTTCTATAGGGCTAATGGGTGGTAATGGGGCTGGAAAATCTACATTAATGAAGCTTTTAAGTGGTGCAGAATTGCCTGATAGAGGAAAAATCGTTACAAATAAAAAACTTTCTTGGCCACTTGGCTTAAATGGGGCCTTTCAAGGTTCTTTAACTGCAAGGGATAATGTTAAATTTGTGTCAAGGGTTTATGGCTATCATGGACCGGCTTTAAAAGAAAAGGTTCAATTTGTACAAGACTTTGCTGAAATTGGTAAATTTTTTGATGAGCCTATGAAAAATTTTTCTTCTGGAATGTGTGCAAGGATTGCCTTTGGTTTAAGTATGGCATTTGACTTTGATTATTATCTAATAGACGAGGCAGGGGCTGTTGGGGACCCTAAATTTAGAGAAAAAAGCGTTAAGCTTTATAAGGAAAGATTGAGTAAATCAAAGGTTATTATGGTATCGCACAATGTTTCTGAAATTAAAGAATGGTGTGATAAAATCATATTTATGAAAGACGGGACAATTACTGTATATGATGATATAGAAGAAGGAATTGCCGTTTATCAAGGAAAACAATGAAATATAATTTTAATGATATAAAAAATTTAAATATTTTTGATTCTTTTAAAATAGTTTGGATTTTAATGATTTTTGTTGTTGTTTATTATGTATTAATAGCAGCGAATCGTTATGTAAGTACTATGAGTTTAAGCGTTCGTTCTACTAGTGGAGAAGTAGCACAAAATAGTGGAATTTTATCCTTACTTAGTACAAGCACTAGCACGGGCGAGGATATTAAATTTTTACAAGGATATATACAATCTTTCGATATGCTAAGATTGCTAGAAGAAAAAATAGAACTTAAAAAGCTTTACCAAGAACAATTTATAGACTTACCTTTTAAAATTTGGGATTCTTCTTCTTCTGAAAGTTATTTACAATACTTTCAAAACAGGGTTAAGGTTCATACTGATGATAAAACAGGGCTTTTAGTAGTTGACGTAGAAGGCTTTACTCCTGATTCAGCCTTGCTTATCGCAAGGACCATTATGGAAGAGAGTGAAAAATTTATCAATGAAATTTCTCACAAGGCCGCAAGAGAGCAAATGGCGTTTGCAGAAGAAGAAATTTTTAAATATAAAGAAAGATTTCAAAAGGCACAAGCTGAGTTAATAGCCTTTCAAAACGAACATGGCACCTTTGACCCATTAAAACAAGCCGAGGCCAAGGCTACCTTAATAGCAAAGCTTGAAACGGATATAGCTCAAAAAGAAGCACAATACTCAACCATGCAAAGCTATATGAATGAAACAGCACCAGAAGTAGTTTTAATAAAGGCAGAGTTATCTTCTTTAAAAAAGCAACTTGATAAAGAATATTCAAAAATTTCATCAAATGAAGAAACAAGTAAGCTAAATGAGTTAGGGGCTTTGTATCAAAATTTAATAATAGAGGCAGAATTTGCTCAAAAAGCCTACGAGGCCTCGCTTACTTCTTTTGAAAGTTCGCGTATAGAAGCAGCTAGGAAGATAAAGCAATTAGTAGTAGTTCAAAGCCCAACCCTGCCTGATAGCGCAAAATACCCAGAAAGACTTTATAATATAATAACTGCTTTTATAGTGTTTTCTGTGTGTTTTGGTATCTTTAAATTTATAAAAATCATAATAGAGGAGCATAAGTATTAATGAAAAAATTAGTTATTATTTTAAGCCTTTGTATATTTTGTTTTGGTGCTGTTGATGTAAGTCAGATTGCTGCATCAAGCCAAAGCACAGAACAAAACTTAACAACCCAGCAAACAACAATTCAAACTCAACAAAGCCAAGATTTAAACGCAACTATGCAAAAAGAACAAATTCAAGTATTTGGTGCACATTTATTTAGTGGAAATTTTAGAAATTTTACTCAAAGACTTTATAATCCTGATTATAAAATAGCAGTAGGGGATCAAATTAGCCTTAAAATATGGGGAGCTGTTGAGTATGCCCAAATTTTAGTAGTTGATTCGCAAGGCAATATTTTCATACCAAAGGTGGGGGCTATAAAGGTTTTAGGAGTGAAAAATAGCCAACTTTTAAATGTTATACAATCAAGCGTTAGAAGAGTTTATAAGCAAAATGTCTTTGTTTATGCAGATATGAATGCCTATCAAAATGTAAGCGTTTTTGTAACGGGTAATGTAAATGCTCCTGGACTTTACGAGGGATTAAGTTCAGATTCTATAATCCAGTATATAGATAAAGCGGGAGGCATAAATTTAGAATATGGTAGTTTTAGGGACATTAAAGTTTTGAGAAACAATAAAGTTATTAAAGAAGTTGATTTATATGATTTTTTATTAAATGGGCAAATGGAGTTGTTTCCTTATAGAAGTGGGGATGTGATTTTAGTAGGGGATGTTTTAAATTATGCCTTTGTAAGTGGGGACGTACAAAAGCCTTTTCGTTTTGAGTTAGCAGATGATATTCAAAATTTAATGGACTTAGCAAGGGTAAGTGGAGCTAAGCCTATAGTTACAAATGCCATTGTTAAAACATATGGAGATAATCATAAATTAGATGTTAATGCTTATAATAAGCTAGAATTTGCAAATATAAGATTAAAAACGGGTGATGAGGTATTATTTCGCCCAGAATACATTTCAAAGGATATTAGTATAACTATTCGTGGAGAACACGATGGAATTCAAAGCCTAGTTGTAAAGAAGGGCTCAACCCTCGAAGATATATCTAAAATCATTAAAACAAATGCAATGTCTGATATAACTTCTTTGCAAGTATTTAGAAAAAGCGTTGCAAAAACACAAAAAGAATTAATCGCAGCCCAGCTTAAAGAACTTGAAACAATAGCCCTAACTAGCCCTTCTGTAAATGCCGAACAAGCTGCTATTAGGGCTACTCAAGCAGGGACTATTTTAGAATTTATTGAAAGGGCTAAGCAAGTTGAACCTAAGGGGCAAATTGTTATTGAAAATGTTAAGGCTTATTCTTCTATAGTGCTTGAAGAAGGCGATATTATCAATGTCCCAAGTAAAAATAATCTAGTTATAGTACAAGGCGAAGTATCTGTTCCAGGTGCCTTTGTGTATATAAATAAAGAAAATTTAAAATATTACATAGAATTAGCAGGTGGATATAGTGATAGGGCTGATACTTCAAGGGTTTTAGTAATTAGGGCAAGTGGCAAGGCTGAAAAATATCGTTCAAGTGTAAGTATGAAACCAGGGGATTCTATCTTAGTTTTACCAAAGGTTGATACTCAAAATTTACAAATTTTTGGAATGATTACTCAAATTTTATATCAAATTGCCGTTGCTACAAGCGTTGTGGTAAGTATTTAAGGTGTAAAAATGGATGCGTTAAAGATTGCAAAGGAAGTATTTGAAATAGAGGCTAAGGCCATTTTAGATTTAAGCAATAAGCTAGATGATAATTTTACCAAGGTTGTTGATTTAATCTTAAATACCAAGGGACGTTGTATAATAAGTGGCATGGGAAAGAGTGGGCATATAGCTACTAAAATAGCAGCGACTTTGGCAAGTACAGGAACGCCTAGCTTTTTTTTACACCCAAGCGAGGCATTGCATGGGGACTTAGGAATGCTTACCCCTGCTGATGTTCTTATAAGCATATCAAATTCAGGCGAAACAGAAGAACTTTTAAAAATAATACCTGCTGTAAAAAGGCGTCAAATTAAGCTTATAGTAATGACAGGAAATATTAAATCAACCCTAGCAAAGCAAGGTGATATTATCTTAAATATATCGGTTGAAAAAGAAGCTTGTCCCTTGCAACTTGCCCCTATGAGTTCAACCACTGCTACTTTAGCAATGGGTGATGCCCTAGCGGCAGCTTTAATGAAGGCTAAGAAATTTAAGCCTGATGATTTTGCACTTTTTCACCCAGGAGGAAGTTTAGGACGTAAGCTTTTAACTAAGGTTAAGGATGTAATGGTAAGTAAAAATTTACCTATAGTTAATCCAAATACCGAATTTAACGACCTAGTAGATGTTATGACTAGTGGCAAACTTGGGCTTTGTATAGTTGTAGAAAATGAAAAATTAGTAGGCATTATAACAGATGGGGATTTGCGTAGGGCCTTAAAAGGCAATAACAGACCTCGTTTTGATTTTAAGGCACAAGAAATTATGAGTAAAAATCCTAAATTAATTGATGCTGAGGCTATGGCTACTGAGGCAGAAGAATTAATGATAAAAAATAAGATTAAAGAAATAGTAGTCTCTCATAATGAAAAAATAGTAGGTATTATACAACTTTATGCTATAGGAAGTTTGTAGGTGAAGTATTCTGTCGCTATTCCTGTGGATTTAAATTTAAGACCTTTGGATATTATTAAAAAAACAAAGGATATTTTAAAAAGGGCTAGTAATGAAGTAGAACTTGTCTTTGGGCACAATGATAGGGGCAGTATTTTTGATAAATACTTTAAAAAAATCACAAAAAAAGACAATGTCAAGTTAGCCTCTGGTAAATTTTACACTCACTTAGTTTGTCAAAGTTTATTAAGAAACGAGGCCTTAAAGCTTTGTAGTAGTGATTTTGTTTATATAATGGACGTGGATTATATCTTTGATGAAGAGATTGCTGATTCTTGTATAAATGAGCTTAAAAATGGAGAAAAGCCTTTTGTTTATTTGCCTTGTTTATACCTTACAAGAAAGGGGTCAAGGTGCTTTTTTAAAAGCAATAGATTAGAAATGTTTGAAAAATTTATCAATTTTAGAAAGGACCTATTTTCAGGCATAGCCTCTCCTAGCGGTGGTAGTATTTTTTTAAAAAAGGATGATTATTTTAAAATAGGTGGCTTTGATGAGAGTTTTGTCGGACGTGGAGGAGAAGACTTTGAATTTATGATAAGGCTTGGTTTATATCATAAGCTTTTAACGCCAAGCAAGGATTTTAAGATAAATAAATTTTATAAATCCCCTATTTTAAGTGAGGGTTTTAGAAAGTATTTAAATTTCTTATCCTTGCCTTATTTTTTTGAAAAAAAGGTATCCTTTCATATTTATCACGGACGAAACCGCCTTAGGTCTTATTTTAGACAATATAAAAAAAATGCTGATATACTCGATGAAAAGATTAAATTTGACAACGAAAATTTAAGTACAAACGAGACTTCTTTGTTAAAGCTTTATGAAGAACTTTGTAAAAAATACGAACTTTCACTTGATAAATATATTATTTTATTTGATAGTTATCGCCCAAAATTATTTAGTATAGAACGTTTTATTTTATTTTTAAGAGGGCTTTAATGGTAGGCGTAATCGTGCCTATTTATAATGTGGCCCCTTATTTAAAAGAATGCCTTGAAAGCATTATTAATCAAAGTTATAAAAAATTAAGCATATTGTTAATAAACGATGGAAGTAGCGATGAAAGCTTAGAATTTGCTAAATTTTATGCCTTAAAAGATGAAAGAATAATACTTATAGATAAGCTTAATGGTGGCCAAGCACATACTAGAAACATAGGCATTGATTTTTTTAGTGGGGTTTTTGAATTTAAAGAATTTGAAAAGATAGAAAATTTATATACTTTTAAGGCTATAAATTCAAATACAATAAAACAAATTTATACAAAAAAACAAAAGTTTAATATCTTAGACCTTAATTATTTAATCTTTGTGGATAGTGACGATTTTTTAAACCTAACTTGCATTGAAGAATGCGTTGAAAGAATGAAAAATGTCGACGTGCTTTGGTTTGATTATAAAATGATAATGCATATTAAAAAAAGCACCTTTAATACCCTTATGCAAGATTATGGTTATAAAAATGAATGTGTGATTAGTTCAAAAGAATGGCTTTTAAATATTGATAAGCACGAAAAACCCTTGCCCTTATTTTGGTTTACTTGGCAAGGAATGATAAATTTTAATTTTTTAAAAAATTTAAAACTACACTTTGTAAATGGGGTAATCTTTGAAGATACACTTTTTGGAATTATTCTTTTCACAAAGGCTAAAAATATTTATATTTATCCAAAACAAGTTTATAATTATATACTAAGGGCTGGTAGTACTATGAATTATAAAAAAAATAGTATAGAAAAAAGTTCTTATTTGTATGATTTATATAAGCATTTTAATGATGATTTTTCAAGCTTTAAACGTTATCAACAAGCTTATAGTTGGCTTTTGCTTTGTATTTCAATGGCTGAGTTTTTTGAAAAAAATAGCGATGAAAGTTCTATTTTATCAAAGCAAATTTTTATGCCTTATTTTTTAGAATATGCCCTTAATATCTTATATATACAAAAAGACCCCTTAAATTTAAAAGCTAGATTAAAAGAATTAAAACCCCTTTTTGAAAGAACGTCTCTTTTTGGGGTAGCATCTTTACTAAATGATTATGAGTTTAGACTAGGTTATGTTTTTTTAATGAATTATAAAAGCTTAAAGGGCTTATTTTTGTTGCCAAGCTTATTAAAAAAAGAATTTTATCAATGCAAAAAAGATAATATCACCTTTAAAGAAAATCTCAAAAATTACCCCTATATACACTTTGATGAAAACAAAGAAAAAGACAATAAATATATAAAAAAGGTAAAAAATTTTTACTCGTATAAAACGGGTAAGATTATAGTAAAAATACTTAAAATATTAAGAATTTTTTAAGGGGCTTTGCTGATTAATTTATCGCCTTTAAAATACCCATATAAGCGATTTGTTCCATCTTTTAAAAGTAAAATTACAGGATATTCTTCTTCTATGCCTTGTTGCATTCCAGGACTTCCTTGTGGCATACCGTGTACTGAAAGCCCTATGATATCAGGCTTGTTTTCAAGTAGCCATTCTATAGCAGATACAGGTACATGCCCTTCTATAGCATATCCTTCAATTATTCCTGTATGACAGCTTTGATATTCAGGTTTAATTTTCATTTGTTCTTTAATCTTATAAAATTCATTACTCTCATGCAAATTTTACTTTATAGCCATTATTTTTAATATGCTTAACCCATTTCTTACAACAACCACAATAAGCACTTCCATAAACTTCTATATTTTTACTAAATAAACAAAGTGGCAAAGCAAGATATATAAGCCATTTTTTCATTTTGTAGCCTTTATGAGATTTTTAAAAAATGATAGCTTAAAAAATTGAATTTGTTATTAAATTTTGCCCTAAAGGGACAAAATTTAGAAAGGTTAAGTAAAGAAGTTTTTAATCAAATTTTTGACCTAAAATATTACCATTTGCATCGGTATATACTTTCATGCCATTGTTAAATTTAAATTTGTAGCCGTGTACTTCTTTTTCTACTTGAATGATTTGAGCACCTGCTTGAGTAGATGATGCTTTTTGAACTACATTTGCAGGTAAAAAGCCTGTAGGTATTGCCTTATATTTGCCATCCACATCTTTCCACTCGCCTGTTATGATAAAATCAATCTCAGTACCATCAGCTAAGGTAACATCATAAGAATCTAAATCCTTTTTAACAAGTCCTATAGTAACACCCTTAAAATAAGTGTTAATAAAGCTTTGGGCATTAGCTGGAAGTTGATTTGCAGGAATCACCACATCATAAGCATAAGCTAAACCACTAAGTAACATAGCACAAAGTCCTAATTTCAATTTCATTTTTTCTCCTTTTAAAAAATTGATTTATGAAAGTGTAACTTATTTTTGTGAATTTAAAGTGAACTAAAAATTTATTCTCAAAAAGCTTTACATTTTGATTAGTATTATTATGTAAGATAGGATAAATTTGGGTGATTTTTTTACAAATATAGCTATTTTAAGTTTTTATTTTAAAGAAAAATGATAATATATATTAAAGTAAAATTTATTTTTATGATATATAATATCAAAAATTTTTGGAGCTTTGATATGGAATTTTTAAAAGAATACATAGATATAATTATCTTTGCTATACTTGGTTTAATGGCCTTTATCGCATTTTGGTGCGTTATTGAAAGAATTTTATTTTTTAGAAAGCTTAATTTTTCAGATTTTGCTAATCAAGAAAACTTTGATGATGCAATAAGTGAGAATTTAACGACTATTTATATAATATACTCAAATGCCCCTTATATAGGGCTTTTAGGCACGGTTATAGGCATTATGGTTACCTTTTATGAAATGGGTTTGGCTGGAAACATAGATGTTAAGGCCATTGTTATAGGACTTTCCTTGGCCTTAAAGGCTACTGCTCTTGGGCTTTTAGTAGCAATACCAGCTCTTATGGCGTACAACGCATTGCTTAGAAAAACTGCACTTTTAAGCAATGCTTATAGGCAAAAAAATGCTTAAATTACCACATAATGAGGGCTTAAATATCGTCCCTTTTATAGATATTATGCTAGTTTTATTAGCCATTGTGCTAAGTATTTCAACCTTTATAGCCCATGGAAAGATTAAGGTAAATTTACCACCTAGTGAAAATAGCGTTAGTATAGATGATGATAAACAAAAATTAATTATTGCCATTGATAAGGACAATATTTTTTATGTAGATGATAAAGAAGTTCAGCTTGAAACGCTTAAAACGCATATAGATTTATTAGAAAAGGCTACTATCGTAGAATTAAAAAGCGATAAGGATGCTAAATTTGAAAGCTTTGTACAAGTAATTGACATGCTTAAAGCAAAAGAACATGAAAATTTCCAAATTTTAACGGAGAAAAACAGATGAATGCCTTAATTACACACCATAAATTTCACGCCCTTTATATAACCTTTGTATTTTTTTCTCCTTTAATGTTTTTACTATTTTCTTCTGTGGTATTTTTTAAACTAGATTTTCAGCCAAGAGAGGAAAGTTTTTCTCTAGCAATGAAACAATTTGTTAGCACTCCAGCTTCTCAAGTTATGCCAACTACTCAGCCACCCACACCGGTAGTAAGCAAACCTGAACCTATAATTAAGCCCATTAAAAAGCATCACCATAAAAAAAAGCATATTAGAAAAGAAGTAATAGCTCAGCCTGTACCAAGTGTAGTTAATACAAATGAAAATGTAGCAAGTGTTGCAAATGAAGTCTCAAGTCAAGGTCCAAGCCTTGAAAGCTTTAGCCAAAGTGATGATAATGCCTTTTTAAGAAAAATGAGAAAGGCTATTGAATCAGTAAGAGAATACCCAAGACAAGCAAGAAAAATGCACCTAGAAGGCGTAGTAACAATAGAATTTTTATGGAAAGAAAATAAAAGTCTAGGTTATGTCAAAATACTTAAAAGCTCAGGTCATAAAGTCCTAGATGAAAACGCCATAGCAAGCATAAAAAAGGCAGCAAATTTTTTCCCATATTATAAAAATGACGCACGCATTACAATGCCTATTGCATATTCTTTAATAAAGTAGAAAATTTTAAAGACTTTTATGCTAAAATCAAGCCTTAAATTTAATTAAGGATAAATTATGCTTAATAATAGTCGTTTGCGTATAGCTATTCAAAAATCGGGTAGATTATCAAAAGAATCAATAGAACTTTTAAGGGCGTGTGGCGTTAAAATGCATATACACGAACAAAGCTTGATTGCAGTAAGTACAAATTTAGCCATAGATATATTTAGAGTAAGGGATGATGATATACCAGGGCTTATCTTTGATGGGGTTGTAGACCTTGGCATTATAGGCGAAAATGTCTTAGAAGAAAACGAACTTGAAAGAAAGTCCTTAGGAGAAAATATACAATATAAAAATCTTAAAAAGCTTGATTTTGGATATTGCAGACTCTCACTTGCCTTGCCCGTAAATGCTAAATTTGAAAGCATAAAGGATTTTGAAGGACTAAGAATAGCTACTTCTTATCCTCAGCTTTTAAAAAGATTTATGAAAAAACATAATATAAATTATAAAAATTGTCTTTTAACAGGTTCAGTAGAAGTAGCCCCAAGGGCAAATTTAGCTGATGGAATTTGTGATTTAGTTTCAAGTGGGGCTACCTTACAAGCAAATGGCTTAAAAGAGGTAGAAACGATTTATGAATCAAGGGCTTGTTTGATACAAAGGCAAAGCGAGTTAGACTCACAAAAACAAGAATTAGTAGATAAAATTTTACTTCGCGTTAGTGGGGTTATGCAAGCAAGAGAAAGTAAATATATCATGCTTCACATTAAAAAAGATAAGCTTGATGATATTATTTCTTTATTGCCAGGGCTTGAACACCCTACTATTTTACCACTTGCACACGATGAAACAAGCGTTGCTTTACATATGGTAAGTAAGGAAAATTTATTTTGGGAAACTATGGAGGCCTTAAAATTAAAAGGGGCTAGTTCTATTTTAGTTTTACCTATTGAAAAAATGCTTAAATAAGGAGAAAAAATGCAAATTGTTTCTTATAATGATTTAAATGAAAATGAAAAAAAAGAAGTTTTAAAAAGACCTGCAATTAGTGCTAAGGATGAACTTAGCAAGATAGTTAAAAATATTATTAGTGATGTTAGAAAAAGAGGCGATGTTGCCTTAATCGAACAAGCCCTTAATTTTGATAAGGTTGAAATTTCTAGCATAAAAGTTAGTAAAGATGAGATTGAAGAGGCAAGTAAAAGGGTTAATACAGAGTTAAAAGAGGCTATAAATTTTGTTTATAAAAATATCAAAAAATTTCACGAGGCCCAAATTTTTGAATCTATAAGGGTTGAAACCATAAAGGGCGTAGTGTGTGAGTTAGTTAGCAGACCTATTGATAAGGTAGGACTTTATATACCAGGTGGACTTGCCCCCTTACTTTCAACTACCCTAATGTTAGCCATTCCTGCAAAGATAGCAAAATGTGAAAAAATCGTCCTTGCAAGTCCTGCAAAGATAAATGATGCTATTTTGTATTGTGCGAATTTATGTGGAGTAGATGAGATTTATCAAATGGGTGGGGCAGGGGCGATTGCAGCCCTAGCTTATGGTACAAATTCAGTTTGCAAGGTGGATAAAATTTTTGGTCCCGGAAATTCCTTTGTTACAGAGGCCAAGGCACAAGTAAGTGCTGATATTAATGGAGCTGACATTGATATGCAAGCTGGACCTAGCGAGGTCTTAGTTATCGCTGATGAGAGGGCAAATGTTAAATTTGTAGCTTCTGATTTACTTTCTCAGGCCGAGCATGGGGCTGACTCGCAAGTTATTTTAGTATGTTTAAGCAAGGAATTTGCAAAAAAAGCAGATGAAGAAGTAAAATTTCAACTTGAAAAATTATCAAGAAAAGAACTAGCCACTAAAAGCATAGCAAATTCAAGGATTATCATAGCTAGTAATTTAAATCAAGCTGTAGAAATTTCAAATTTTTACGCCCCAGAACATTTAATAATACAAACTGAAAATCCAAGGGCTTTAGTTAGTGATATAAAACACGCAGGGTCGGTTTTTCTAGGTGCATATTCTCCCGAGTCAGTTGGGGATTATGGAAGTGGGACAAATCATGTTTTACCAACTTATGGGTTAACTAAAACGCATTCAAGCCTAAATTTAGCTGATTTTACTAAAAAAATGACCTTGCAAGAATTAAGTCGTGATGGCTTTAAAGCCCTTGGAAAAAGCATTGAACTTTTAGCAGCAGCAGAATCACTAGATGCTCATAAAAATGCTGTAAGCTTTAGGTTACAAGCCTTAACATAATCTTTTTTAAAGCAAGAATTAAAAAAAATATAATGCTACTTTTGAAATTCTTTAAAAGGAGCATTATACGTGGTATTATCTTAGATACGTTACTATAAGTGGCGATGATGGTAATAGATACTCATTTGTCTTGGATGAGATTAGGAATTTAGATGGTCAAAGTATAAATTCGCTGATAAATGCACAAGTGGATTTTGAAGTCGATGGCAATAACGCAAAGGGCGTTTTTATCATGAAAAAGAGCTTTTCACTAGATTCTTTTAATGATGGTAGTCTATCGCCAATCAAGCTAAAGGCCTATATTTATTTGGTTTGTTCGCTTTTGTTTATGATACCAAGTGCTGGTTGGTTTTTTTGGGGAATAGGTTTTGTATTTTTAGTACTAGCTTCTATGAGTATAGCTAAAATAGCAAAGGTATCCTTAGTACCTAACATATTCTTAGCCTTTGAACTCTTCTTTTTTGGTATGTTGTTTATATTTTTCAATATAGCTGCTTTACTTTGGGGTGGAGGTTATACTTTAATCATAATAGGCTTTATAATGTTTCTTGCAAGTATATATTTTTATTACAGATTCTACAAAGTACTAGCCCTTGCTACAAATGAAAGATTTTTCCTTTATACTTTTTTGCTAAAGCAGCCTATACTTTATCGTTATTCTTTATTTTTATACCTTTTTTTGGTTGGTTTATAATCTACTTTTTACTAGTTGTTTCAGTTATAGTAGAAATCTTTGCTTGGATAAACTTTAAGGAAATTAAAACTATCAATTAATGTTTGTGGTGTTTTGCACCACAAATTTTTACTTATTTGATTTAGTTCTATTACAAGTCTTACAAAGCATTTGACAATTTTGCTTTTCTGTCTTTCCGCCTTCGCTCCACGGCTTTATATGGTCTGCTTCCATTTGTTCTATTTCAAATTTCTTGTTGCATTTTTTGCAGATTCCATTTTGCGCCTCAAAGACTTCTCGCTTGATATTCTCGCTAAATATGCGCAAATTCAAATGCTTTTCATTGCCACTTAGCACATACGCATAAATTCCCTTTTTGCTTTGTATCTCGTCATCTTGCATTAATGCCGAGATTTTTTTCTCCAGCTCGTTTTTATCCAAGCTTTTATCCTTAAACTCATTGTAGAAAAGTCCCCATTCTAGTCCTTTCATCTCTTTGCGATATTTTGGGAATTTCATTTCCACCCAGTCAATCACATTACAAAAATATCCCCATAATTTATCTGAGTTTTTCTCATCTTTTGCCGCCTTTGCCATATATTCGCAAATCGCCTTATCATCGCCTTTTTTCTCATAGCTTCTGCCCGTAATCCAGCCTAAAGCTAGCTCCAAAATCTCCTGCCTTATTACCATCGCGTTTATGTATTTATTGCCTTTTTGTTCGGCTAGACAATTTCTTTTGCTAAATCGCCTTTTTGCATCACTTAGCCACGCGCTCGTGTAAATGGCGTTTCTTAGCTCTTGCTCGGCTAGTTTCTCGCCAGCGATATTTATCACTCTAAACCATTCTAGCTTCTCGCTATCGCTTCCCTCGCAAATATAAATCATCAATTCATAATTCAAGAATTTCTCTTGTTCGTTATTTTCTAAATTGTGAAAATATCGTTCATTGACAGAAAAATTGCCCTCGTAATATTCGCAAATACTAATCGTTCGTTGCTGTCCGTCCAACACCTCAAATTCGGGCGAATCCTTATCCTCCGTCTGCCTTACCCAATAAATCGAATTTAGCGGAAAGCCCCTTGAAATCGTTTCAATCACGGCGTTTCGTTGTTTTTCTTGATAGACAAATTCCCTTTGATACTTTGGGCGAATGTTTAGATTTCCGCTATACTCGCCCACTTGCGAAGTCTCCTCATCGTTGAAATAGTCTTTTACTAAATCTCGGATTGTTATTCGTTTTAAGTCTATTTTCATTGTTTTTCCTTGGATTTTTGTTTTTGATTAGGATTCTTGCGTAAATACTAGAATACAACTCTCCTGTTTCACAATCTTGAAATGCCGGCTTTTCATCAGTTTTTGGATTAAATTTTCTATAAAGCGTTCCTTTGGCATTAAAGGTAAATTTTCCCGTTGGCAAGCCATTTTTATCTAAAATTTCCATTTTTTTATTACAGCTAAATTCAATAGAACCTACTATCCCTAATGCTAAAATATCGAATTGCTCGGGATTGTGTTTATCTAAAAAGGTTATTGGCACACCCATAACACCTTCATAATCTAGCGGAATCTCGCTCGTTTTATCCACATTTATAGCGTCATAATTGTCGTATTTTGGATATTTACTAGAATCTTTATAGTAACTAGCGATAGTCTCTAAATTTTCGTGTCGTTTTTTAATGTCTAGGTTTGTGAACCAGCAAATATTTCCCATAGAACGCCATTTTTGTCCATTATCATCTATCCAAAATCTTGTAGTCTTTTCTTCATAATCACTAGGTACTTTAAAGGCACAATAAGATAGACTTGAGCCAAGCCAAATTTGATTGTTTTTAATAAGTTTAAAAATTTCTTTATAAGTTATAGCATTTTGATTGCCGATAATCACAAATTTTTTATCATATTCCACTAGTTGCGCGACATATTCGCGAAATAAAGAAAATGGAGGATTTGTTACGACTATGTCGCTTTGTTTTAAGAACTTTATGCACTCATCGCTACGAAAATCACCGCCTTGTTTTAGCGTAATTTGTGGAGGATTCTTTTGGAAGTCGTTTCTCTCTCTCTCTCTCTTATTGTGTCTTTATCAAGAAGGCTAGGACTTATATATTCTTTGTTTTTGGCGACCATTTCGCGCGTGAGTTTTTCTGCGTAAGAATCGCCATCTTTATTGTAATGCGTGGTAATTAGGGATTTTAAGCTTAAAACTTCAAAATTCAATCTAAAATATCGGTGGAAATTACTATATTTAGGGTCATCGCAATTGCAGAAAATAACCTTGTCTTTGAAATGTTCTTTGTAATGTTTTAGCTCGTTTTCTATGTCGCTAAGTTGCGTGTAAAACTCGTCTTTCTTGGCTTCCTTAGCATTGTGTAAATTGTCATTTTTTGCCATTTGTAGTCTTTTTGCTAGTATTTATGAGTAAAATTATATAAAATCAAAACTTAAATTTATGCAAATATGCCTTTTTTGTTTGCTTATACAAAATGATATTAATTTAAAAAAATTTAGAATATTAAAATTGTACTAAACAAGGATTATTTAAAAAATAAAAGGCAGATGTTTTTCAGCAATTAATTTTTAATATCCACAACCACAACGGCCATTGCGAAATTTAAATCGTGAGATATACTAAGGCTTGAAGATTTAATATTAAAATATTTTTTAAGTTTTTTTGAGAATTTAAAAAAGGGTGAGCCATTTTTATCCTTACAAATTCTTATATCAAAAAAGCTACACTTCTTAGAAATTCCAACACCCAAGGCCTTACTTAAGGCCTCTTTCGCAGCCCAAAAACCAGCTATTGAATTTATAGAATGAATTATTTTTTGTTCTTTTTTGCTTAAAAATTTATCTAAAAATTTAGTGCTAAAATTATCATGTAATCTTTTTATACGATTAATGCTTACTAAATCACAACCCGTTTTTATCATGTTAAAAAAGCAAGAAAATCTTGCTTTATGATATTACAAAGTCAGCAAAAAAGACATTTTTAACAAAGCCATCGGTTAAAATTTCATTAATCTTACCGACAAGTTCATCTTTTAATCTTTCCTTGCCCTTTGCAGTGCCTACTTCTTCATAGGTTTTTGAAGTAAGCGTTCTAATGATAATGTCTCTTATAACAACCACCTTTTTTTCAAGTTCTGGCTGTAAAAGCTCGGTATTTTGTTCAAGTTGAATAGTGCATTTTACATATCTTGTGCCACTATCGCTTAGTAAATTTAGGGTAAATGGGTCAAGTGGATACATAGGACCTATATTTGAATAATCACTACCCCTAGAACCAGATTGTTTTTTAGCTATATTTTTATTTTTGCTTGTTTCTTGTGGTGCTTCTGTAACATTTTCATCGCTTGAAGTTGAAGTAATAAGCCAAGCGATAACGCCCATAAAGCCGATTAACAAGACAAATAGCAAAATAACTATTATAATGACAAAGGACCCACTTTTTTTCTTCTTCGCCTCGCCACCTTCTACTACTTCTTCTTCCATAATTTCCCTTTGTTTAATGAATTTAATGTAAAATTGTAGCAAATTTTTTTTTTCATTCCAAATTTTTTTAAGGTAAATTTGGAAATTTTATGAAATTTAAGGATAGATTAATGTTAGATGTAATTTTTAGAGAATATGATATAAGAGGGCTTTATGGCAAAGAATTAAACGAAAAAAGCGTTAAGGCAATAGGTTTTTGTCTTGGTAAAAAAATGCTAGAAAAAGCTTGTAAAAATGTAAGCGTGGGTTATGATGCAAGATATAGTGCAAATGAACTTTTTAATTATCTTGTAAGTGGACTAAATGCTACTGGTATAAGTATTTATAATATAGGGCTTGTGCCTACTCCACTAGGGTATTTTAGCTTATTTGAAGGCAGAAAATTTGACGCAAATATTATGATAACTGGTTCTCACAATCCAAAGGATTATAACGGCTTCAAAATCACTATTAATAGGGAGAGTTTCTTTGGACAAGATTTAAAAGAACTTTCAAAAGAAGTTAGTAAGCATTTAAACGATGATATAAAAGATGATTTGAGAGCTCAAAATTATGATATTTTAAGCCTGTATGTTGATTTTATGAGTAAGCAATTTGCTCATTTAAAAAGCTTTAATTATGATTTTTTAATTGATTGTTCAAATGGAGTGGCTGGGGTTGTGATTGAACCCTTAATGAAGGCTTTAAATTTAAGATCTAGTATTTTATTTGCAAAACCTGATGGCAATTTTCCAAACCATGCACCAGACCCTACTGAAACGCAAAATTTAAAACAAGCACAAGAATTTTTAGAAAAAAATCCTAACACAAAAATAGCCTTTGCTTTTGATGGAGATGCTGATAGAATGGTGGCTTTAAACAAAAATCATATATTTTGTGGGGATGAGCTTTGTTATTTGTTGGCAAGGGATATTGATAATCCTAGAATTTTAGCAGAAGTGAAGTGTTCTAAAAATCTTTTTGATGAGGTGGCTAAATTTGGCACTATTTTTATGGGAAAAACAGGGCATTCAAATATTAAAAAAATGATGAAAGAATTAAATATTGATTTAGCAGCAGAAGTTAGTGGTCACATATTTTTTAAGCATAGATATTTTGGTTATGATGATGGAATTTATGCCTTTTTACGCACCCTGGAATTAATTTATAAGGGCTTTGATTTACAAGGTTTAATTGATACTTTGCCAAAACTTTATACCACGCCTGAGATTAAAATAAGTGTAGATGAGGATAAGAAATTTAAGATAGTTGAAGAATTTAAAAAAGTGGTTAAAAATGCGAATTTAAAGGGCGTTAAAGAATATTGTGAGATAGATGGCGTAAGGATAAATTTTAACGATGGTTTTGCACTTTTAAGGGCTTCAAATACCAGTCCTTATTTAATAACTCGTTTTGAAGCCACTACAAAGCAAAGGGCAAGTGAGCTTGAAAAAACTATTTTTGATATATTAAATAGTTTAAGCCTTTAAGCTAATCTCATCTATCGCATTAATGGCATTTAAGCTTCTAGGATAGCCTATGTATGGGATTAAGGCAGTTACCACATTAATAAGCCTTTGTCTGTCATTGCCCATATTTAAATTTCCTCTTACATGTCCTTTTACTTGTTCTTGAGCCCCTCCCATAGAGATTAAATAAACAAAGGTTAAAAGTTCTCTAAATTGTAAATCCAAACCCTGTCTTGTATAATAATCCCCAAAACAATTAGCCGATAAAAAGGTTCTAATGTGCTTATAATCTTTAGGAGTTTCATCATTTGCTTTATCAATAATATCTCCAAAAATCTTTTTTTGAACGCTAAGCCCTTTTTCAAAACGTTCATTATACTTAACCCTGCCTTGTTCTTTAAGTGGCAAGGCTATATTAAATTCCTTATAAATTTCATTTGTGGCATTTATAAAATCAAGCACTTTAGGCATTCCTACATAAGCACTTGCTTGATAAATCATTTCTTTAATGGCTACTGGATTAACGCCGTTATTTAAGGCTGCCCTTAGGGTGATTTTAAACTCACTTAATGCAGGGATTGATACAAAACAAGCTAGACTTATTAACAAATATTCTTTAAGTTCTAAATTTGACGCCCTTAACGTCTCATCAAAGGCAAAATTTACATAGTTTTCAAAATACTCAGTATCGCTTTGTGCTAAGTCAATTAATGGCGATTTGGTATTTGAAAAAAGTTTGTCAAAATTTTTTTGTGCCGTTTTTGTAAATTTCATTTCTTTCTCCTTTGCTAATAAAAGCGTGTTAAAACTCATTAATAAAGCTGTTAAAATAACGCTTTTCTTTAAAAAATTACGTCTTTTCATGTGTACTCCTTAAAGTATATTATAAAGCATAATAGCTAGTCTAAGTCAAGGTCCTTATTATTAAACTTGTTGGTAGATTAAAATATTTTATTAATTCTTCTTCTTTTTTTCTCATTTGTCCCTCATCTACTTCGTGATCATAACCTAATAAATGAAGCATTGCATGTATGAAAAGTAAAGATAGTTCATCATTTAAACTATGATTAAACTCCACGGCCTTTTTTTTAGCTAAATCCAAATTTATAACTATACTTCCAAGTGGTAAATTTGGTATTATGGCTTGCAAGGGAAAGGATAAAACATCGGTACTTTTATCGATATTTCTGTGAGTTTTGTTAATTTCTTGCATTGTTTTATCATCAACAAAAAGTAGTTCTATATCCTTATCGCTTAAAAAAATAGCGATTTTTTCTAAAAATTTACAATCTTCATCACAAAGTATCATAAGCCCTCTTTAATCAAAGCATAAAGTTCATTTATCTCATCATCATCAAAAACCGAAGAATTCTTACTTTCATAAAATTCTTTTAATTTATCCTTATTAAAACCATAACTTTGAATACACTCATAATGGGCGGGTAAAAACGCCCTTACAAGTACTATATTTTGCGTAATTTTTTCATCGCATACAAAGCAAGTAAATTTTTTATGAAGTCTTCCCTCATGTTCTAAAATTCGCACATAAGCATCGATTATAATGCGTTTTGGATTTTGTTTATCAAATTTTTTCACGCACTCATTTAAAAGTTCAAAATAAAAATTATCAATACTTTCAACCCCATTTAAATGCTTATACAAAAGTCTTATAAAATCTTGCCATATAAGCATTTTTTCCCTTTGAAAAAGCCAGTAAAAGCCTATATGCAAGACATCTTTTAAGCGAGGTAAGAAACGTGAATTTTCTTCTAGGGCAAAGTCTATTTTATAGCCTGTTAAAATACTTGAATGCCTAAGTCCATAAAAACGATAGGTTTTAAAAATAGCCTTTTTACTTAGTATAAAAACGATTAAATCTTCATCTTTAACCCTTTGAGTATGCAATACAAAACCTTGCATTTAAGCCCTTAAATACATTTTAAGATATGATAAAATTGAGGTATGTTAAATTGTGGTGGAAAGGGGACTTCGGCTTGAAAATCCTTGTAAGTATTACCGGGCAAGTAATCTACAATCTCTATAGTATAAACAGCACTTGTATTTTTCATTTGAGCACTTTTTATATTTTTATTATCAAAAACCTCGCCACCAGTAACCTTTTTATTGGTAATTGTAAGATGCAAATAACATTTTTTTATATCATATTTTGTTAAATTTTCAACCCTGCCAGATACTATAACGCTTTCATTTTTTAAATTTCTAGCGTATGTTAGTTTGATTAAGTCAGCTTGAGTTATAAATTGATTAATCATAGAAAAAACAGAATATATTAAAATCGCTGTAAAAATGGTAGCTATGGTATAGGCTATTAAAACAAATTCTTTTTTTGTCTTAACCTTTAAAAAAATCAATACACAAGCTATAACATAAAGGGCTATAAAAATCAAAAGGCTTAACCAGTGAAATAAAGTAAAATGCATTTTAAAAACACTCCGAGCTAATTTTTAGACTATAATTTCCTTCTGGGTTAAAATTTTCAAAAGAAATTCTTTGGGGCTTACTAGCATTTTTTTTAAGTTCTTTTAAATTCACGCTTTTCTTGCGATATGCTATAAATTTATCCTTATAAACTTGGACAAAATCAGTACTATTGCTATCTTTATAAATTTTAGCTACGACGCTACACTCATTAAAATCATGCTTTGAAGTATTTTTAATATCAAAATCTAAAATTAAAGCACCAGTACTTGGTATAATCCTTTGTTGAGATATAAAAATTTCTCTTTTTCTTACCTCAAAATCAATAAAACGATATCCATAAATATACACAAAAACACAAGCAATTATATCAAAGGCTATTACCATTAAGGCAATAATAGGGCGATGCCTTAAAAATACACATAAAAATAAAATGCAAACGAAAAGAAAAAAAACAAATAATATTAAGGCATAATCAACCGTGTAAAAATGGCTCGTATAAAAAAGTACTATTTGTCTTAATCTTTCCACTTTTTTACCTAATTTGAATTTATAGCACTTTGCCTTTTAGTATCCTTTGTATCCACCCATATATTTGGAACTGCCCCACCTGGTGTTAGGAAAATTTTAGCATCATTATTTACCTTTAAGGCATCATTAAAGGCCTTTTGTGTTTCAATTTGCCTTAAATTTAATAAAGGATTATTTAAACTTTGTGCTATTTCTTTATTTGCGTAAGCTTGTGCATCGGCTTCAATCCTAGCAGCATCAGCACGGCCTCTTGAACTAATAATAGTAGCATTTGCCTCGCCTTCTGCTAAGGTGGCCTTTTTGATAGCTTCTTGGGCTGCTCTTTCTGCTTCTTGTTTTGCAATTTGTACTAGTTCAATTTGCTGTTTAACTCCTGTTGGCAAAACAATTTCTCTAAGTTGAACCGAATTTAAAGTAACGGGGTGATTTGGCAATGCAGCTATAGTTCTACCTATATCTTCGTTAATTTGCTGTGCTATTGCATTACGATTTGCAGGCAATTCCTCGGCCGTATACTTACCAACCACGCTACGAACGACATCTCTAACTGTAGGATCTATGATTTTATCCTCCCAGTTTACATTCCAAGTAGCTATTGTTTGAGGGACTACATTTTCATTTAAGCTATATTGCACTGTTACATCTATTGAAACGCTAAGCCCTCTACTATCTAAAACAGAGATTGAACTTTTATTAATCACACCTGAACCTCTTTGCAAAGAACTTTCATTAACGCCTTCAACAGAAGCATAGGTCATTTGTCTAACCTTAGTATCTACAACTATGATTTTTTGCAAGATAGGTATAAAAAAATGAAGTCCAGGGCGAAGTGGTTCTGAACTAAATTCCCCCGTAGTTACCTTTATGCCCATTTCACCTGAATTTACAATGGCAAAAGGCTTTGCAACGGCTAATAAAACGATAATTATAAAAACTATAGTAAGCCATGGTGATAATTTTGAAAAGCCCTTAAAATTTAAATCAGGGGCTTTAAAATTGAAATTTCTATTAGAATTGCTATTTGAGTTTGAATTTTTTTTATTAAAATAATCATTTAAATCTGCTGGCATTTAAATCCTTTAAATATAAGTTAGCATAGATGCAAATTTTTCATTGCGTCCATAAACTACATCAAAATATGCATCTTGAAGTTTTTTAGTAAGACTTCCTCTTGTACCATTGCCTATTTTTCTTGCATCTATTGTATTAACCGGGGTAATCTCAGCTGCAGTTCCTGTTAAAAAGGTCTCGTCTGCTGTGTAGGCCTCGTCCCTTGTAATCCTTTGTCTAAGTACTTCAATACCTAAGAATTTAGCTATTTTAATGGTAGTATCCTGGGTTATACTTTTTAATGAAAAATCATTTGGAGGAGTGATTAAAACCCCATCTTTTACTATAAAAAAGCACTCTCCTGTACCTTCTGCTATAAAGCCTTCTTCATCAAGCATTAAGGCTTCTTCGTAACCACACTCGACGGCTTCGTATTTTGCAATTTGTGAATTTAAATAATTTGCACTAGCCTTTGCCTTATTCATAGAAGATTTAACGCTATTTCTAGCAAGGCTTGAAATTTTAACCCTAATGCCTTTTTCTAAACCCTCATCTCCTAAATAAGCCCCCCATTGCCAAGCAGCTATACCGACTCTAACAGGGGCTTTTGCATGGTAAAGTCCCATAACACCATCGCCTAAGAAAATCAAAGGTCTTATATAGGTATTTTCTTGAAAATTATTTGCTCTTAATAGTTCAATTTGAGCTTTTTCTAAATCATCTTGAGAATAAGGACAATTTAAAAGGGTAATTTTAGCCGATTCTAAAAGCCTTTTTGTATGTTCTTTTAGTCTAAAAATTGCTAAACCCTTATTTGTTTTATAAGCCCTAGTACCTTCAAAAACAGCATTCCCATAATGTAAAGAATGTGTTAAAAAATGCAAGGTAGCATCTTTAAAATCAACTAACTTCCCATCAAGCCAAATTTTATCTGCCTTAATCATCATTTTACCTTTATTTAAATTTAAATGTGAGATTTTAGCAAAATTATACTAACAATAAAATAAAGTTTATTTATTATTAATTTTAAGCTATACTTTCAAAAATTTTTAAAGGAGATAAAATGCCTATTGTTCATATTACAACAGCAAAACCAGCTTTAAGCAAAGAAGAAAAGGCAAATTTGATTGCTGATATAACTGAGCTTTTAAGCACAAAATACAATAAAAATAAAGAAAGAATAGTGGTTATGATAAAAGATATTGACCCTTTTGATATAGGTTTTGGTGGTATTAGCGTTGAAGAAATTAAAAATCGGGCTAGTAAATGAGTTTAAAAGTAGGTGATAAGGCACCTGATTTTTGTCTTTTAAATAGCGATGGGGTAGAAATTTGTCTTAAAGATTTATTAGGTAAAAAAATAGTTTTGTATTTTTATCCAAAAGACAATACGCCAGGTTGTACCCAACAAGCTTGTGATTTTAGTGAAAATTTTGATAAATTTAGCGATAAAAATGCCATAATTGTAGGTATTAGTCCTGATTCAGTGAAAAGTCATACAAAATTTAGTGATAAATTTAAGTTAAAACATATTTTATTAAGCGATGAAGACAAAGAAGTATCAAAGGTTTACGGCGTTTGGGGACTTAAGAAAAATTATGGAAAAGAATATGAAGGTATTATAAGAACTACTTTTATTATCGATGAAAAAGGAAAAATTATTCAAATTTATCAAAAGGTTAGCGTTAAAGAACATGCCTTAAAAGTGTTAGAAAGTCTTTAAATTTCAATGCTAGTTCATATTTGTTGTAGCGTGGACAGTCATTTTTTTATAAGTGAGTTAAAAAAAGCTTATCCAAATGAAAATTTAATAGGCTTTTTTTACGATCCAAATATACACCCTTATAGTGAATATGAACTTCGCTTTTTAGATGTTAAAAGGAGTTGTGATAAATTGAATATCAAACTTTATAAGGGTGAGTATGATTATGAATTGTGGCTAAATTTGGTTAAGGGTCTTGAAAACGAACCAGAAAAGGGTAAGAGGTGTAATGTTTGTTTTGATATAAGGATACAAAAAAGTGCCCAATTTGCTAAAAAAATAGGCGAAAAAAAACTTACTACTACGCTTTTAACTAGTCCTAAAAAGGATTTTACTCAACTTGAAAACGTCTTAAAAAAGGAATGTAAGCCCTATAATATCGAAGTAATTGCACCTGATTTTAGAAAAAATGGTGGCACTCAAAGACAATTTGCCCTAGCAAAGAAAGAAAGGCTTTACCATCAAAATTATTGTGGTTGCTTGTATGCACTTTCTAAACAAAAAGAAAATAAAAATTTTATAGCTGAGTTTATATCACCTATTAATAAACAAATTCTTCCAGCTAGTATAGAAGAGAAAAAAAATTTTTATAAAAAGCTTAATAATTTAGAAAAAAAGGGCGTTAATTTTGAACTTGTTAGGGAAAAATTTTTAAATTATCGCTTGCTTTTTGGACTTGTGAAATTTAATAAAAAGCCTGTAAAAACGCATATTTTATTTTATTCTCATTTTAAAAACTCATATACAAAATTTGCTTTAAACGATGATATAAAAGGAATTTATAGGTCCTTAAAAGATGAGCTTGTTTTGCTCGATTTTAATTTTTTAAATGCCCTTTGTAAGAATAAATTTAAAGATTTTAATGATTTTTTAAAAAGGTCTCTTAGCATAAAACAAGAAATTTTGCTTAGAAAAAAGCTTTTTGATGATTATAATCTTAGTGGGGTAATTATCTTTGAAGAACTAAAAAAAGGAAGTTATGAGTTTATTTGCAGGAATGAAATTTATTTTGATACAAGGGAAAAAATTATTAAAATTAATTAGTGTTTAATTTAAAAATGTAAAATTACCTTTTTAAAAACGCAAAAGCTAACTAAAATTAAAAAAAATTTTAAATTTTTAGCCTTGCTTTTATGCTTTTATAATATTTATTTTTGTAAAATTAAAGATTGTTATTTTTAAAGGTTTAAAGCTTATGATTGATATAATGCAAATTCAAGCAATTTTGCCACATAGATACCCTTTTTTGCTAGTTGATAGGATAGTAGAGTTAAAAATAGGTGAATTTGTAAAAGGTTATAAAAATATAAGTATTAGCGATGCTGTATTTATGGGACATTTTCCTAATCACCCTATTTATCCTGGTGTTTTAATCTTAGAGGGAATGGCACAAACTGGTGGTGTTTTGGCCTTTAAAAGCATGCACGATGAGATAAATCCTGCTGAAAAAGTAGTTTATTTTACTGGTATTGATAATGCTAAATTTAGAAACCCTGTTCGCGTAGGCGATAGGCTTGATTATGAAATGAATGTAGTTAAAAATCGTGGTGCTTTATGGGTTTTTGAGGGTAAGGCTCTTGTAAATGAAGTTTTGGTCGCACAGGCTGAACTTAAAGCTATGATAATGGATAGATAATGCAAAAAATACACCCAAGTGCTGTCATAGAAGATGGGGCTATAATCGGTGATGAGGTTGAGATAGAAGCCTATGCCTTTGTAAGTAAAGAAGCAAAAATAGGCAACAAAGTTATTATAAAACAAGGTGCAAGGGTGTTAGCAAACACAAGTATAGGCGATGGAAGTAGAATTTTTTCCTATGCTATTATAGGTGATATTCCACAAGATATCTCTTATAAGGATGAGCAAAAAACAGGGGTTATTATAGGAAAAAACGCTGTTATAAGGGAATTTAGCACTATAAATTCAGGCACAGCTAAAGGAGATGGCTTTACAAGAATTGCTGATAATGCTTTTATAATGGCATATTCTCACATAGCACATGATTGCGTTTTAGGAAGTAATATTATCTTAGCAAATAATGTTACCTTAGCTGGTCATGTTGAAATTGGAGATTTTAGCGTGGTTGGTGGGCTTACTCCTATTCATCAATTTGTTAGGGTTGGTGAGGGTTGTATGATAGCAGGTGCATCTGCCTTATCGCAAGACATAGTGCCTTTTTGCTTAGCTGAGGGCAATAGGGCTAGTATTAGAAGTTTAAATTTAATCGGCCTTCGTCGTAGATTTGATAAAGAAGAGGTTGAAATTTTAAACAAGGCTTATAAATTTTTATTTAGAAAGGGTGATTTAAAAGAAAATGCTAAAAATTTGTTACAAACAAATGATAATGAAAATGTGAAAAAAATGTGTAATTTTATACTTGAAACGAAGAGAGGAATTCCTATTTATAGAGGTAAAAATGGCTAAGACTTGTAATTTTTGTGGCGAAGAAGAAAGTGCTGATAGAAGAATTCTAGCAGATGAAACGGATAGTGTTTGCATTTGCGAATATTGTATCGGTGGGGCTTATGGTATCATTTATGGTGAAGAAGATAATCTAGAAAAATTAGATAATCTAGACTTGCATGGACACGGACATACTTTCCATGGTGGTTCAGATTATGGATTAAAAAATTTAACACCTAAGGAGTTAAAGGCCTATTTAGATCGCTATGTTATCGGGCAAGAACAGGCTAAAAAGATTTTTAGCGTAGGTGTTTATAATCATTATAAAAGATTATTTAGAGCTAGTTCAAGGCTGGATTTAAAGGATGATGATACAGAATTATTTAAATCAAATATCTTACTAGTTGGACCTACTGGAAGTGGAAAAACACTTTTAGCACAAACCTTAGCTAGATTTTTAGATGTGCCTATTGCAATTTGTGATGCTACTTCCTTAACCGAGGCTGGTTATGTTGGAGAGGATGTTGAAAATATCCTTACAAGATTAGTACAAGCTGCTGATGGCGATGTAGAAAGGGCTCAAAAGGGCATTGTTTTTATAGATGAGATAGATAAAATTGCTAGAATGAGTGAGAATCGTTCTATTACAAGAGATGTTAGTGGAGAAGGCGTTCAACAAGCTTTACTTAAAATTATAGAAGGCTCACTAGTAAATATACCACCAAAAGGAGGTCGAAAACACCCAAATCAAGACTTTATACAAATTGATACCTCAAATATTTTATTTGTTTGTGGTGGTGCCTTTGATGGCATACAAGAAATTTTAAAACGCAAACTTGGCGACAAGGTTATGGGTTTTTTTGATGAAGGCGATAATAAAAAAAATAAAGAATTGCTTGAAAAGATAGAACCTGATGACTTAGTGCATTTTGGATTGATACCTGAACTTATAGGTAGATTACATATAATTGCTACCTTAAATGAGCTTGAAGAAGATGATATGATTAGGATATTAACAGAGCCAAAAAATGCAATTATTAAGCAGTATCAAAAGCTTTTTGCAATTGATGATGTAAATTTGAAATTTGAAGATGATGCGATAAGGGCTATTGCTCAATTAGCCTTAGAACGCAAAACAGGGGCGAGAGGACTTAGGAGTATCATAGAAGAAATGATGGTTGATTTAATGTTTGAATTACCAGATTATAAGGACTATGATATTATTATTACAAAAGAGGTTGTTTGCGAAGGTGCAAAGGCCTTATTTATAAAAAGAAAAATCAGCTAAAAAGGGTTAAAATGATACTAGACCAGCTTATAGGATTTTTTTCCAGCGATATGGGTATAGATTTAGGCACAGCAAATACACTTGTGCTTGTTAAGGATAAGGGCATTGTGATTAATGAACCTTCTGTTGTTGCGGTTGAACGCGAAAGATATGGCTTTAAGGCTAAAATTCTAGCTGTTGGCAAGGAAGCTAAGGAAATGGTGGGTAAAACACCAGGCAACATAGAAGCCATTCGCCCTATGAAAGATGGCGTTATTGCTGACTTTGATATGACAGAAAAAATGATTCGTTATTTTATAGAAAAAACTCATCGTAGAAAAAGTTTTTTACGTCCTAGAATTATAATTTCAGTTCCTTATGGTTTAACTCAAGTTGAGAGAAAGGCAGTTAAAGAAAGTGCATTAACAGCTGGTGCAAGAGAGGTATTTTTGATAGAAGAGCCTATGGCTGCAGCTATTGGGGCAAATTTACCTATACAAGAACCAAAGGGAAATTTGGTTGTTGATATCGGTGGTGGCACTACTGAGATTGGCGTTATATCACTTGGTGGTCTAGTTATTTCAAAATCCATTCGCACAGCTGGTGATAAGCTTGATATGAGTATAGTAAATTATGTAAAAGAAAAATATAATTTAATTATAGGCGAAAGAACAGGCGAAGAGATTAAAATGGAGATAGGTTCAGCAATCCAACTTCCAAAAGAACTTTCCATGGTAGTAAAAGGACGCGACCAAGTAACTGGCTTATTAAGTAGAATCGAATTAACTAGCGAGGATGTTAGGGATGCTATGAAAGAACATTTAAAAGAAATAGCTGATGCTTTGAAAATCGTTCTTGAAATGATGCCACCAGACCTTGCCAGCGATATAGTTGAAAATGGCGTTGTTTTAACAGGTGGTGGGGCATTGATTCGTGGCTTGGATAAATATTTATCTGAGATTGTTCGCCTACCTATTTATATAGCTGATGAACCTTTATTAGCTGTTGCAAAAGGCACAGGTAAGGCTTTGGAAGAAATTTCATTATTGCAACAATTAACTAATGAAGAATAAAGTAATTTATGTATTAATTTTTGCTTTTTTAGTATTTGTCTCCTTTTATTATGGGGGACTCATTAAAAAAAATGTATTAGTTGTAAATGACTATGTGATTAAAAGTGCATATGATTTTAAGGACTTTGTAAGTGAAAAAATTTCTATACATTTTAATCAAATAGAACAAATTGAAAATTTAAAAGAAAAAAATGAAAAATTAGAAAGCCTAGGTATGCTTGTTGGTACCCTTTCAAACGAGATAAATAGGCTTTTAGAAGATAAAAACTCTACGCATTTTTTACCTAATGTTAGCTTAGCTCGCGTTATTTCTTATGTACAAATGAATGATTATACTAAAGTTTGGCTTGATGGTACAAAAAGTACTCCAAATAAAAATAAGGGCTTACTTTATCAAGGATATAGCGTTGGAATTTTAATAGACAAAGACGCAAGACCAATGGCCCTTTTGCAAGGCGATGAAAAGTGCATTTTTTCTGTTTATATAGGAGATAACAAAGCTCCCGGCTTTATACAAGGGCATAATGGTAAAATAATGGTAAAATACATTCCAAGATGGGCTAGTTTTAAGGTAGGGGATGAAATTTTAACAAGTGGACTTGATAATATCTTTTTTGCTGGTGTTCCTGTTGGGGTAGTAACTAGGGTCGTGGATGAAGATATTTATCTAAGTGCAGAAGTTAAGCCTTATGCTCAGCTTAATATACCTGCTTATGTTTATGTTATAGATAGATTATAAATTTGAAATTTTTTAAATAGAAAATGCAATTCCTACAAGTAGAAATTGCAAAAAATTCAGTTTCTAACACCTTGTTTTTTAACTAACATAGACTTTATAACGCCCTTTGGGTCAGTATAAAGTAAGTAAGCAATCCACACCACCAAGGCCAAGGCTACGACAGCTAAACCAAGATAAAAATCATTTAAAAGTTCTACAGGATTGATATTAAAAAATTCCTCACCTTCTTCTAAATATCCAGCTACAGCATCGCAAAACCACATGATTGACGCACTCCAAAACATCCAGCATAGCATACCAAGTTTCATATCACTTTCTAAGGCGTTTTTGTACCATAAGGCTGTGCAAAATACCGCAGCAAAAATAGTTATTAATAAAGTCATAATTTAAGCCTTTGCAACTTGTCTATTTTCGATTTTTTCAGCCACAAAGCACATTATAAGCCAAACTATAGTTATAGCCAAAGACATTGAAACGCCAACAGTTGCCATTTCATCAAGCATAACAGCAGTGTCTTCAGCACTATTCATAGCCGTTAAAAAAGGAGGCATTACGCTTATTTCTCCATGCCATAAATGTTCAAATGCTAACAAAAAAGCACCACCAAAAGAAAGTTTAGTAAGCCATGAAAATCTTTGAGCAATCTTTGCTCCATTCACCCTACCCTTAAACAACTTAGTTAAAACTGCACTAACAATGCCTTCACTACCAGGGACTATAAAGCAAGCCATTTTGTATCCTTTGTAATTTAATTTAGACATTGATTTTATAATAAAAAAATTTTTTACACAAGCCCTAAGGGGCATATTAATATTAAATTTTAAGCAAAAAAATAAATTTTAAATTTAGTAATTGATTCTTTGGGCTACAAAAAAGGCTTTAAGTAAGGCCTTGGGTGTTGGAATTTCTAAGAAGTGTAGCTTTTTTGATATAAGAATTTGTAAGGATAAAAATGGCTCACCCTTTTTTAAATTCTCAAAAAGCTTAAAAGGCATTTTAAGATTAAATCTTCAAGCCTTAGTATATCTCACGATTTAAATTTTGCAATGGCCGTTGTGGATATTAAGGGTTAATTAAATATATTTAGGTATGAGTTTTATCCATCTTTATTTAATATATGCAAATATTCTATAGTACTATTTTGTTTTTGTGCTCTTTTACTATCTGCTTTAAATCTTTGGTGTATTTTGGTACTTAGTTCATATTTTCCATATTTTTTAAAGATATTTTGAATTTGTTCTAAACTTAACAACCCCTCATCGTTATAGCTTAAAAATATAAATTTAAAATTTGCATTTTTGATGATGAATTCTAGCTCATTTTCAACGCTCAATTTTTTACACCACGCGGATTTTTCATAGTATCTTAATCCTGTTTTTCCTTGAGGAATAAAATCATCATAAATTGCTATTGAATTTAGTAAATGATAGTTTGCACCATATTGTCTAGCGTTATAAGGTGGGTCCAAATATAAAATATCGCCATTTATTTTGGTAATCAAATCCCTTGCATTTTCATTGAAAATTTGAGGTTCATTTATCCTATCACAAATTTCAAAATTAGCTGGACTTAAAATCAATTTTTTTTGAGCAGATTTTTTAAGATGTTTTAGAAATGCCCCATAAACAGATGCTGTATTTGCGACCTTGTCGGCGGATTCTAAAAGCGAGGCTAATAAAAAGAAATATTCATTTTCATCGATAGAATTTTTTTGTTTTAACTCTTCTATTTTTGTGCGAATAGTATCTATTTTTTTAGCATTTTCATCACTGAAATATTGCCTATTTTCACCACCACCTAAAGCATAATGAGTAAAAATTTTTCCTTTAATCAATAAAGTTGCGTCATTTAGACTATCCAAAAGCTTGCCAATCTCGTTTAATTTTATGTAATTTCCTATATAATTTTTTGCCAATACAAAGCTATAAAATTCTTTATCATTTACGATAATTTGTTTAACCTTACCTTTAAAAAGCTTAGAAACAGCGCAAGTCCCAGCGAATAAATCACAAAAAATACTTTGACTTAAAGGCTTTGCATTATGTCCTTTTAAAGTGTTATCAATATTTTCAAACAAAAAATCCGAAAGCCTAAACTTCGAGCCTATATAATTCATTTTTTATCTTGTGAGTAAAGTTTTTGCATTATAAAATCACTCGCTTCTTTGGCAATTTTCTTTATGCTCTCTTTGCGATATTGCACTGGGTCATATTGATAACAACCTACACAGCCAATTTCATCATTATAATTTTCATCGCCTTGATAAAATTCATAGGGATTGCCTAAGATATTTTTTGCATTCCATCTTTTATTTGTTTCTTTACATTTTTTACAAATTTGTCTTTTAATATCATTTGCCGCCTTGCAAAGTGGCTGAAAATCCTCTAATTTTTGCGTTTTTATATTGCTTATTCTAAAATCATTTTTTCGTCCATTCTTATGGTCTATTTCTATTTTTGTATTTTCGCTTTTACCATTTACACCAAGCATTACACAATTTTTATTTTTATAAAAATCTTTTATATCTTTTCTTATGTGTTGTGAAAATTGTTGCGTTTTATTAAAACCATTGAGCTTAATTCTATCAATAGAATTTCCACTTGTTTTGCTTTTATCAAATTCTATATTATATTTTTTAGCCAAAGTGCTATTAGCTCTACACCAACTTCCACCATTTCCCAATGCCAAATCTTTATAATCTCCTATAAATTCATTGACATTCACCCATCTTGAGATTCCATTTTTATCTGGTTTTGCAAGTTCTAAGAAAAGTTGCGTTTTAGTCTTTTTCATTTCAAAATTCCTTTTTAAAAACAAAAATATATTCGTGCTTAAAAATATAATAATCACTTTTTAATGCCCTATATCGCCATATTGCATTTGTGCCTAGTTTGCCACGATTTCCTTCGATATTTTTGATGATAATTCCCTTAAGCTTCACCCTAAAATTTTTCTTAACAAGATTCATACATTCAAATGCCAATGGCTTTACTTCGCTTTCCTTATACACATCGCCGATAACCAAAGCAAAATAACGATTTTTATCCAAAAAATGTAGCGCATTTTGCAAGCTTAATAAAAATTTATCCAAAAACTCATTTAGGTTTGAAATATTGCTTAAATCTTCTTTTTTATCACCAAACTTGATTATATCCATATATGGTGGGTGAAAAATTATAAATTGCACACTTTTGTTGCACAGATTAGGCAAGGCGATACCAAGATGATTTTGCATTTGTTTTAAATTTGTATTATCACAAAGTCCCAAATAATAACGATTCAAATCAATATTGCCAAAATTTTGCGAAGCGACATTTAGGACATTTTCATTTATGTCAAGCCCTATGCACTTTCTTTTAAGTTTTTCACACTCAATTAGCGTGGTCCCACTGCCCAAAAATACATCAAGGACAATTTCATCTTTTTTCGTGTAACGAGTGATTAGCTGGCTTGGAATCTGTGGTATGAAATTGCCATGATAATTATTTTTATGTTTTCCACTTTTATCTCTATGTTGAATAATCCATAAAGAATCTGTATTAATATCCAAATTTTTCCATTCCGTTAAATTTAAATCATTATATTTCATTTAAATTTTTACTAATTTTTATAAAATTTTATCAATTCAGACCACAAATTTTTATAAAATTTTCCACCTTTAAAGCTGCACTGCCTATTAAAACTCCACTACAATGCTTTATATTTAAAATTTCTTTGATATTTTTTTCATTTACACTTCCACCATATAAAATGGGTGCCTTTGTCTTTGAATTTACAAATTCTAAAACTACTTCAATATCCTTTATATCAGCACTTACACCTGTACCTATAGAATAGATAGGTTCATAAGCTATTATAAGTTTTTCATAATTTAAATTTATATTTGAAAGTTGCAAATTTAAAAAGTCCTTTGTTTTGTTTTGATTCTTACAAGCTAAATTTTCACCTATGCAAAATATGATTTTAAAATTATGCTTTGTGGCAAAGTCAAATTTAGTTTTTATAAAATCATCATTTTCAAAGACTCTTCTTTCACTATGCCCTATTAAAACACAATTTATGCCAAATTCATCAAGCTGTTCTTTGCCAATTTCTCCTGTAAATGCCCCATTTATGCAAGGGTAAAAATTTTGAGTCCCTTGCGTGAAATTTAACCCACCTTGATAAAAGGCTATGTTTGGAGGAAAAACAAAAATTTCATCGTTTTTTTCTTTTAAGACCTTATTTAAAGCCTTAGCGTATAATTCAAAAGAAGTTCTTGTGTGATTGCATTTTAAATTCGCAGCAAAAATCATTCATCAACCTTGATTCTTAATGGCTTAACACCTGGAAGTTCCTTACCCTCGATTAATTCTAAAGAAGCCCCACCACCTGTGGATATAAAGGTAAACTCATCAGTATCCCCACTTCTTGCCACTACATCAGCCGTATCCCCACCTCCAACAACGGTAGTTGCGTAAGTTTCGCTTATATAATGGCTCATTTTAATACTGCCTTTTGAGAATTTATCAAGTTCAAAAACGCCCATAGGTCCATTCCACCAAATAGTTTGTGCATCAGCAAAGGCTTCTTTAAACAATCTCACACTAGCAGGACCTATATCAAGCCCCATCCAACCACTTGGAATTTCTTGTATAGGCACATATTTCATAATGGCATCCTGGGTACAAGAAAGGGCGACGCCAACATCAACTGGTAAATAAATTTTTACGCCTAGTTCTTTACCTCTTGTTAGGATATTTTTTGCCTCTTCTATTAAATCTTCTTCTAAAAGCGAATTTCCTATATCAACGCCCTTAGCCTTTAAAAAGGTAAAGGCCATGCCTCCACCTATTATTAATTTATCAACCTTAGATATTAAATTTGTTAGGGCTTGTAATTTACCACTTACCTTTGAGCCTCCAACTACTGCTACAAAAGGGCGTGCAGGGTGTTTTATAAGATTATGTGAAAATTCAATCTCCTTTAAAAGCAAAAATCCAGCAGCCCTATGTTCTATGTCAAAAAAATGAGTAATTGCCTCTACACTAGCATGCCCCCTATGGCAAACGCCAAAGGCATCATTTATATAAACATCAACCATTGATGCAAGTTCTTTTGCTAAATGTTCATCGTTTTTTGTTTCACCCTTTTCAAAACGTAAATTTTCAAGCAATAAAATTTCAGTTGGCTTTAAATTATTAGCTTTATTTTTAGCGTCCTGCCCTATAACATCCTTTGCCATTAATACTTCTTTATTAAGTAAGCGAGAAAGCCTTTTTGCCACAGGTTCTAAGGAGTATTTTGAGTTAATTTCTTTAGGTCTTCCCAAATGAGAGGCTAAAATCACGCTACAATTATTATCTAAACAATACCTTAAAGTAGGGATTACTGAGCGAATTCTTCTATCATCGGTGATATTTAAAAATTCATCCTGAGGCACATTAAAATCACACCTTATAAAGACTTTTTTATTGCTTAAATCCAAATCCTTAATAGAAATAATCTTATCATTCATTTTTTATCCCTCATATATAAATTTAGCCATATCTACAAGCCTTGTAGAATAACCCCATTCATTATCATACCAAGCAATAACCTTTATTAAATCATCACTTATAACCTGAGTTAAATCACTTGCCACAATGGCCCCATAAGAACAAGTTATAAAATCACTTGATACCCTTTCATCATCATCTACTAACAATATGCCTTTAAGATTTGAAGAAGCAGCCTTTCTAAAAGCATCGTTTATCTCATTCTTACTTACTTTTTTGCTTAAAACTGCGGTTAAATCTACACTTGATACATCTATAACAGGTACACGCATACTTTGTCCGTGAAGTTTGCCATTAAGTTCTGGCATAACAAGTTTCATAGCCTTAGCAGCTCCCGTTGAAGTAGGTATTATGTTTTGTGCAGCAGCTCTACTTCTTCTTTTATCCCTAGCCTTAGCATCGATTATACTTTGTCCATTTGTATAAGCATGAATTGTAGTCATTAAGCCCTTTTCAATGCCAAAATTATCTTGCAAAACTCTACACACAGGCCCTAGACAATTTGTAGTACAACTTGCATTTGAAATAATATTTTCGCCCTTGTAAAGATTAGAATTTACGCCTAAAACATAGGTTGGGGTATCATCCTTTGCTGGTGCACTCATAATTACCTTTTTAATGCCCTTATCAATAAAGCCTTGGCATTTTTCCTTAGTTAAATGTGCTCCTGTGCATTCTAACACTATATCAGCTCCAAATTTGGCAAAGTCAAGGTCTTTAATATCACGGCTTTTAAAGACTTTTATTAATTTATCATTGATAACTAAATCATCGCCCTTATTTACCACAGAACCATTAAATTCGCCATGCACACTATCATATTTAAAAAGATATTTTGTAAGCTCGATATCAGTAGTATCATTAATCGCAACAAGTTCTAAATCATCTCTTTGAAGGATAATCCTTGCAACACAACGTCCTATGCGTCCAAAACCATTTATAGCAATTTTTACCGCCATTTAATTTCCTTTTGCAAAATAAAATGCTAATATTTTACAAAAAAAAGGTTAAAATTTTTATGAAGATTGCACTTTTTGGTGGAAGTTTTGACCCACCACATAATGGTCATAGTAGCGTTATAAAAGAGACTTTAAGCAGTTTGGATATTGATAAATTAATTATTATGCCAACCTTTATCAATCCATTTAAAAAAGGTTTTTTTGCCGATGAAATGCAAAGATTAAAATGGATAAAAAAGCTTTGGGGTGATTTAGAAAGGGTTGAAATTTTAGATTATGAGATTAAACAAAAAAGGCCTGTACCTAGTATAGAAAGTGTTTTGTACTTGCAAGAGCTTTTTAGACCTAAAAAATTTTATCTAATAATAGGGGCTGACCATTTAGAAAATTTACATAAATGGCATGATTTTGAAAAACTTGCTTTAATGGTTGAATTTGTGATTGCAAATCGCGATAATATAAGTATCCCAAAGAAATTTCGAAAACTAGATACTCATATAAATATTTCTTCATCTTTTATAAGAAAAACCCTTGATACTAAGGAAGTTTGTGCTGATATTAAAGAAGATGTAAAAAGGTATTATAAAAACTTGCAAAAGGGTTGAAATTATTTTTGTGAAATTTATGAAGTTTGGGTAGTAAAAATCACCACGCAAATTCCGAACACGGGGTGCCATAATAGTTTAGGGTAAAAACCTTGATTTCTCGTCTAACACGAGTAAACATGATAATTTTATCAAAATAAAAAAACAAGTTAATTTTTGATTTTTTGCAATAAATTTATTAAATTGCTTTTAATCTTTCTAAGGCAAGTTTATAATACTTTTCTTCTAATTCTACGCCTATAAATTTTCTTTTTTCCTTTAAGGCTGCTACGCCTGTGCTACCACTTCCCATAAATGGATCAAGTATTAAATCATTTTCATTTGTATGAATAGCTATAAGTTCTTGCATGATTTTTAAGCTTTTTTGAGTTGGGTGCGTTGTTTTTTCTGCCCCACTTACTATTGGAGCCTTAAAAAGTGACCTTAAATAAGGTTTATTTTTAGGCTTATTAAATACCCATTTTGCCTTTTGTTTTATTGCCCATACTGCAAATTCCATGTCTTGTACATATCTTCTATTAACATTTCTTGGCATGGGATTACTTTTTTGCCATATTAATATATCTTTTATTTCGCAATTACTATTTTCTAAAACTTCACAAATTTCACTTAAAAATCTATACGAACAAAATATTATAAAAGACCCATTTTTATCTAAAATTTTAGAATAGCTTTGTATCCATTCTGTAAGATTAAAATCCTTATCCCATGTCCCAAAATCAATACCTTGCCTTTTTGCACTATTCATTGTTGAAAAATTATTTTTTTTAGAAATATTATATGGAGGGTCAGTTATTATGTGATTTACCCTTATACCTTGTTTTATGAAATTTTCAATCATTACATAGGCATCGCCATTATAAACGCTATATTTATTACAAATATAATTTTCTTGATTTATTTGACTTATGATGCTATCAGCAATAGTCTTAGCAAGAAGTGGAGGGACTGCGTTTCCTATTTGCTTACAAACTTGAGTTTTCGTACCATTAAATAAAAAACTATCATGAAAGCTTTGTAATCTTGCAGCCTCTCTTGGCGTTATAGCCCTGTGTAAAATAGGGTGTGAGTTTTTGCCATTGCTTGGGGTATCAAATCTAGTATCTATGGTTGGGCTTACTTCTTCCCAAATCAATCTCCCCCAAGTAGTTGAAAATTTTTGTTTTCCATGTAAATTTGGGGGTAAATGTTCTTTTCCACATTCAGGTGGTATCATTTTTAACTTAGCTATAGCGATTTTAGAATGCTTGGAGGCTATGTGGTATTGTAAATAATCAGCTCTCATTTTTTCTTGATACGCACTTTGTGGCTTATTTTTATATTTTGATTGAATTTGTCCTTCGCCACTATTTAAATAACTTAAATCGCTTATAGCATCCCTAACATTTACTAAACAATCACTTTCTTTTGGAAAATCTAAAAATAAGTCCTTATGTGCTATAAAAAATACCCTTTCTCTATTTTGTGGCACACCAAAGTATTTTGCATTTAAAATTTTACAATTTATATTATAACCCATATTTTTTATGATTTTTATAATCTCATCCCTAAAATAGCCATTAACTGCGTTATATAAATTTTTAACATTTTCTATTATGAAAAGTTCGGGTTCTATTTTTTTAACAAGTTCTAAGTATTCTAAAAATAAAAAATTTCTCTCATCCTTTAAGCCCAAATTCTTACCTTTTAAGCTAAAACCTTGACAAGGAGGCCCTCCTATTATCATATTTATTTTTAATTTTTTTGCTAAATTTACTATTTTATTTTTTACTTTTTTATCTGTTATATCTCCACAAATTCCCTTTGCATCTTTGAAATTTAAGTTAAAAGTATCAATGGCAGCTTGTTCAAAATCAAGTCCTATTAAGGTTTTAAAATTTGCATTTTGTTCTAAGCCATGTGAAAATCCACCAGCTCCACAAAAAAGGTCAAGTATTTTATACATTATAACTCCGAGGGACTATTTTTTTATCCCTCAATTTTATTGTTTTTTTCTTTGTTTTTAATAAAATGTTCGTATTTTAAAATAAAAGGTTTAAAAATGCAGTATTTAAAGCTTTCAGATTTTTTAAACTTAAAAGAAGAACTTCCATTTTTATTAGGGGTATTTTTTAGCAGATATAAATTTAGCAATGATTTAATATACACACTCTCAACTTATCGCCTTTCTAAATTTGTACAAAATGGAGATAAAATCATATATGAAAATAGTAAAATAGAATATTTAAATCAATTAAATTTACATAGTGAAATTCCTATGTGGCAACTTAATAAAGATAAAAAAATAAAACATGCAGACTTTGTTTTTGTTTTATACAATGATTTAAAATTAACGCAAGAACAATTTTTTGCAAGAATTTATACTAAAATTTTATTAAGCGATTTTGTTAGTAATCATGAAGCTATAAAGGCTAGAAAGAAATTCATAAGGGCATTTTTTGAACTTCGTGGCAGTGTAGATATAAATCATGATTATTTTACCCATGATTATTATTTTAACAATATTAACGAGCTAAAAAGAATAAGTTTATTTTTAGATAATTTTGGAATGTCTATTAATTTATTTAACATAAATTTTAGATATTTGCAAAAGCAGTATTTAAGTGGTGTTAGAAAAAGAAATACTCAGCTTAGAATAAATTTGCATTGGTATTTATCACAAATTGGATTTATTAATGGATTTATTAATAAATATAAGGCAAACATAGTAAAAAACGCGTTAAATATTAGTTATTTTCAAGTTGAAAATATATTTATGTTTAATTGTCAAAGTCCTAGTATTAATAAAAATAGTTTTAACAAAAGAATAGATTTTTATAGTACTAGAATTTTAAGTAATGATTTAACGCAGTTTGAAGTAAGTAAATTACGCAAAGAATTAAATTTTGATGATGATGAAAGTCAAATATTTAAAAGAAATTCAAATATTATCAATATTATAAAATTTCAAACACCTGATGAGTGTGCAGCTTGTAAGCATAAATATAATATCGTCGATAGGAGTTTTTTGACTAGAAAAGACAGGTACTACACTGAAATTCACCATTTTGTTTCAGTGGGCAAAAATAAAGAACTTGACGTACTAGAAAATTTTAACTAAATTACGCCCAATTTGTCATAGGGCATTAAGCGTAGGAAAGGCTAGTGAGGATTATCAAAAAGAATTAATCAAAAATATCTTAGATACAAATAGTTTAAACTATGAATTTGCTAGTATGATATTTGAAAGTAAAGATAAGGATTTTTTAATACAAAGGGTATATGAAAATTTAAAATAGTTTAGCAAAGTTAAATTTTCAACTTGTTATAATCTCTGTTTTAATCATATTAAAGGCTTAAAATGCACCTAGCTAAACGCAAAAAACATTTTTTTTTCTTAGGTTTTAGTTTATGGAAAAGAAATTTTATAAAGCCTTTTTTTAGGGAAAAAAATGCTAAATTTATCTTTTTAAATTCTGTTGAAAGACTTGATAAATTCAATATTTATATAGATGATGAGTTTTTTTTATGGGGTAATAAAATCAGCAAAGAAAGCTTAATAAAAAAGCTAAAAATTCGTATTAAAGATGAGATTTTGCCTAAAATTTCTTTTGTAGAAGACGGCTTTATTCGCTCTGTTTCGCTTGGTTCTGATTTAACCTGTCCTCTTTCTTTGATAGTGGATGATTTAGGTGCCTATGTTAATCCACATGAAGAAAGCAAACTTGAACATATTTTAAATTTTTATGATTTTGATGAAAATTTGCTTAATAGAGCAAAAAAGCTCATTGAGTGGTTAAAGCAGCATAAATTTTCAAAATATAATGGCTTAAAACATGAAAGTTTAAGTATAAAAGCAAGACCTAATCAAAAAATAATCTTAATTCCAGCCCAGGTTGAAGATGATTTATCTATGATACTTGGGGGCTTTAATCTTAGCAGTGAAAATTTTATAAAGCAGGTTAGAGAAGAAAATAAGGATGCTTATATTATCTTTAAAATTCACCCGGACGTTTTAAGTGGTAATAGAAAGGGTTTGAAAGATGAAAAGATTATTTTAGCCTATTGTGATGAAATTTTAAAAAATGTTAGTATTGATAGCGCTATTAATATAAGTGATGAAATTCATACTATTACTTCAACGGCTGGTTTTGATGCCTTATTAAGGGATAAAAAAGTAGTAGTTTATGGACTTCCCTTTTATGCAAATTGGGGTTTAAGTGAGGATAAGAGATGGTGTGAGAGAAGAAAAAGAAAATTAAGTCTTGAAGAACTAGTGGCAGGGGCTTTGATTTTATATCCAAGGTATATTAATGCAAAAACTAAAACTTTATGTGAAATTGAAGTTGCTTTGGATATAATATTAAAAATGCAAGAGGATTATTTTTTTAAAAGCTGGGTTAATATGCGTACAAATTTACGCAATCACTCACTTAGAAAGCTTAGGCGAATTTTTGAAAAGATAGTAAATTGATGGGGTATTTTTTTGAATTTAAAAGAAAAATTAAAGGATGAATTTAAAGATAAAAATGTTATCTTACTTCAAGGACCTATAGGGACCTTTTTTGCAAGACTTGCAAGATATATGAAAAAAAATAATACTAAGATAAGTAAGATTAACTTTAATGGAGGGGATTTTTTCTTTTATCCTTGTGGGCAAATTTATAGGGGTAAAAAAGAAAATTTATACGATTTTTATCTTAACTTTTTTGCTAAAAAACAAGCAGATGCTATTATTATGTATAATGATTGTCGCGTGGTACACAGCGAGGCAATAAGGGTAGCAAAAGAGTTAAACATAGCCGTTTGGATTTTTGAAGAAGGTTATTTAAGACCTTATTGTATAAGCTTTGAAAGTGATGGGGTTAATGCAAATTCTACTATTCCTAGAAATCAAGATTTTTATTTATCCTTAAATTTTCATAATGTTTTTTACGAGGTAAGAGACCTGCCTGGAGGCTTTAAATTTATGGCATTTTATGCCTTTTTGTATTGGTTATTTAGCTTTTTACTAGCCCCATTTTTTAATAACAAACTTCATCACAGAAGCCTAAACCCCCTTGAAATGTTTATTTGGCTTAAATCTTTGTTTTTAAAAAATAAATATAAATTTAGTGAAAAAAAGCTTAATCAAAGACTTTACGCCCTTAAAAAGAAGTATTTTTTAGCTATTTTACAAGTACATAACGACACTCAAATTTTCTTTCATTATAAAAAAAATATAGAAATGTTTATAGAAGAAACCATACTTTCTTTTGCAAATCATGCAAGGGCAAAATCTTATCTAGTTTTTAAGCATCATCCTATGGACAGAGGTTATAAAAACTACTCAAAACTCATAAACGAACTTAGTGAAAAATATCATGTAGAAGGGCGAATTTTATATGTACATGATAGCTATTTACCTACCTTAATAAAAAATGCCCTTGGTTGCATTACTATAAATTCAACCGTTGGACTAACTGCTATCTTAGAAGGCTGTCCTACTAAGGTAGTTGGAGAGGCCCTTTATAAATTTGACGGTCTAGCCTATCCTAAAAAACTTCAATACTTTTGGAAAGATGCACATTCTTATAAACCTTCTCACAAACTTACTTCAAATTTTAAAAAATACCTACTTCAAACAAATCAAGCAAATGGCAATTTTTATAAAAATTCCTTTTTGATTAAATAAGATATTTTTTCCCTTTTGTAATATTAACTTTTTTAATTTAGAATTAACGTCATTATTAAAAAGGAAAAATTGTGCTTGTAAGAGATGTTTTTTATATACCAGGATATGACCCAAAGGGACAAAGATATTATTACTCCTTACTTAAAAATGGCTTTAATGCTTATGCTAAAAATTTCAATATAAAGGCTGACTTATCAAAGCTTAATATGAATGAAAAAATCCATTTTTGCGAATTTAATGGAGAAAATTTTAAAACAAAATATTCTTTTTTATTGTGGAATGATATAGTTAAAAAATACTGGAATAATAATTTTAAAAGTGCTTTAATTGACGTTTTTATCTTTTTTAGAATTTATTTTATCACGGGGCTTTTTTTAAAATTTGGCAAACACTCACCTTATCAATTAATAACAGGCTTTTATCCTCCTATTTTTATGATTTTATCTTTATTTTTAATATGTTTTTGTGGAGTTTTTACTTTTTTTATTTTAAAAATTTATATCCATTTTTCACTAGCACTAATAAGTGCTCTAATCATAGTTTTTTTAATGTATAAGTTAACAAGTTACCTTGGAAAAAAATTAGCAGTTTACTGGCTACTTAGATTAATTGTTTTTTGTGCCCTGTGGCAGGATAGAAAAAAAGGTGCTTTGGATGAGATAATCAAGGCTTTTTCACAGACCTTGTTTAATGCCTTAAATAAACACAAAGATGATGAAAATTATGAGCTTATTTTAATAGCCCATAGCGTTGGGACCATTTGCTGTATAGAGGTTTTATACAAACTTTTAAAGCTTTGCAAAGTAGCAAATTTAAATACCGATAAGCTTAAAATTATTACACTTGGAGAATGTATACCCTTACTTTCTTATCAACAAAAAGCAAAAAATTTCAAAGAAAAGTTAGAATTTATTTTTACCTTTAATTTAAAATGGTATGATTATACTTCCATAATTGATGGTGCCTGTTTCCCAAGCATTGATTTTGTTGGTACAAGCGATGTTAAGACAGAATTTAAGCCAAAATTTCTTTCAGCAAGATTTCATACCCTTTATGAAAAAGATGAATATGCAAAGATAAAAAAAGATAAATATAAGGCACATTTTTTATATCTTTATGATATAAAAATTAAAAGTGGCAGTTATGATTTTTTTGATTTTATCTTAGGTGAAAACTTGTTAGAAAGAAAAATTATAAAGGAGTAGGAAAATGAGCAAGTGTCCATTTTATCCAAAGCCTTACGCAAACAAGGCTTCAACCATGCTTACTTTTTTGTTAAAACGTCGTTCTTGGCTTGATGGGCTTTATGAAAAAAGTTATAAAATGCAATCAGGTTATGTTAAAATGCCAAATTTTAATCTTTATGTAGTAAATGATACAAGAGAGGTTAAACGTATAATGATTGATGAGGTAAAAATTTTTCCAAAGAGTGAATTTTTACATAAACTTTTAAGCCCCTTACTTGGTGAGAGTATTTTTACTACAAATGGCGAGGTATGGAGAAGACAAAGGGAGCTTTTAAGACCTTCTTTTGAAATGACTAGGATTAGTAAGGTTTTTAATCTAATGTCAGAAGCTGTTAAAGATTTAATGCAAAGATTTGATAAATACGAAGATAAATCTATAATAGAAGTAGATGAAATGATGACCTTTGTAACTGCTGATGTGATTTTTAGGACTATTATGTCGGCAAAGCTTGATGAGGAAAAGGGCAAAGAAATTCTTGATGCCTTTGTGATTTTTCAAGAACAAAGTGTTCATTCTGCAATGCGTAGAATGTTTCATTTTCCAAGGTGGCTTTCTCATATACTTGGTGATTCTAAGAGATTAAAGGCTGGTGAGATTATAAGAAAGAATTTAAAAGAGATTATAAGACCTCGCTATGAAAGTGTAAATTTAAACGAGCCACCAAAAAATGAAGATATACTAGAATCTTTACTTCGCGTAGTTGATGCAAATACTAATGAAAGATTTTCTTTTGAAGAAATTTTAGACCAAGTTGCTATGCTATTTTTAGCAGGGCATGAAACTACTGCTAGTTCGTTAACTTGGACCTTGTATTGTTTAAGTATGTTTGAAAATGAACAAGAAAAGGCTTATGAAGAGGTTATGAGAGCAACAGGTGGAAAAAATGTTGAGATTACTCATTTGCCACAAATGCACCATTTAACAAATGTCTTTAAAGAGGCTTTAAGATTGTATCCACCAGTTGGCTTTTTTGCAAGGGAGGCTAAGGTTGATACTAAGATTAGAGATAAAGAAATAGCAAAGGGTTCAGGTGTTGTTGTAGCCCCTTGGTTAATTCATAGACATGAAATGTTTTGGAAAGACCCCCATGAGTTTAAACCTAGTCGTTTTGATGAAGAATATAAAAAAGATGCGTACTTGCCTTTTGGTAAGGGTGAAAGGGTGTGTATAGGCTACGGTTTTGCCATGCAAGAAGCTATTTTAATACTTTCAAATATTTTAAAGGTATATAAATTAGAACTTCAAGATGGCTTTACACCAGATGTGGTAGGTAGATTAACTGTGCGTTCGGCAAATGGAATGAATATTAAATTTACAAAAAGAAGATAATGATAAGAAAAAGGGTACGCATTAGGGCTAGACTTCGTTCAACCTTGCAAAATAAAGAAAGCATAAAGCTAAGTTTGCTTGAGAAGCTAGCAGGTACCCTTTTGCTTTGTTCTATAGTACCCTTAGCAATTTTAGGCTATTTGCTTATAGTTATAGTTGGTACCTTTTTTAATACAAAACGTGCAAGGCAAGGAGTTAGAGCACTTGACCACTTCGTAAACGCTAGTTTATTTAATGGCTATGCCTGGGAAAGTGTTTCATCTCATGCTTGGCGAGAAAGAAAAAATAAAAGATGGGCAAGATTTGTTATAAAAATTACTGATTTTTTTCAAAAAGACCATTGTAAAAGGGCAAATAAAAGAGAACAGCCCGTAGTTGACTTTGTACTTTCTAGAAAACTTGATAGACAAACTATTTATAAAAAGCCTTAGTAAAGGAAAATTTTAATGGATAATTATGAATTTAGCGAACTTTTAAAGGATTTAAAAAATAAACTTAGCAATATAGCCTTGATTATAAAGCCTGATTTGTTAAAAGAAAGATTAAGTGAGATTGAAAATTTAGAAAATGAACCCTCATTTTGGCAAGATATTAAAAGGGCTGGAATTTTAGGCAAGGAAAAGACTAAAATTTCAAATTTATTAAGTGCTTATGAAAAGGCGTTCAATGCCTTAAATGATACAGATGAGCTTTTTGAAATGGCAAATAATGAAGAAGATATTGAAACTTTAAATTCTTTATTTGAAGAAGCCCCACTTTTAAAAGAACATATTACAAATTTAGAACTTACCATGCTTTTAAGCGATGAAATGGATAGTAAGAATGCTATTGTTTCTATACACCCTGGTGCTGGTGGGACAGAGAGTAATGATTGGGCTAGTATGCTTTATAGAATGTATTTAAGATTTTGTGAAAGGCAGGGTTTTAAGGTAGAGACCTTGGACTTTCAAGAAGGAGATGAGGCCGGGCTAAAGGATGTTAGCTTTTTAGTTAAGGGTGCTAATGCCTATGGTTATTTAAAGGCTGAAAATGGAATTCACCGCCTTGTTAGGACAAGTCCCTTTGATAGTGCAGGGCGTCGCCATACTAGCTTTGCAAGTGTTGAGGTGAGCCCTGAGATTGATGATGATATAATTATTGAGATTAATGAAAATGAGGTAAGAGAGGATTATTATAGGGCAAGTGGGGCAGGTGGTCAGCACATAAATAAAACAGAATCAGCCGTTCGCCTCACTCATATTCCAACTGGCATAGTGGTACAATGTCAAAATGATAGAAGTCAGCATAAAAATAAGGCAACAGCCTATAAAATGCTACAATCTCGCCTTTATGAGTTAGAAAGACTAAAACAAGTAGCACAAAAGCAAGATATAGAAAAAAGTGAGATAGGCTGGGGTCATCAAATTCGCTCATATGTGCTTTTTCCTTATCAGCAAGTAAAGGATTTGCGTTCAAATGAGACCTTTAGTAATACCGATGCTATTTTGGATGGGGATATTAAAAAGATAATTGAAGGGGTTTTGATTAGCCAAAAGGCTAAAAAAGATTAAAAAATTAAAAATCTTTGTTATAATTTTGCTTTAAAATCACAAAGGGTTTTTTAAATGCCAAGACACAATTTAAGAATTAACACAAATCAACACAAGGCTAAGAATTTAAGGTCAAAAGAAGATGATTTGAATATCAAAGAAGCTATTACTAAAACAAAACTTTATTTAGAAGAAAGATTTAAAAATGGGGGGGGGTTGCCAACTTTAACGAGGGTGGCTATTATTTTGAAATAGCAGATAAGCTTGATATTTCTTTTATGATAGAAACAATTAAAAATTCACAAATTAGAGTACAATTTGATACAAATTTTTCACAACATTCTATTAAGCCAGATGGTGGAATTTTATTTTTACGCAAACAAGATGATGAAAATTTTAAAAAAGTTTTATTAATCACCGAGGCAAAGAGACAAGGAACAAATGATGAAAGACAAAAAGAGGGCAAAAAGAAACAAGCAACGGGCAATGCCATAGAAAGACTTGGGAAAAATTTAACAGGCATAAAGGCTATGTTAAATCACGAAAAAATAACACCTTTTGTATGTTTTGGCTGGGGGTGTGATTTTGGTCCTAATGTTAAGAGTGTTCTTACAAAACTTAATGTTTTAAATGAATTTTATTTTCTCAATAAAACCTATATTTTTAAGGCTGATGGAAATAGTAATTTTAACTATTTTTCCCTGTGAGTATGTATTTTAGAGAGAAAAAATGGGAAGTTGATGAGATGTTTGACATAATGAAAGAAATTGCTGAAACTTCTTTGAGATATTACATTTTTTAGGTTTTAATATGATAAATAATGAAAATAATGAAAATAATGAAAATCCAGCTTTTTTAAAAGAACAAATCATAACTTATCTAGGTAATAAAAGGGCATTGCTTGGTTTTTTAAAACAAGGCTTTGATTTTGCTAGACAAGAACTTAAAAAGGACAAATTTAGCTTTTGTGATGCCTTTAGTGGAAGTGGTATAGTTTCTCGTTTTGCTAAGGCTTATTCAAGTTTCATAGTTGCAAATGACTTAGAAGATTATTCTAAGCTTATAAATTCTTGCTATCTTAGTAATAAAAATGACTTAAATATAAAAGATTTAGAAACAATGCATCAAAGCTTATGTGAGAATTTAGAACTTAAAAAAGGCTTTATTAGTACACTTTACGCACCTAAAAATGATGAAGATATTCAAAAAAATGAAAGGGTTTTTTATACTCAAAGAAACGCTCTTTATTTAGATTCTATGCGTAGTAAAATAGAAAAAGAAATTCCAAAGGAATTTCAGCATTTTTTTATAGCTCCTTTGATTTATTCTGCTAGTGTGCATTCTAATACAGGTGGCGTTTTTAAAGGCTTTTATAAGGATAAATTTGGGGTTGGTAAATTTGGGGGGCAGGCTTGCAATGCCCTAAGTAGAATTAAGGGTGAAATTTTTCTTAAAATGCCTATTTTTTCAAATTTTTCTTGTGATTTTGAAGTATATAAAAAAGAGGTGCAAGACTTAGCAAAAGAACTTGATAAAATCGAAGTAGCTTACCTTGACCCACCTTACAATCAACACCCCTATGGGTCAAATTATTTTATGTTAAATTTAATAGCAAACTATCAAAAACCAAAAGAAATTTCAAGGGTTTCAGGCATTGTACAAGGCTGGAATAAAAGTGCTTTTAATAGTCCAAAATTTGCACAAGATGCACTTTTTGAATTAATATTAAATTTAAAGGCAAAGATTATTTTACTTTCTTATAATTGCGAGGGCTTTGTAAAAAAAGAAAATTTTTTAAAAAAGCTTAAAAGTTTAGGAAAATGCGAGTGCATAGAAAAGCCGTACAACACCTTTAGGGCAAGTAGAAATTTAAAAAATCGCCCCATTCATATACAAGAACAACTCTATATGCTAGTCAAATAAACCCTGTTTTATAAGGCTTAATCTTTCTTGCAATCTTATCAAATTTACTTTTATAGGCTCTTTTAAATTTATAAAAAAAGGATTTTGCATACTAGCTATCAAATAATTACCCTTAAAACCAAAGATAGCATTCATATCAAATTCCTTTTTATTAAGCTTTTGATATATACTTTCTTCGTTTTTAAATTCCTTTTTGGCTAACTTACTTTGTATTAAAACTCCACAAAAAAATCTTTTTTTATCATCCTTAAATTTTATATCACAAAGGCTAAAATTTTCAAAGATTAAGGGCTTTAAAGAGTTAAATTCATTTAATTTTTCACTTAAATTTAAGCTTTCAAAGTCCTTTAACAAAATGGCTTTTTTGTTTATTTTTGCATTATTTTGTCTTAAAAATAGGCTTAAAACTTCTTCTTCAAGGTTATTTAGAGAATTTTTTAATTTTTTACTTGTAATTCGGTAAAAAAACACACATATAAAAACGCCTAAAATTAAAGCTATAATTAAATCTTTTATGAAAATAAAGGCTAAAAACATTACTAATAAGCCCTCTATTACGCTTAAAAATTTTAAAATTCCTAAACGTTTTAATATAAAAATTCTAGCCCGTTCTAGTTCATCTATTTTCAAGACTTTGCTTTTTCCATTCTCTTTCTTTGAGTTGCATCTAGGTATCTTTTTCTAACGCGTATGTTTTGCGGGGTTACTTCTACTAACTCATCTTCTTCAATCCACTCCAAAGCCCTTTCAAGACTTAGTTTTCTAGGTGGTACAAGCTTTATAGCATCATCACTTCCACTAGCCCTAACATTTGTTAAATTTTTACCCTTTATAGGATTTACATCTAAATCATTACTACGAGAATGCTCACCTATAATCATGCCTGTATAAACCTTAGTTTGAGGTTCTATAAATAAAACTCCCCTATCTTGTAAATTAAAAAGCGAGTACCCAAGGGCTACGCCATTTTCCATAGATATTAACGCCCCATTTGAACGTTTTTCAACACTACCACTAAAGGGCCTAAATTCTAAAAAGCTATGATTCATCACGCCCTCGCCCTTAGTATCTGTTAAAAATTGACTTCTAAAGCCTATTAAAGAACGGGCTGGAATTTCAAACTCAAGCCTAGTTTGGCCATCTCCTGTTGGGGTCATAGTTTTCATTTCAGCCTTTCTTTTTCCTAGCTTTTCGATAACCGCACCACTAAATTCATCAGGTACATCTATAACTAAGTGTTCAAAGGGCTCAGTTTTGATTCCACCATCCATTTTTACGATAACCTCTGGTCTTCCCATGCAAAACTCAAAGCCCTCTCGCCTCATATTTTCAGCTAAAATTGTAATTTGCAACTCTCCTCTGCCACTTACTTTAAATTTGCCCTCGCCTATACTTTCAAATTTCATAGCTATATTTGTTTTCATTTCAGCTTCTAATCTTTCAGATATTTTATTTGAAGTTACAAATTTACCCTCAGTACCAGCCAAGGGCCCATCATTTACTGCAAAAACTATACTCAAAGTTGGTTCTTCAATGTGTAGAGGGTCAAGTGGGGAAGGATTATTTGGGTCAACTACGCTATCTCCAACATCCATAGCCTCAAAACCTGCAATTGCTACTATATCACCTGAAAAGGCCTCGTTAATATCCATTTTTTCTAAGCCCATAAAGCCTATTAATTTTGTAACCCTACCATTAAGCTTAGTACCATCAGCCTTTACAAGCAAGACATTTTCATTTTTTTTAACCTTGCCATTAAAAATTCTTGCAATGCCTATTTTTCCTACAAAATTATCATATCCTAAGGTAAAAACTTGCAATTGCAAAGGATTATCATTGCTACCACTTGGGGCAGGTACTCTTTCTAAGATAGTTTGAAAAAGTGGTTGCATATCTTTATTTTCATCTTCTAAATTTAATTTTGCATAGCCATTTTTTGCTGCTGCATAAACGATAGCAAAGTCAAGTTGTTCGTCATTTGCCCCAAGTGCGACAAAAAGGTCAAAGATTTCATTAATCACCCTGTCAGGTTCTGCTGCAGGTTTATCGATTTTATTTATTACAACTATGGGTTTAAGTCCTAAGGATAGAGCCTTTTTAACTACAAATTTAGTTTGAGGCATAACGCCTTCTTGGGCATCAACTAGGAGTAAAACCCCATCAATCATCTTTAAAACTCTTTCTACCTCTCCTCCAAAATCAGCATGTCCTGGAGTGTCAATTATATTTATCTTAGTACCCTTATAATTAATAGCTGTATTTTTTGAAAGTATGGTTATACCTCGTTCTTTTTCTATATCATTACTATCCATAACACGTTCTGCGATTTGTTCTCTTTCATCAAAGGTACCTGATTGTTTTAAAAGCTCGTCTACCATAGTTGTTTTACCGTGGTCAACGTGGGCTATAACTGCGATATTTCTAATATTTTCCACGTTTTTCTCCAAAATTTAATTTAAAAGCAAAAATTATATAAAAACTTTGCTTAAGGATTAAAAAATAAAACTTGGCACATTTATTGCTTTAAATCTTGCAAATATATTTTTAAAAAAGGAAATACAATGTCAAAACCATTAAATGCAGAAACTCAAAGCTTTTTAGATACAGATTTAAGCTTACAAATCAATGATAGAAAAAATGAAATCTTACTTCAAATTTTAAACCTTTTAGAAGTTTTAAAGGCAAATGAAGATGATAAGATGGCTAGAATTTCAGGGGAGCTAAGTGAGCTTTTAGAAGATGAAAAAAATCTTAAAAAGATAACTAAGACAAAATGTTTAGACGAGCTTTTAAATGTTATTTTAAAGCTAAATGATGATAAGATGGTTAAAATTTATGCTAAGGATTATTTAAAGGAAAAATTTCCTATTTTGGCTAAGAGTGATTTTTTAAAATAAGGAGTAAAAAATGGCTGATTTATCTATACTAACTTCAAGTTTAACAAGTTCTACGAATTTATTAAGTAGTACTTCAAGTATTGAAACTAGCAACGCACAAAGTTTTTATGAAACTTTAACCAAACAAGCAGAAGCTTTAAATGCTTATTTGCCTGATAGAATGAAGATTAGTGAAACTGAGCTTTTATATGATACTATGAAAAAGCTTGAAAATGGAGATTTTGCATCTTATACCTCTTCAAGCTCAACTTCATCAATCATTCAAAGTGTATTGCAAACTAGTTATGCTTATGAACAAATTCTAACCTTATTAGAATCTTTTCAAAGCGAGTTAGCTGATTTTGCAAATAGTTATGTTACAACTGATGATAACACAAGTAATTTATTAACTCAACTACTTGAACAAAGCAATACCACTAAAACCTTGCTTAGTGCCCTTGTAGGACAAAGTTAAATTTAAAGGAAAAAAGATGTCAAATTTAGCCTCGCAAACTAGTTTATTGAGTATAGGAACAAATATTGTAGAAGGTGGAACTTCGAGCTTATTTAGCACTGATTCTATGTTAAATAATGGTATGTTAGGCGATACCTTAAACGATACTGAAAGTTTTTTAAATACCTTATTGAATTCAATAGATGCGACAAATGAATTTTTGCCAAATGATGTAAGGGTTAGTGAAACTAAGATTGTTAATCAAACTATAACGCAAAATTTATATGTAGAAGACTTTAGTCAAGATGATAAAATTTCTATTTTTGAATCAGCTTCTTTTACTCAAATTTTATCCTTGCTTGATACCTTGCAAACTAATACGGCTAATATTTCTTTGGCAAATTTATCAAGCCAGTTAAGTGATTTAGTGCAAACTGAATCAACTTTAAATGCATTAAAAGAGGCTACAAATTTAACAGAATTACTTAGTATTGCTAAGGATATGGGCTTAAATGTGGAAAAAATTAAGGTAGATAGGCTTGGAGATTTAAAAACAGCTTATCCAAATTTAGCTAAGGCAAATTTTTTCCAAAATGATAATGTAGATAATGTTTTTAAAGAATTAGTTACTGAAAAAATCACCACTTTAACTAAGAATTTAGAAGATTTAATGAAAGAAAAGGGAACTTCCTTAAATCAAAATTTGCATATTAAAAATAATAAAAATCATTCATCTTTGCTTACAAAAACCTTGCAAAATTTAGATGAAATAATAGCTGATGAAGGTCAAAATTTAAAAAATAAAAATATAAATAACGAAAATAACATAGACCTTGATATTGATTTAAATTTAAAGACCAAAGAAGATAGTAAAAATCAAAATTTACAAAATCAAAACATAAAAGAAGTAAGCACAAAGGATTTAAAGCAAGATAGTAAGATTGAAAACACTCTAAATTTAAAAAGTGAAAATGTTAATAAGGGTGAAAATCTTAAAAATGAAAATCTTAAAAATGAAAATGTTAAAAATGAAAATGTTAAAAATGACAATAACATTAAAGAAAATGTTAAAGAAAGTAAAACAAACAATGAGTTAAAGACTCAAAATAAGCCAACTCAAACAAATGAGAATGTGCAAAAAACGAGTGAAAATTTAAGGCAAAATGATAATGTTAAAAATGAAAATATAAAGCAAGAAACAGAGATTAAAACTCAAAATTTAAACACTTCAAAACCTAACACTGAAAATAAGCAAGAAGCAAAAGCTGAGGTTAAGCCAAATGAAATGGCTAAGACTCAAGAAAAAGAGGTTAAGAATGAGGTTACACCTGAGCTTAAAAGTGAAAATAAGCAAGAAGTAAAACAAGAGATTAAAGCTGAGATTAAGCCTGAAAATAAAACTGAGATTAAAAACGAGGTTAAACAAGAGATTAAGCCAAATATTCAAGCAACTCAAACAAAAGAAGAAAGTACCTTTAAAACAGAAGATAAGCAAAGTACTACTCAAAATAAGGAAGTAAGTGAGCCAAAAGCACAAACTAAGCAAAGTAGCGAGATAAAGCAAGATAATGCTAGTATTTTAAGGCAAAGTCAAGTTTTAAGTCAAAATGCTAAGGAAGTAAATCTTTCACCAAAACAAGATATAAATTTAAGTAGCCAAGCAAGTCAGGCAATATTTACTCAACAAAGTGCCCAAGGACTTGATAGCACTCAAACTATTTTAAGTAAGGATAATGCTTCAAATTTCACAAATGTAAATGATATGGTTAAGGATACTAAAACTAATGTAAATTTAAACCAAGAAAATAATGTTTTATTTAACGAACAAGATAGTAGTTTTGATGAGTTAAATTCTTTGGTTAAAGATTTAAGTAGGATAAATCATAATCAAGTAAGGGCACAAGCTACTACGCCAAAACAAACTATGCAGTATTTTTCTCAGGATTTACAAGAGGCAATTTCACAATATAAATCGCCTATTACTAAGCTAAGTATTACTTTAAATCCATCGAATTTAGGCGAGGTTGAGGTAGTTTTAATGCAAAGAGGAAATAATCTTCACATTAATTTTAACTCAAATTCAAATACCATGCAGCTTTTCTTGCAACACCAAGCTGAATTTAAAAATTCCCTTGTTAATATGGGCTTTACAGGACTTGAAATGAATTTTAGTGACCAAAGTAAGAAAGACCAAAGAGGTGCTAAAACACAAAGTACTAGAGGCTTTAGTGATATGATTGATGGAAATGATGATAATATCAATCTTGAAGTCGTTTTAGCAAAATATTTTTGAAAAGTTTAAAAGTGGAACAGCTTTTGCTTTGAGAATTTAAATTTATAAAAAGGAGTAGGTTATGGCAACAACAGTTACCGATACAACTAGCACAACTACTACAAGTAGTTCAACTTACACAAATCCAAATGCTGAGCTTGATAAGGATGCGTTTTTACAACTTCTTTTAACAGAACTTCAATATCAAGACCCAACTGACCCTATGGATACAGAGACTATTCTTACGCAAACTGCACAATTATCTAGTCTTGAAATGCAACAAAATACAAATGAGACTATGGAAGCTATGGTTAATACTATGGAATATCTTGCAGATTCAATGGGTACTGCGATGAGTACTTCAGCCCTTGCTGCTATTGGTAAGATGGCTACTATTGAAGATAACACTGTTACTTTAACTGGTTCTGATGATGTTATTACCTTAAAGATGTATTTACCAGAAGACACTGATGAAAATGGTGTCACCTTAGAAGTTTATGATTCTAATGGCAATTTAGTTTATAATGAATCGGTTGATGGTCAATTATTTTCTGGTATTAATTCTATTGTATGGTATGGTAAAAATAATGATGGAATTTATGCAGGAAATGGCGATTACACAGTTAAGTTAGTTTATAATAACGCAGATGGCGAAAAGATTACTGCTGAGTATGGTTCTTATCTAATCGAAGGGATTAGATTTGTTGATGGTGTTGCTTATGCTCAAATGGCTGATCAATATGTACTATTTAATGAAATTTCATTGGTATATGATTACAAATAAAATTTCATAAAGGGTAAAGGATATATTATGAATGCTTCACTTTATAATGGTGTAGAAGGTGTTAAATCTCAAAGCGTTGGAATGGATGTTTTATCAAACAATATTGCAAATATTAATACCGTAGGTTATAAATACTCAAGTACAGAATTTTCTGATATTTTTTATAGCACAGTTACTACCTCTTCTACAAATCCAGCACAAAGTGGCTATTCTGCTACAACTTCAGCTACTAGATTGGTATTTGAACAAGGCTCACTTGTAGCAACTGACAATAATTTAGATGTAGCCTTACAAGGAAAAGGCTTTTTTGGGGTTACTGGTTATGATGGAAGTGTTTATTATACAAGGGATGGGTCTTTTACTCAAGATGCTAATGGCTATTTAGTAACAAGTTCTGGTTTTTATGTGCTTGGTACTATGAATCCAAATTTTACTACTATTACATATAGTGATAGGGTTTCTGATTTAATGGGCGATATGTACGATACTCCTGTAACTTCGGGCTACACAGTTAGTAGTGATGAAGATTTTAGTCTTACTTCGGTGGACACTCAAACAGCTATTTTATTGCCAAATAATATATATTTAGAACCAACAGTTACTGAAAATGTATCTTGGACAGGTTATTTAGGAAGTGGGATTAGCACTGTTGATGTAACTCATGATTTAGATACTAATCTAGCTACTTATACTAAAAATGCAGATGATACATATAGCGTAAGTGGGATTATAACTCAAGCTGATGTTTATAGCGTCAAATCAGGTGATAGGGTTTTGGTTACCTTTAGCGATGACAATGGTGTTCATGCAAGTTACGAGGCATACTTAGATGATAATTTTAATTTTGTCATTGATGATTTAGATTTAAGTGGCTTTGATGAAAATTCTTTAACCTTATCAGCCTTGCAAGTAGTAACAGAAGAAGAACAAGCTAATACTACAACCCTCGAAAGCTCACTTTATAATGCAGATGGTAGCAAAAGCACGGTTGTAGTTACATTGCAAAGGGTATTGCCACAAATTGATGAAACTATTACTTACTCAGCAACTGCTCAAATTTATAATAGTGATGGCGAAGCAGTTGGCGAGGCAGTAAGTGGAATTTTAACCTTTAACGAGTTAGGTTCTTTATCATCAAGTACGCTTACAAGTATTAATAACCCAGATGGTGGAGTTGTAAATTTAAATTTTGGCACCCCTTATGATGAAAATGTAGTAGGTTCTGGCTTTAATGGTCTTTATATTAGTCTTACTTCTGATACAAATAGCGTTTCAAGTACTCAAGACGGGCTTGCTGAAGGCTTTTTAAATAGTTATACGGTGGGTGATGATGGTAGCATTATAGCTACATTTAGTAATGGAAAAAGCGTAACCGTGGCTAAACTTGCCCTTTATAATTTTATAAATGAAGAAGGTCTTGCTGCAGTTGGTGAAAATATTTACGCAGCTACTGGAAATAGTGGAAATGCTTATTTTTACACAGATGCAAATGGCAATATAATTTATACAGCTACCTTTGCGGGTAATTACTTAGAACAATCTAATGTGGATTTAAGTACTGAACTTTCTAATCTTATAGTTACACAAAGGGCCTACGAGGTAAGTGCAGCTAGTATTACTACAAGTGATGAAATGATTCAAACTGCTATTGAAATGAAAAGCTAGTTTTTACTAGCTTTTTTATCTTTGTAAATTCTTTTGTAATATCTTTTTACACAATTTTTCTAAGCTTAAATTTTTGCATATCTTATTTTAAGCATTAAATTTTAATTTACTTTTATATTATTCTAAATTAACATAATAAACTAAAGCTAAATTCTATAAAATAAGTATTTTAAATTATACTAAATTAAGTTTTTATTTATTTTATATTAACTATAATAAACAAATTTTAAATTAGGAGATAAGCAATGAGATTGTTTTTATTTATGTGCTTTTTCTGTATTGGCTTATTTGCAAAAAATATCGCATATAGTCCAGAAGTTCTTTCTTTATATCTTAACAAAGATGATAAAAAGGCAACAGGTAGGCTTTTGCCGACAAATGCTTTTAATATTTTGCAAAGTGACAAGGATAAATACTTGATTGAAGTTGAGGGTTTTGTAAATCCTAAAACGCCTTTTGTATTGTATTTTAATGATAGTCAAAGGGTTATGGTTGCAGCTTTTAGTAAAAATACTAAGCTTGATTTTAAAAATAAAATCGATGGAAAAAATGGCAAATGGGACAAGGCTAGTATAGAAGTTTGGGTAGATAAAAAGGATTTTGAAAAAAATAATAAAGATATGTTTGTAAGGGCTAAAACGCTTTATAGTGAAAATTGTGGAATTTGTCATAGTGCTCATAAAGAAAGTGAATTTGGTGCAAATGCTTGGCCAGCTACCTTTCGTTCAATGGCTGATAGGACAGGGATTGATAAAAAAGACAGATGGCTAGTTATAGAGTATCTACAAAAACATTCAAAAGACATAAAGGGGACAAAATGAGTTTAGATAGAAGAAAATTTTTAAAAAGAGGGGCTATTTTAGGGGCTAGTTTGCCTGTTTTACCAAGCCTTGCAAATAGTGCAAGTATAAAGGCTGAAAAGATAAATTCAGGTCTTGTAAAAAATGGTACTATCATAACAGCAGCACACTGGGGAATTTTAAAACTTAGCATAAAAGATGGGGTTGTGGTAAAATCTGAACCCTTTGAAAAAATCACTAAAATGGACAATCCTTTACAACACTACACCCCTGACATGATTTATAAATCAAGAGTTCGCTTTCCTTATGTTAGAAAATCTTATCTTGAAAACCCTGATAATCCTAAAAGAGAACTTCGTGGAAAAGAAGAATTTGTTAGGGTTAGCTATAAACAAGCCATTGAACTTATAGCAAAAGAACTTAAAAAAACAAGGGATAGTAAGGGAGCGAGTGCTATTTTTGGTGGAAGTTATGGCTGGAAATCAAGTGGAAATATGCAAAATTCAAGGATTTTATTGCATCGTTTTTTAAATGTAACAGGTGGTTTTACAGGCGTTACCGGAGATTATTCAACAGGGGCATCGCAAGTCATTATGCCTTATGTGGTTGGTAGCATAGAAGTTTATGAACAACAAACTTCTTGGGAAAATATCTTAGAAGAAAGTAAGGTTGTAGTTATTTGGGGAGCTGACCCATTAGCAACTTTAAGAATTTCTTGGACAAGCACAGAACAAGAGGGTTTAAAATATTTTGAAGCCTTAAAAGAAAGAAAGATTAAAGTAATTTGCATTGACCCGGTGCGTACTGAAACGATTAAATTTTTAAATGCCCAGTGGGTAGCACCTCGCCCAAATACGGATGTGGCAATGATGCTTGGAATGGCTAGTCATTTAATAGCAGTAGGAAAAGTAAATTATGAATTTTTAGAAAACTATACTACAGGTTTTGATAAATTTAAGGCTTATTTGGATGGTAAAGAAGATGGCATTAAAAAAGATACAAAATGGGCAAGTAAAATTTGTGGTATAAGTGAAAAAAATATAAAATCACTAGCTGAGTTATTTTATGATAATACTACTATGATAATGAGTGGCTGGGGTATGCAAAGGGCACACCATGGCGAACAACCTCACTGGATGCTAGTTACACTTGCTTCAATGATTGGACAAATAGGCACTAAGGGTGGTGGCTTTGGACTTAGCTATCATTATAGCAATGGAGGTGTTCCAACTTGTAAGGGTGGAATCATAGGAGGTATTACTGCAGGTAGTGTTGGAATTTGGAAAAATGGTAAATTTAAAGGTATGCCAAAGGCAGAAGCTAGTTTAGGTGGGGCTGAGTGGTTGCAAAATGCAGCAAGTTATTCTTTTCCACTTGCAAGAGTAGCAGAGGCCTTTTTAAATCCTGGTAAGAAAATTCAACACAATGGCGAAGAATTAACCTATCCTGAGATGGATTTTATTTATTGGGCAGGGGGAAATCCTTTGGTTCATCACCAAGATACAAACACAAATTTAAAGGCGTGGAGAGTACCAAGAACCGTTGTTGTAAATGAAATTTACTGGACTCCTACAGCAAAAATGGCTGATATAGTAATGCCTGTTACTAGCCCTTATGAAAGGGATGATTTAACTATGGCAGGGGATTATTCTAATCAATATATAGTGCCTATGAAAAAGGCAGTTGAGCCTATCGATGAAAGTAGGGATGATTATGAAATTTTTGCTGATTTGTGTAAGGTTTATGGCAAGGATGTTTATAATGCCTTTACTGACAATGGCAAAAAGGCAATGGATTTTATCAAAGAATATTACAATAGTGCTTTAAGACAAACTAGGGCTTATGGGGCTGAATTTGCTACTCCTATGCCTGAATTTGAAGAATTTTGGGCTAAAAATGAGCCTGTGAAATTTGAAGCAAATGTAGAAAGTCTTGAATGGGTAAGATTTGCTGAATTTATTGAAGACCCTATTTTAAATGCGTTGGGTACTGAATCAGGTTTAATTGAAATTTATTCTGAAAGCATTGAAAAATATAATTATGATGATTGTAAACCTCACCCTACTTGGTTTGAGCCTATTGAATGGCTTGGAAATGCAGATAAAAACGCCCCTTTTCATTTACTTACAAATCACCCGATAAATCGCTTACACTCTCAAATGTGCCATACTTCTTTGCGTGAAAAATACGCAGTTGGTGGGAGAGAGCCAATTCTTATTAATAGTAAGGACGCTAAAAAGCTTGGCGTTAAAAATGGTGATATAGTGCGTGTGTTTAATAAAAGAGGCGAGGTCTTGGCAGGTGCTGTTGTGAGTAGTGATATCATGCAAGGCGTGGTTAGACTTTGTGAGGGTGGTTGGTATGATCCTGATGAAAATGGGCTTTGTAAGTATGGAAGTGCAAATGTATTAACCATTGATATTCCTACTTCAAAACTAGCAAATGGTAATATCTCTCATACAGGTCTTGTAAATATAGAAAAATTTAAGGGTACTTTGCCAGAAGTAACAGCCTTTAGTGCTCCAAAAGGATGCTTGTAACTTGTGCTTTATACACAAGTTATTTTAACTTTAAAAATTAATTATTTATTAAACGAAGTTATATTTTTATTTGTAGAAAAATAAGCAGTTTTAAAATTTAAAACTGCTTATTTTTTGTGTGGAAATTTATGAGGATTTCCACCCATTGTAATATGTTTTATATCTCCATTTTCTTCTATATCATAGGCTTGTCCAAAACCCTTTACAAAGCGACCTTTTCCAAAATTTATCTTTATTAAATGAAAATCAAGCATGGTTCTAATGGTTTTAATACCACCTCCACCACCTGTTTGTCTTTCAAATTCATCATAAATTTTATCAAAAAACTCGCCTCTTTCAATAAATTCTACGTTGCTTTTAAAACGCAATCTCTTACGCAATATTACAGAAGCTGCCTTGCTTTCATCTTCTAAAAACATAACTTCAATATTGTTACTATTCATTTTAAGACTGGTAAAATGTTCACTTACCTCGCTAATATAAATAAAGGTGCCAAATTCGGTATTTACGCAAGGTGCATAGGTACAAATTACCTCTCCTTTTTGACTTAAACTAGCAAGGCAAAGAGAATTAAAACTTCTCATAAAATCAATATATTCTTGCTTTATATGAGATAAATCCTTTATCTCTTTTGCATTTTTACAAAGTCCGATTATGGTATCTTTTAAGCCTTCTTCATTTGTGCTTTTTGGAAACTCCACCCTTAATTTTTCATTTTCATTATAAATAATATCAAGTCCGTTAAAATCAACACCTACAAGCTTAGGATTTTTAGGGTCCTTTATCCCACCAAATTTTTTACACAAATCAATTAAACTATCATGATGATGGGCATTCATATGTGCAATAATGCTGTCAAAACTCATTTTTTCCCTTTCAAAATTAATTTGCAAAATATTATCAATTTTTGAATTAAATTTTAATTAAAATAATAGGCTAATTTCGGCTAATTATTAATAATATTTATCAATTTATAATGGCAGACAGGAAGGGATTTGAACCCTCGAAAGCTTCACTTTACACGCGTTCCAGGCGTGCTCCTTAAACCACTCGGACACCTGTCTAAAAAAATTATTATAGCCAAGAAAAGCTTTAAAGAAATTTAGCAAAAATCAGCAACTTTTTAGTAAAAATATAGTAAAATCACCTTTTTTATTTTGTCAGGGTAGCTCAGCTGGTTAGAGCGCTGGTCTCATAAGCCGGAGGTCGGGAGTTCAAGTCTCCCCCTTGATACCACTTTTAAACTTCAAATTCTTATAATCATTAAAAATAAGAACAAAAAACAATCTCAAAGAAAAACTAAAACTAGATAAATAATGATGAAATTTTAAAGATTTATATTTTTTGTTTATTTAGTAATTTTTCCATAATTAGTTTTAAAGATTTAACAAGGCATAAGTATGAAGTATTGGTGATTTATATAATATGTTAATACAAGATATGTTAATCAAAAATTTCGATAAAAATAAATTTTTTGATATTATAGAAAAACAAAAAGGTTTGAGTATTATTCAAATTAATAGGGATAAAAATGGAAAATAAGCTAAAAAACAAGTTAAGAAACTATGATGAATAACTTATAATTATTAAGGACTATAATGGAATTTTTGTTTTACTAAGTCTAATTATTATTTTACCTTTACTTGTAATTTTTATTATTATGCAAGATAATGGATTTAGCAATTTATTTTTACAATAAAGCTTTTTTACTTACTTTGTGCTTGGTATATATACCTTTATATTTGATTTATTATAAATCATTAAAATATAAAATTTATTTTTATAACGATTGTATTATTTTAAGAAATGATAATTTACAGGTTAAAATAAATTTAAATGATATTAAACAAATTACTAAAAGTATAGATACACGCAATGAGCAATTATCAATTATTCAATTTGCTTTTAGAAAATATATGATTATTGTTGTGACACTTTTGTTTATTTATTTTTATATATTGGAGGATTTTTTTGCGATAATATGCGTTTTATGTTTTATATTTTTTATATTATGGAAACTATGCTTTCATTTATATCATGGAGATAAAATAACTGATTATAAATTTTTTGATGCAATCATTATTTCAAGTTATAATCATAAGTTTATTAATATTTTACCAAAAAATAAGAGTGAATATTTACAAATTAAACAATATTTTGAAACAAAACTTAATAAAAATATTGATAAAGTAGTAAAAAATTTTTGATTGAAATTTAAGTTTTTGAAAGATAACAAATGAATAATAATTAAACAAAAGAAATTTTAAACAATGCAAACAATATACTTCAATCGGCATATTTTGTTGGCGATATTTTAGTTAAACAAAACCCTTCTATAAGAACGTTACTTTTTATGCAAGATAATAGCAGATCAGTAATTATTCATATTGCTAATGTAGATGTTTGGGATGAACAATTAATTTCATTGACTAGTGATTTTATTTAAGGAATTATTTTAAGTTTTATACCATAAAAATGGTCATGTTGTTTGGGACAATGCACTCAAAACACCATTTATAAAAGAAATTTATGAAAATGAATATAACATTTATGTAAATGCTAAAAATGAAATAAAAAATGAAATGCTAAATACTGAATTAAATACAAAAATAGAACTAAAAGATGGTGTTTTATATGTAACAATGCCAGATGGTAAAGTATATTCCAACCAAACCAAACCAAACTTCACTCCATCTCCACAAAATTTAAACTCACCTAGCTTTATTATCTTATATTTACAAGATGAACATGGATAAGCTATTGTTAATGCAAGGGTAAAGATAAAAGGATTTAAACATGATAAGGCTTTAAGGGTAGCAAATCTAAAACAAAGTAGTGATATAAATGGTAAGCTTAGATTTAATAAAGAAAAATATTTTAGTGATTGTTATAGCTTTAAGGTTAAGTTATAAGATAATAATTTTTATATAAGCACCCATTTACAAAACGCTAAAAGAATATTTAATACCTATATTAATCACAACATAGTACTTATACTTAAATTTAAGGCAAAGGATAATTTATTATATGATGGCTTTAATATTTATCATTACAAGGGAAATTACTTAATAAATTCTTATATGGCAAGAAGTGGAACAGCTAAGGATAATAATGCTAGAAAAAGCAATAAACAAATAGCAAGTTATTATTATTTAAATCATAATAAAAAGGTTTATTTTTATTATGATGCAAATAATAATTTTTCAAGTTTATTAGAAGGAGATTATTATTTTAAAATAAATGAAATTAATAAAGACACAGGACCTTCTTTTTTAAAAACTTATCCCTTTGAGTTAGGAAAAAGTTGGGGGTAAGTATAGTGTTAGATTATATACTGATAAAGAATGTTGCAAGACCTTTACTAAAAAAGATAATATTATTAAAGATAACTTGTATCTTTATAGTGTAAATGAAAAAGCAGAATTTGGAAGTAGTGGTAGTATAGGTATAATAAATAATCATTTAGTAGAATTACTAAGCAATAAAAGTAAATTAGTATAAAATGAAGAAGAAAACATTGTTTATATAAAAGTTGCTTATCCCAAACAAGATAATAATAAGATTAGGTTTGTGGTAGGAGAGAATGATAAAACATAAAATGTCATAATTACAAAAAGGATAAAGAGTGAAATTTTTAAATTTTATTTTAATTATATCTTTAATTTGTAGCATTTCTAATGCCTCCAAAATAGCTTTAGCAAACATACACAAACACAAAAACTTTTTACAAAACAAAAAAAGAACAAAAGGCTATTTATTTAGGTATAAATACAAATATTAGAGGTTTTAATAATGTTTGTCCCGATAAAAACGATACTGATAAATACTATGGGCGAAATATATGGATAGTGCATGATTTGGATGAAGTATATAGAAGTTATAAAAATAATCTTAGTATATACCTAGGCAAAATAATTTTTGATAAATAAGGAAACAAATTAATACCCAAATATATTCCTACAAAGCTTGATAATTTAGAAGAAGAAATTAAGAAAATTAATACTTTGTGGCTTACACAATTAAACCATAATTATATTAAACCCATACATAATACTCAAATAATACCTGCAAGTGCGTATTATTTAGAAGATGAAAACAACCTAGAATTTGAGTGTATAATTAAAAAGCATACTAAAATTTTTAACAAAAGAACAAATCATTTCTTATGTAAGTAAAATTCATACTCAAAATGTTAAACAAATTGAAAATTATATAGAACAAATTCATAAAGATTTTGGTTTAAAGCAAAGCCTTATGTCTTTAATGACGAATTATATGAAGAATTAGAAAAGCTATGCATAATCACAAAAGAAGAAGAACAAAATTTTAAAAACAAAACTTGGTTTATTGAAAATCCTTTAAAGCTTACTATGCTTGATTATTTAGCCAAATAAAATAGAAAAGATGATTATTTGATTAGCTTTTATGATGAGTTATTTTATGCTTATTTAGTATGGAGTTTAAAGGATTTTATACTAACACTTTCTCAAGGTATGTTACAAAATGAAATTAATCTTTTGTTTAATCTTGCTATTTATGTGGATGAAAAGAAAATAAAATATAGGTTTTTAGACGAAGAGTTAAAAAAACTTTATGAAAAAGAATTAAAAAGTATAAATCTTTATGAGCGAGATTATTATGACCATAATTTTTTTATAGAGGTTTTTTGATATAAACATAAATGATTATTTTGCTTATGATGAAATAGGATTTAATGCTTATAAATATGAATTTAAAGCTGGATAACCGCCAAAAGTAATAGGCTTTGATAATAGCCTTGCTTTTAAAAGTCCTAATTATATTGAGAAAGAATTAAAGCTTCTAAACTAGGCAAGTATTATTTTTATCTAAATTATCAAAAATATCAAAAAAATTTTCTTACCTAGAACTTTTGCATCCTTTTTATCCAAGTATTAAAGACTTAAAGGGTCGGGATAAAACAATGCTAGAAAACGAATAGGTAAAACTTTCTAAGGCTAAAAAGCCTTAGAATTATAGTAAAGAGTTGATTTTATCAGTGATTGCTTGTTTAGATTGTGCACCAACCAAGGTATCGACTACTTCGCCATCTTTGAAAAATATCAAAGTAGGGATAGAACGAACCCCATATTGAGAGGCTAAATCGCCTTGTTCGTCAGTGTTTACTTTGCAAATTTTAGCCTTACCTTCAAAATCATTAGCAAGTTCGTCAAGTACAGGTGCTAACATTCTGCACGGACCACACCATGGTGCCCAAAAATCAACTAAAGCTACACCTTCTTTTGCTTCTGCAAAATTTTCAGATGTAAGTTCAATATATTTTCCCATTTTTTCTCCTTTATTTTTTGATTTTGTAATTTTATTTTTTTAAAATAAATATTAGCTTAAAAACTAATGTTTTCATAGAATTCTATCTTATCATTTTTAATACAAATTAAATCAAGTTGAAATTCCTTGTTAAAATTGTGCTTAATCATATAATAATCTATTGTTTTTAGTATCTTATCATACTTGCTTTTATCAACCCTTTGCCACACTTCATAATCTTTTTTTGTAAATTTCACCTCTATAAAATGTAAAATTTCATTTTTCTTAGCTATTATGTCTATTTCTCCATATTTTGAGTGAAAATTTCTTGTAATAATCTCAAAATCATTCTTTTTTAAAAAAGCACAGGCCTTATTTTCCCCTAAAATGCCATTTAAATAAGCTGACAAACCCAAATTTTAATGCTCTATTCTAATCATAAAAGGCAAAGCCTTAACAAAGTCTTGCTTAGCTAAAATATCTAAGAAAATTTGAATATTTTTTTCATAGGTATGATGAGTAGTAAAAAACAATGTACTAAAGGCTTCTTCTGCCTTTGGTTTTTGTAAAAAACTATCAACTGAGATTGAATTTTGACTCATTAATTGCGTTATTTTTGACAAAACGCCGATTTTATCTTCTACCTTTATACGCAAATAGTATTTTGTATAAATTTCATCCTTTTCTAAAAGAGTGTATTTTAAATCATCTTTAAAGCCAAGCATAGAGGCCTTTAATTGTCCCCTTGCTATGTCCATTAAATCAGATACTACAGCACTAGCAGTGGCGTCTCCACCAGCCCCTGCCCCATAATATAAGCTTTCTCCTAGCATATCTCCGCTTACACTAATGGCATTCATAACGCCATCAACCTTTGCAAGCATTTGTTCTTTTGGAATCATAGTAGGATGAACACGAAGTTCGATTTTGCTATTTTTATCCTTTGCTATACCAAGTAATTTTATAACATAATCAAATTCCTTTGCAAAATAAATATCCTCGCTTGAAATTTGACTAATGCCTTGTATTAAAATATCTTCTGGTTTTGCCTTTAAGCCGTACGCTATACTTGCTAGGATTAAAAGTTTATGAGCTGCGTCTTGTCCTTGTATATCAAAGCTAGGATCTGCTTCTGCATAGCCTAATTCTTGTGCTTTTTTTAACACGCTTTCAAAACTTTGCTTTTTTTTAGACATGTTTGTTAAAATATAATTACTAGTCCCATTTAATATGCCCTTTAAGCTTAAAATATGATTTGCACTCAATCCTTCTTTTAATACCTTTATAATAGGAATTCCACCTGCTACGCTTGCTTCAAAGCCAAAGGCTAAATTTTTAGCTAAACTTTCTAACTCATAACGATAATAAGCAAGCATTGCTTTATTTGCTGTAACTACATTTTTTTTCTTTTTTAAAATTTCACTAACTATTTTAAAAGGCGTTTCAATTCCACCCATTAATTCTACAAAAATATCAATATCTTCTCTTTGTAAAATTTCATCCACATTGTGAGTTATTGGTATTAAGGCATTTTTTTTAGGAGTTCTTGCTAGGGCAATTACGGGTTCTATATACTCACCACACCTTGCTTTAATGATTTCTTTATTTTGTAAAAGCGTTTTTGCAACAGCACTGCCAACAACGCCATAACCAAGTATAGCTACTTTTAGCATTTATTCTTCTTTTAGGTATTTTTTAATATTTCTTGCTGCTTGTCGAATACGGTTTTCATTTTCTATTAAGGCTAGTCTTACATACTCATCACCTGCCTCGCCAAAGCCTATACCAGGGCTTACCGCCACACTTGCTTTTTGTAAAAGTTGTTTTGAAAATTCTAAGCTTTTTAAATGTGCCTTATTAGTAGGTAATTTTGCCCATATAAACATACTTGCACTTGGTCTAAGTAGATCCCAACCAGCATTTGTGAAGCTATCAAGCATTACTTCCAAACGTTTAGCATAGATATTTTTAATATCTTCAATGCAAGTTTGATCCCCATTTAAGGCAATAGTAGCAGCTACTTGTATAGGCGTATACATTCCATAATCAAACCATGATTTTATCTTTTTTAAAGCCCCTATTAATTTTTTATTGCCTACCATAAAGCCTACACGCCAACCTGCCATATTATAGGACTTTGAAAGGGTATAGGTTTCAACAGCTACGTCTTTTGCTCCCTCAACTTCAAAAATAGAAGGGGTTTTATAATCCCCAAATGTTAATTCAGCATAGGCAATATCAGAAATCACATAAAAACGTTCTTTTTTTGCCATTGCTACAAGTCTATCATAAAAGCTTTTTTGCACGGTTACGGTGGTAGGATTATGCGGGAAATTTACTACTAAAAATTTAGCCCTTGGAATGCTTTCATAAAGTGTTTTTTCTACATTTTCAAAGAATTTATTTTCATCAAGTTCAAATTTTTCATTATAAATTAAAGGCATTTTAGCCACATTTCCACCAGCTAAAATAAAGGCTTGACTATGTATAGGATAAGCAGGGGTTGGTACTATAGCTACGTCCCCTGGGTTTATAACAGCCCTTGCTAAATTTACAAAGCCTTCTTTTGAGCCCATAGTTGCTACTACTTCACTTTCAGGGTCAAAACTAGCCCCGTATTTTCTTTTATACCAATCACAAATTGCAAGTCTTAATTTATAAATTCCAGCAGAAACAGAATAACCTGAGGTTTTATCTTTATTAGCACTTTCACAAAGTTTATCTATAATGTGTTGAGGGGTTTTGCCATCGGGATTTCCCATAGAAAAATCTATAATATCTTCTCCACTTCTTCTAGCCGCCATTTTAATAGCATTTACTTCTGCAAAAACATAATTTGGTAATCTTTCAATGGTATTAAAACGAATTTCATCAAACATTTTTTCTCCTTATTTAAGCGTAACTTCAAGCCCTCTTTTTATATTGTCTAAGGTATACATATCGCTTATTATTACATAACTTGCAGCACTTGGTACTGCTTCATTTAAAACCTTTTTTTTACTCGTGCTATTAATGCTTTTTATTAAATTTAAATTTCTATCTAAAAATAAAATTTTAGGATACCAATTATCTGAATCGCTTGATTTTATATTAATACTTCTTGCATTTATTAGGCTTATTGTATAGTCTTTAAAAGGCTTTTCTAGTGTTTTTGGGACATTTAAATCAAGCCTTGTGTTTGTTTTCATTATAGCATTTGAAAAATTTAGTTCGTATTCGTAATGATTACTAGCTAATTTTTTGATATTATCTATAAAAACAGCACTTGATTTTAAAAGATTATAAAAGGTGCCAGGGTCTAAGACATACTTTGTTTCAACCCTTATAGTATAATCAATAAAGTCATCTTTTATTATTAAATCAGTCGTAATAAAATAAGTATATCCTGCATCATTTAAGGCATCATTTATAATCTTAAAAAATACAACAGAATCAGCCCTAGCTTTGAAATTTAATTTTAAACTTTGAGAATTTGATAGGGTTAAATTTAATAAGGAATTTGACTTTAAAATCCTTGAAATTGTATCTATATTTAAATTTCCATTTGAATCTTTATGGCTTTGATTCTTAAATAAAAGTTCTATTTGAGAATATTTAGCCGGATTATTTACAAGATTATTAGCAAGTTCAAGGCTATTAATACCAAAAAGATAGGTAGTAAATAAACTTATAAAAAAAAGTTTTTTTACCATTCTCTACCCTTATTTAGTCTTAAAAACTCACCCAAGCTTATAGATGATATATTGCCATCTCTTATTAAAAATCTTTTTGACGCACCTGCTGGAAAGCTTTGAGTATTGCCACTATTATCTATGATATCAAGTGCTGAGGCCCCTGTTAATATGAGTTGGTCTTTATTAAGTGGGAGTTCAAAATCTTCTTCTTTAACCAAATTTGTTTTCCTATATGTTTTAAGGTCAATTGTACCTATCCAAATTTTAGTCTTTGGTTTAAAAAGAACTACCCCTTCATTTACGCTATTTTCAGTACTTTCGCTACTTTGTTTGCTAGAAATTTGAGTTGTTTCAGTAACACTTGTATTATTTGTATTCTCAATTGCTTGTGTAGGAGTTTGTGTATTTTGAGTTGGCAAGGTAGCTATTTGAGTACTATTTGTTTCTTCTGTGCTAACATTTGCTTCTTGTATATTTACTACAACAACATCTTCTTTTTTCTTTTCGGCCTTAGCTTCTTTAAGCTCATCTTTTTCATTAGTAGTGCTTAAATTTTTTAAATTTGTCTTTGCTTGGTCTATGATATTTGACACCATATTACTAGCTACATTATTTTTACTTGTGAAAAATGCCTTAATTTCATCAAAATAATAATACCCACCACCAGCAAGGATTATAACTATTAAAAATATAATTACGGGAAATAAATTTGAGGATTTTTGAGAATAAGAATCAAGCCTTGGGGCCACTGTTTTATTTGGCTTTATTTGAGTTTCTTGTTTTAGATTATTATCTTCTAAATACTTGTCGTATTGTTCTAAAAAATTAGTAAAATCAAGGTCGTATTCTTTACTTAAAATTTTAACAAAACCATAAACATTAAAGCGATGTGCTAATTCAAAATCGTGATTTACAACAGCCTTTAAAAAGGCAAACTCAATCTGCGTTTTATTCGCAACTTCTTTTAAATCCATTTCTTGCAGTTTCTTGTAATCAAGCATTTCGTATCCTATCACATAGTATTGCAAAGGCTGCACTGACATTTAAACTATCAAAATTATGACTCATTTTAATGCCTACGCATTCATCGCATTGTTTTATTATTTTATGGCTAAGTCCAAAGCCCTCACTCCCTAAAATCAAAACTTTCTTTTTATGTCCAAAGTGCATTTTATGGATATCTTGTCCATTAATATCACTTGCATAAATATGAAAATTTAGTTGTTTTAGTTCGTTTAACGCACTAAGTGCGTCTTTAATCAAAGCTATATTTAAACCCAAAGCCGCCCCACTACTAGTTCGCACGATTCCTTGCATTGTCAGTTTTTCACCAACAACCACAAGCCCATCAACGCCTAAAGCATAGGCAGTTCTAGCTATAGCACCTATATTTCCTACATCGCTAATCCCACAAAGCATAACCAAAAATTCACTTTTTTTAATCTCATTAAAATGTGTAAATTCGTAATCTTTTATATCAAGTAAAAAGCCTTGATGATTACCCCCCCTTGCATAGCTTTGAGCTGTTTTAAAATCAAGTTTATTAATCTTAAAACCAAAATTAACAATCTGCGCAAAGGTCTTTTTATCGCATTCTTTTGCTAAAAAAAGTTCATTTACTAAATGCTTATGGTTATTTAAAATGTAAAAAAATACCTGTTTCCCATAAACTAACATCGCATGATTGTACCTAATTTTGACTTAAAAGCATTTTATAAAGTTTTTTTGAATTTTCCCCATTTAGTTTTGATAAGAGTTTAGCCTTCGTTTTTATCGCTATATCAAGGGATAAAATATCATTTTCACAAAGTAAATTTTTATTAAATTCTCCACCATTTTTTTTATCAATAATCACAACCCATTCCCCATTTAAATTTTCATTTTTTAAAATTTGGACTAAATTTATGGCCTTTTCTTTGAATTTATTTTCAAATTTCTTTGATATTTCTTTTATGGCAAAAAGTTCTCTTTGAGGTTCTATTTTTGCTATATCTTCTATTAAATCTAAAATGCGTTTACAAGCTTCATAAACAATGCTTACAAAGGGATAATTTAATATATTTTGAAGTTCTTTTTGTCTTTTATTTTCTTTGCTACTTAAAAAGCCTAAAAATATAAATTCCTTTTCGCAAAAGCCAGAACTTACAAGGGCACTTAAGGCTGCGTTTGCACCGGGTAGTACTTCGTATTTTATATTATTAATTTGTGCAAATTTGATTAATTTATTACCAGGGTCGCTAATGCCTGGCATTCCTGCATCGCTTAAATAGGCTATATCTTTTTCAAAAAGCACTGTATCAATTTTTGATAAAACTTCTTCTTCGTTGTGAGAATGTAGGGATTTAAAGGTTTTTATATTTATATTTGCATTAAATTTTGAATTTAATAAAGTTATTAAGGACTTGCAAACTCTAGTATCTTCGCAAAATATAAATTCACAAGTCCTTAAAATTTCTAAGCTTCTTAAAGAAATATCACTTAAATTTCCTATAGGAGTAGGAATAAAATAAAGCATAATTATTGCATTGCATATTTTTTCTTAAATTTTTCAACACGACCTGCTGCATCAACTATTTTTTCAGAACCTGTAAAAAAAGGGTGACAATTTGAACAAATATCAACTCTAATCTCGCTTTTATTTGACTTTGTAACAAAGCTATTTCCACATGCACAACTTACTTTGCATTCTACATATTCTGGGTGAATTTCTTTTTTCATTATTTTTTCCTTAAATAAAGTTAAGCCGTGATTATAATGAAAAATATATAAAAATTAGTTGAATTTTTATATTAAAAGCTTTGCTGCTATGCTAATGATAGCTGTTTGGCTTTTTAAAATATTTGGCGAAGTTAAAGAAATTTTTTTTGTAAACAATCTTCTTTCATCATCGTTAAAGCCACCCTCAGCTCCTATAAAATAAATTTCATCTTGTGTAAATTCTTTTTTTTCTCCATTAAAATCAACTAAAACTACATTTTTATAAGCATTAATAAACTTTTCAATATTTTCAAAGCTCTCTAATTGCATTAAATTTGACCTGCCACATTGCTGGCAAGAATTAATTAAAATGCGTTTGACCCTTGCAAAATCAATCTTAAAATTTCTTTGTGAAAAATGCGTATAAACTAAGATTAATTTATAAAGATTAAGCTCATTTAAAAAGGGCAGAGTTTTTTCTAAAATTTTATCATCAATTACCCCAAGGGCTAGGGTTATGTTGTTTTTAGAGCTTGTTTTTAAAATTTTATTTTTTAAGCTTAAAGAACAATCATATTTACTTAAATTTGAAAGTTCATATTCATATAAAAAATCATCTTTTAAATTTCTAAATGCTAAAATTTCGCCATTTTTAACGTGTCTAGTTTTAAAATGTAGCAAATTTTCCTTACTAGCAAGTAGGTTTTGTGTCCCACTTGTTTCATTATAATAAAACTGCATATTTAGTAAGTAAATAAGGAGTAAAAAGTAAGATTATTTCTAGTATTAAAACAATAACGCTAAAAAAGCGAAACATTCCATAATATCTTTTTTTTCTAGCCTTTTTAAAGCTTTTATAATGCAGTAAGGCTAAGATAAATACAAGAAAATAAATAACAAGCATTAACAAAATATTAAAATTTAACTCAAATTTTTTTACAGACCAAAGTAGCAAGCCAGTAAATAAAATAAGGGCTAAAAATAGATAATAAGCAGGTAAAAAAAGGCGAATCCTTCTAATATACATAAACTCAGATGCAAGTTTAGTTTGGGTTAAAAAAAGATAAAAAAGCATTAAAAAGCTACTTGCATAAAGCGTATAAATGTGTAAGGCTATGAAAAAAGCGTAACTTTCATTCATTATTTTTCTTTTTTATAAAATTTACTATAGGGCTAATTTGTTTAGAATTTAAATTATGGTCCTTATCATTTTGCAAAGTGCTAAGCCTTTGTGTTAAAAGTTCTTCATCTAAGCTATTTAAAATCCTTGCATTTTCATATTTTAACTCAGCCCTTTTACCATGGCAAGAGGCACATTTTTGCATGTAAAAAGAAGAAACAATACTTTCATTTGGACTTATAGCATTGTTTATATTATTACTATCTTCAACTGGCAGAGGTAAATTTGAATCGCTAATTTGCGTTGTTTCATCGGTTTGTTCTATAGCAACTGGTTCTTCTTTAACGCCTTGGGCATTAACTTGTGCCTTTTTTGTATCGCTACAAGATAAAAACAATAATATAAAAATTAAAAGTATTTTTTTCATTTAAAGCTCTTTTTCATTGATAAAAACATAATCACCTTGCAATTTTTCAAAAAAATTTTTATCATCCCATTCATCTTTAATGCCTTGTGAAAATTCTATATCTTTAAGTTTTATAGGCGTTAAAATTTCACTATAAGCATCATCTTTAAAGCCTTGTGCATAACTTGTCCTAGTTTCTCTAACGATAACGCTTTTCAAAGTCACGCCTTTTTCTCCATTTTGCATCTTTGTTTTATTAAGCAAGGCATCAATTAAAATAAAAAAAACGCGACAAAAATTTTCAGCGCTAACATTCACAGGCAGGCTAATCCACCTTTTAGAATATTTTTTCATATCGTCTAAATAAGCCTTATCATCATCTTTAAAAAGGGTTATAGCGTGGTCAAAACTATCTATTATTTGTCTAACTTCTTTTTTTAAAAGTCCAAAATCATACACCATACCAGCATTATCTAAAAATTTACTCTCTAAAAAAAGTTCAACCTTATAAGAGTGCCCGTGAATACTGCTTTTGCAACGTTTAGAAGAACAATTTCTTACAATATGAGCGTTTTCAAATTCAAACATTTTGCAAATAATCACTCTAATCCCCTATACGCCACTTTTATCGCTCCAAAGTCTAATATGAATTCTATCCGTGTAATTATAACCATTTTTTATGCAAAATTTTGCAACTTTCAAGGCATTTTTTTGAATTTCTTTTTTATTTTCACCAAGACCCATACAAAACACCTCGTTTTTAACATTGCTTAAAATTTCATTAATCTCTTTTTTTGCTCTTTTTTCTTTTATCATTTTTTTATCTAATACAAATTTATAAAAGCTTATTTTTGCATTTTCTTTTATGGCCCTTATGGCTTTGTAATTTAATCTTTTTTCTTTTAAAACTTTGCTATTGCTTAACTTAATGCTTAAAGCAAAGATACATTCTTTATAAAGTGGAAATTTTTCAAAATCAATAAAAATAGAACCATTACTTTCAAAATGCACCTCAAAATTATTTTGCAACAAAAGCCTTATAAAATCAATAAATTCAGTCTTTTTATGATGAATTAAGGGCTCACCCCCTGTTATTACAATGATAGGATTAAATTTTTGTTTTAGCGTTAATACCCTTTGAAAAAGACTTTGTGCGTTAAATTTTTGATAAGTTTTTTTAAATTCCTTTGTATAAACAGCTTGTAAAGTGTCACAACCTCTTAAAATTTTATTATTAATCTTTTTTCTAACATTAAAGCCAAGGCAGTTAAAATTACAACCTGCAAAGCGAATGAAAATAGCTAAATTTCCAGCAAATTTTCCCTCGCCTTGAATACTTAAAAAGCTTTCTACTATATACAAATTTAACCGCCAGTTTCATAAAAAGCGCGGTTAGAAATTATCTGTTCTTCACTACCCCAACGATTTTTTTCAGGCTTATTTGCTACTACTTGTTCTAAAATTTTTTCTACTTCTTTTATATCATTTAAACGCAAGGCATCTTTTATATTTAATGCTTCATCATGGTATAAGCAAGGTATTAAAAATCCTTGTGCACTAAGTCTTAATCTATTGCAAGTTTGACAAAAGGCATCACTATGAGGGTCTATTATGCCAAATTCATAATCCTTAATTTTATACATTGTAACAGGGGCTAAGTCATCTTTTTTATAATCCATTATAGGATATTTTTTTTCTATGATATTTATAATCTCATCTTTGTTTAAGCCCTTTAATTGCCCATAAGCGTGAGTATTTTCCATAAATTCTATAAAGCGAATTCCAAGATTTTTATCTTTTGCAAATTCAAGCAAAGCTATTAACTCATCATCATTAAAATTTTTTAAAGCAACCACATTTAATTTTACTTTTAAGTCAACATTTATAGCACTTTGTATACCTGCTAAAACGCTTGCTAAAACATCTTTTTGTGCTAAAAATTGAGCCTTTTTTGAATTTAGCGTATCAAGGGAGATATTAATGCGTTTAAGTCCTGCTTCTTTTAGGTTTTTAGCATAATCACACAACAAATAACCATTGCTAGTAAGGGCTAAGTCTATATCGTTTTTATAATCATGTATCATTTTTATTAAGATATGTAAATTCTTTCTAAGTAAGGGTTCGCCACCTGTTAAGCGAATTTTAACAATGCCCTTGTCTATGCAAAGTTTTATAAAAATAAAAAGTTCTTCAAAGCTTAATAAATCTTCTTTTGGCTCGTAATCAAAGGGAATTTTAGGCATACAATAAAGGCAACGAAAATTGCATTTTTGCGTTACAGAAATGCGTAAATACTCAATCTTTCTCCCAAAACTATCAATTAACATTTAGCTACTTTATGAGTTGTTTAAATTTCAAAACAAGTTCCACATTTCCAATGCCTATTCTTAAATCCTTAGCTATTTGTTCTATACTTTTTCCCTCTTTAAAAAGGGCGATTACTTTTTGTTCTTCTACATCATAATTTGGAGTGAGTTTAGTAATGCTTTGTGCCTTTTGTTCTAGGCTTAATAGGCGATTTTTTTGTTCATTTTGAAATTCTTCTATTATAGTTTCCATAGCCCTAATGCTTTTTAATATAGGCAAAATTTTATTGCCTAATTCTTGTTCTAGCATATTTTTAAGCTCATTTTTAACAAAGTCATTATCAATACTTTGTTTTACACTTTCTTCTTCATCATCTGATTCTTTTTTAAAATAATGAAGTTCTTTAGTAATATCTTCAATAGCATTTTGTAATTTAGTAATTTTTTCAGCACTTTCTTTGTCTTTTATATACATATAAGCAAGCATTGCAATTAATAAAATAATCACAAAAACAAGATAAAGGATATCATCACTCATTATTTTCCTTTCGGTTTTTAATCATATCTCTTTGAATATCTACAACAAAGGCATTATAAAGTGCTATATCTTCTGGCTTTATCTTTATAATCTTTGCCAAGCTTTCATTTTTTGCCTCAAAAAATATACAAATTTTATTTGAATTTAACTCAAATCTAGCATAATATTGTTTATCTTTTTCTAAGTTTTTATCTAAAAATTGTAAATACTCAAAATTTAAGGCATCCACAACGCCTTCTTTTGATAAGGGCAAAAGCCCTTCGTTTTTATTTAATTTTCTTTCAAGCTTTGCTATATCTTCTTTTATGCTTAGCATAAATTCAAATAAAAATTTTTCACTTTCTTCTAAATTTAACTTAGCTGCTTTTTGTTTCCATTTTGAAAACTGATGAGTTTGCCCGAAATTTAGATATTCTTGCAAGAAGTGATTATCGTTTATATCGCAGTTTTCATAACTTACTTTTAAACCAGCTTTAAAAAAATTTAATTCCATAATAAATCAACCCAAACAAAGATAAAAAATACCACACTTAAATAACCATTTAGTGTAAAAAATACCCTATCAATATGGCTAAAATTTTTATGAACTATTTTGTGTTCAAAAAATAAAATTATAGCACAAAGACAAACGCCAAAAAATGAGATATAATTTAAGGGACTTATCCATACAAATAAAAGCCAAAAAAGAACGGCTAAAAAGTGACAAAAGGCCGATATAAAAAGTGTGGCTTGTTCTCCAAATTTAGCAGGTACTGAGTAAAGTCCTACTTTTTTATCATATTCCATGTCTTGCAAGGAATAAAGCAAGTCAAAACCAGCTGTCCAAAAGCTTACTCCAAGGCATAAAATAACGCTAAAAATATGAATTTCATTAAGTACTATAACACTAGCTGCTATAGGTGCAATGCCAAGGCAAAGCCCTAAAACTAAGTGTGCTAAAACGCTAAATCTTTTAAAGGTTGAATAAAGTGCAAGTATTAATAGCACGAAAAAGCTTAATTTAAAGGCTAAATCATTGATAAAAAAAGCACTTATCACAAATATAAAGGCATTTATTATTATAAAGCTTATAACGCTTGTTTTGCCTATTTTGCCACTTATATTTGGTCTATCCTTACAGCGAGGATTGTTTTTGTCTATATCTTCATCCAAAATTCGATTACAAGCCATAGCAAAATTTCTAGCACTTACTGCACAAATAATGCTTAAAATTAAAGCTTGAAAGCCAAACCAAGCACTATCATTTGCTATTTTAGAAGCTACAATCATAGCAGAAAACAAAAAGGGCAAGGCAAAGATAGAATGCTTAAAAACGATTAATTCTAGTATATCTTTAAATTTTGACCAATATAAATTCAATTTCTTGCCTTAAATTTTTTTTGCTATTATTTTACTAAAAAATTATAAATTTTTAGGAAAATTGCATTTATGTTTTTTGAAATTGCCTTAAAATAAAAACAAGGGGCAAAGATATAATTTTTTTGCTATCATTTAAAATTATAAATTTTTTTAGGAAAGTTTATGTTTTTTGAAATTGCCTTAATTGCCCCAACAGCTAGTGGAAAAACGGCTTTAGCAAATGCTTTAGCTTATGAGTTTAACGCTGTTATTTTAAGCCTTGATAGCCTTTGTGTTTATAAGCAAATAAATATAGCCTCGGCTAAGCCAGATAGTAAAATTTTAAGCGAACTTTCTTACTTTGGTATAAATTTATTAAATGTAAATGAGCATTTTAATGTAAGTTTATTTATGCAAGAATATTTAAGGGCAAAAAATTTTGCTAAAAAAAATAATAGGGCGTTGATTATAGTTGGGGGGACTAGTTTTTATTTAAAGATAATGCTTGAAGGACTTAGCAAGGATATTAAAGAAAGCAATACAAATTTAAGCAATGATGAAATTTACGCACTTTTAAAGGAAATTGATCCAGCTTATAAGATAGAAAAAAACGATACTTATCGCCTTAAAAAATGGCTTGGAATTTATGAAAAAACAAATCAAATTCCAAGCGTTTTTTTAAGGCAAACTAAGCAAAAAGGCATTATAAAAGAACTTGAAATTTATGAACTTTGCATTGAAAAAGAACTTTTGTTAAATAACATTATGCAAAGGACAAAGACTATGTTTAATGAGGGTTTAATTGAAGAGGCTAGTTTTTTATTTAAAAATTATGATGAGAATTTAAAATCCTTAAATTCCATAGGTTTAAAGGAATGCAAGGCTTATTTAAAAAATGAAATTTCCTTAAATGAGTGTGAAAATTTAATAAATACTCACACAGCTCAACTTGCAAAAAGGCAAAGGACCTTTAATAAAAAATTTAATAGCATAAAATTAAATCAAAATGAAGTCCTAAATTTTTTAAGGACAAAATTTAAAAAAATGTAAGTTTTTTCAAAACAAATTTATAAGTATTTTTAGCTTATTTTATCATATAATTTTTTATTAATGCTTATTTTTTATACTTTTTAAAATAAATTTTCTTTTTAAATTAAGTAGTATTTTTTTTTTTGTATAATTACCTTTTTTAAATATTTTCAAATTAAATAAAGGAATATAAATGGGACGATTTAGTCATTTAAAAATCTCAATCAAAATTTCATTATCTGTAGTTTTAATTGTTATAGTAGTAATAAGCATTTTAAGTTATTTTATACTATCTCAAGTAACAAAGACTGTTATTAAGCAAAACGAGGTGCTAATGCGTGAAAATGTCTTAGCTTATACAAATTTTATAGAAGGAAATTTGCAAGAAATGTTAGCTTTAATTAATGCTGAGGCCAATCATTTAAATGCTTCTATGAATTCATTAAGTTTTGATGAACTTTATACTTCTTTGGAAAGTCACCTTGATTCTAGTGATTTTTTAGATTATGCTTATGTTTATTTAAAAGATTCTAAGAATATATCTAGTGATGCAGATTCTGCTTATTTTACAAAAGATAGGGAATTGATTCTTGCTTTATTTGATGAAGACCCTAAAAAAAAGGGATATGTTAAGAGAGTTGATGCTAATGATTATTTATTAAATTCACCTGTGATTAAGAATGTTTTTAATACAAAACAAGCCGTAGTTGGAGAACCTAACAAAATAAAAATAGAAAATTATGATTTTTTTGGTCTTAATATAGCCTATCCATTATTTGATAAAAATCACCAAGTTATAGGCGTTGTAGGTATAGTGTTTGATTTAAAAGCTTGGTCTGATTTAATGGCAGATACCACAAAAAACCTTTATCCAAGAGATGTTCGCACCATTCTTAGTTCAACAGGAAATATAATAGCCCACAAAAATGATAATTATCTAGGAAAAGCATATGATGGGGTAAACAATACCACACAATCAAGTAGCATAATTACAGATATTAAGCAAGGAAAGGCTAAAAAAGATGCCTTATTTATTAAGAATTTTCGTACAATTGCATACCCTAACGATGATTCTTTTGCCATAATAGCACCGATTAAGATATCTAATTTAGATATTTGGTATTTATTTAGCACCTCGGTACAAAGTGAAATTGTTTCTTCTTTAACACATTTACAAAATATAATTATAATCGTGGTTATAATATCTTTAATAATAATAGTTTGTTTAGTGTATTTTCTTACAAATAAGATAGTAGGAAGTAGATTACCAATCTTAGTAAAATCATTAAGTGATTTTTTCCGCTTTTTAAATCATGAAAAAATTAATTTATCAATGATTAAAATAAGGGCACAAGATGAACTAGGTGCAATAGGCACAATG
>NZ_VJNT01000017.1:0-6487 GCF_008633895.1 Campylobacter sp. LR264d
CATCAAAGGCATTTTGCACAAGAGCTGTGTCTTTATCTAAATTCTTTTTAGTTTTTTCAACATTTTCATTTATAAGCTCTCCAATAGCCCCTAATTCATCTTTAGCCTTTATTTTAATAGGATGAATGGTAACATTTTCATGATTTAAAAATTTAAAAAAAGTATTTAAAGAGGTTACTAAAATAGGAAGTCTCCAACCTACTATCTTATTGATAATATAATAAATCAATAAGATAGCAATAACTAGCATAACAACTGATACACCAACGGTGTAAAAAAGGTCTGAATTTGTTTTATCTGTGTAATCTTTAATCTTAGCAGCACTTACCACAGTCCAGCCAAAAGGAAATTGCTTATAAAAGCCAAGTCTTTCAAAGCCATTAGTATCGATGTATATAAATTCGCCCTCTTTTTTTGTTTTTAATTCTTCAAGCAGTTTAATTTCTTGAGGATATAAATTCGTATTTTCTACGATTTTTGGGTCCTTGTGAGAAAAAATTCTACCTGTATCATCTGTTAAATAAATATCTAAGCTAGGCAATATAGAGGTTTCAAAATTTTCAAAACGTTTTTGAAAGTCATGTACGAAAATATCCACACCTAAAACACCTATAAATTTTCCATTTTTTATTAAGGGCATAGTCACCGTTGAAAGCAATTTACCAGCATGAATTCCACTTTTTGAAGTATAAACTGAGGTTGTAATACCTGTATTTTTTTGCTTAGTTTTTACATACCAATCCCTTTGTCTCCAATCATCCCCTGGAGTATTATTAAAATTTGGAGATAGATAAGTATTTGGCTTATTTTCATCATAATCTTGCAAGATAACAGCCCCGTCATCTTCATACACTATATATAAAGCTGGATACTTAATCAACTCAGAAGCTTTAAATAAAATCTCTCTTTGACCAACCACATTGTATTTATCAAGCTTTTCAAGTTCTTTAACTATAGCCTTTAAATGTTGATTAGCTTCTATGTTCATTGTGATATTAATCGTAGTAAATGAAGCTACAAGTGCTTCTTGCTGAATCGCTTTAAACAAAGACCTAACCTCATTAGCAGTTAGTTTATAGTTAAAAATCGTAACTACACCTAACACAAATACCATAATAAGTAAAATAAAACAAGAAAGTTTTTTACCGATTGATAGTGAGCTCATTGACAATCCTTAAAATAAATTAAAATTTCACATTATATTATAATAAACTTAAATAATAATTTAATTATAAATAATAAAAATTAAATTTATTATTTTAAGATAATTATAGCTATATAAGTGATATTTACCATAACTTAAAAACAGCATATCTTACGTTACTAAGCTAAATATGACTTTGTAGTGAAATTTATAATTTATAGCTAATAATCTTCTTGTTACTTTTTTATAGGAATGAAATTTTAAATTTTATTAACAATTTATTGAAAAATTTCCTTACTAAAACCTTCTATTGTGGTAAACTTATCTCTATATCATAAAGTATTAAAATTTATTTAGTTTGAGTTTTATTTCTAGGATATAAGTTTTTAAGATAGACGTGTTTTTAAATTTAGCTTATAAACTCACTCAACTTCCCTTAAAACAGCTTCTAAAATTTCACTCATTTTATTAATGTGTTCTTCTTTGCTAATAAGTGGTGGTAAAAAGCGAAGGTCATTTTGTCCACATTTTAAAAGCAAAAGTCCTTTTTCTTGGCACTTGCTTAAAATATCTGAAACATTTACCCTATTATCAAAGCTTAATCCTTGCATAAAGCCCAAACCCTGTCTGCTTTTAATAAAGCTAAATTTAGCCTTTAAGCTATCTAGTTTATTTTCTAAAATAGGAGTTAGAACTTGTACATTTTTAAGTATGTTTTCACTTGAAAATATATCAAACACAGCATTTATAGCAGCACAAGCTAGCGGATTTCCTCCATAAGTACTTCCATGGTCGCCTAACATTAAAGAATCCTTGCTAATCCTTTCATTTAAAACAAAGGCCCCAACACTTAGCCCACAACCTAAAGCCTTTGCACTTGCAAGAATATCAGGTCTTATATCAGCATACTCAAAGGCAAAAAATTTCCCACTTCGCCCCATTCCACATTGAATTTCATCGGCTATTAATACTAAATCTTTTTTATCGCAAAGCTTTCTTAAATCTTGATAGAATTCTTTTTGAGCCACTCTTATGCCACCTTCGCCTTGAACGCTTTCTAAGATTATGGCACAAGTTTTTTTGCTAAGTAATTTTTTAACGCTTTTTATATCATTAAATTTAGTAAATTTCACACCCTTAATAAGTGGCTTAAATGGCTTTTTGTAAGTCTTTGTGGCTGTTAAGCTTAAGGCCCCAAGGGTTCTTCCATGAAAGGAATTTTCAAAGGCTATAAATTCTCCACCCTTAATGCCCTTATTATAAGCATATCTTCTAGCTGCCTTCATAGCCCCTTCAATGGCTTCTGTGCCTGAATTTGTAAAAAACACACTTTTAAGACCACTTGCTTTGGCTAAATTTGTAGCTGCCATTGCTATATTTTCGTGATAATAAAGATTGCTTGTATGGATTAACTTATCAATTTGTGATTTTAAGGCATTATTAAAATAAATATTATTGTAGCCAAGCCCACAAACGCCTATTCCACTTGAAAAATCTAAATATTTTTTGTCGTTTTCATCAAATAAATAAACCCCATCGCCTCTTTTTAAAACAATTTGAAATTTCTTATAAGTGCCTATTAAGTGGCTTTCATCTTTATAATTCATTATTGTCCTTCTTGTACTACTAAGGTGCCAATGCCCTCATCTGTAAAAATTTCAAGCAACAAACCATGTTTTACGCGTCCATCTAAGATATGTACGCGTCTAACCCCATTTTCACAAGCATCTATGCAAGAGTTTAATTTTACTAGCATCCCACCTTGAATTTTATTAATTAATTCCCTTGCCTTTTTAGTGCCAATACGAGAAATTAAAGAATTTTTATCGTTATAATCTTCATAAAGTCCTTCAATATCGCTTAAAAATGCAAGTTTTTCAGCCTTTAAAGCCTTAGCAACCTCACAGGCTACATCATCAGCATTAATATTATAAGTATTTAAATTATCATCCATTCCCAAAGGTGCAATTATAGGTAAAAAATCTTTTTCTAAAAGTTCTTTTAAAATTTGGATATTTACACTTTCAATCTTTCCTACAAAGCCTAAATTTTCATCCTTTTTAACGCATTTTAAAAGCCCTCCATCCTTGCCACAAATGCCTATTGCTTTTACGCCAAGATATTCTAAGTTTTGTACTAGTCCTTTATTTATGCGATTTAATACCATTTCAGCAATGGCAGTTGTTTCATCATCGCTTATCCTAAGTCCATTTTTAAATTCACTTTTTATGCCAAGTTTTGAGCATAAATTTGATATATCCTTACCTCCACCATGGACAATCACGGGCTTTAAGCCAACTAGCTTTAAAAGGGCTATATCTTGCATAACGCAACGTTTTAAGTCCTCATTTTCCATAGCAGATCCACCATATTTAATTAAAATAATCTTAGAATTAAATTTTCTTATATAAGGCAGGGCCTGTATTAAAACACTAGCTTTTTCTAAATATTTTTCCATAATCTAGCCTTAATGATTGAAATTTGTTTGATTATTTTCATTTAAGGACCAATCATAATAATTTGCATCCTCTCTTAAAGTAAAACCATAATGCTTCCAAAATTCATTCCCTAAGTCATTGCTTTTAAAGGCAATAAGGGCAATTTTATTAATATTTTCTTCTTTCAAGGCATTTAGACAAAATCTAGTCATTGCGTGTGCTATTCCTTTTTTTCTATGATTTGGATGAACGCAAACATGGTAAAAACCACCCGTTCTTCCATCATGCCCACAAAGAATAGAACCTATTATTTGCCTGTTTTCTTCGGCCACCACGCTTAAATTTGGGTTTCTGTCTAAAAAACGACTTATGTTTTCTTTGCTATCATCAATACTTCTAAGCCCAAATCCCTTAATCTCGCACCAAAGCTTATAAACTCCATCATAATCATCTTTTTGCATAGGTCTAATATCCATTGTTTGTCCTTATAAATTTGCTAAATTATCAAGCCCCTCGCATTCATCAAAGCCATACATTAAATTCATATTTTGAACAGCCTGTCCTGAAGCACCTTTAATTAAATTATCAAGCGTACCAACTACTAAAACTTTTTTAGTCCTTTTGTCTATACAAAAATTTATATCCACAAAATTCGTATTTTTAACCCACCTAGTTTGAGGCCAAATTTTACTTGGCAAAATTCTAATAAAGGGCTTATTTTTATAATGCTTTTCATAAATTTTTCTTAGTTTTTCTTCGCTTAAATCAGTCTTTAAATTTGCATAGCAAGTAGCTAGAATTCCTCTTTGCATAGGCACAAGGTGAGGACTAAATTGCAAAGTTAATTTTGTCTTAGCAGCCTTGCTTAAATGTTCTTCAATCTCTGGGGTATGCCTATGAGAAGTAAGGGCGTAGGCTTTGAAATTTTCATTTACCTCGCAAAATAAATTGTCTATCTTGGCACCCTTACCTGCCCCGCTTACTCCACTTTTTGCATCAATTATAATAGAATTTAAATCTATTAAATTTTCTTTTATCAAAGGATACAAACTTAAAATAGAACAAGTCGTGTAACAACCCGGATTTGCTATAAATTTAGCCTTTTTAATATCCCTTTCATATAGTTCACAAAGCCCATAAACTGCTTGTTTTAAAAGCTTTAAATTCTTATGTTCAAAGCCATACCAAAGCTTATAATCTAAACTTTCTTTAAGCCTATAATCAGCACTTAAATCTATAATTTTTATTTTTTTAAGCAAATTTTCATTTAAAATTGAAGCTGTAAAATTATGAGGTGTTGCACAAAATAAAAGTTCGATTTTTTCAGCTACTCTTTCTAAATTTTCATTTTCAAAGCTTAAATTTAGGGGCGTATTTGGACAAAGTGAAGCGTAATTTTCTCCTACATTATTTTGTGAGCCTATGTAAGTGATTTCTACATTTTTATGACGCAATAAAAGGCGAATAAGTTCATTTCCAACATATCCACTAGCACCCAAAACTCCAACCCTTAATTTCATTGCCTATCCTTAAAATTTTATGAAATTTTAAAAAAAATTTTATTTTAGTATGTTTAAAAACAAAAAAAGCTTAAATGCATAAAAAAATTATATTTTTTCACAAAATTAATCAGTCTTAAATCAAGTTAAAAACATTTGATAAATGTTGTTATCTTGTTTTTTGAATTAATTTTAGCTATAATCAAAATTTAACAAGTATTTACATTTTAAGGATTAAGACATGAATATTGTAGCAAGTATTAAAAACAAACTAATTATAGTAGTTATAGCCTTAGTAATTATCTGTATTACCGCTATATCTGGTTTTTCGTATTATCAAAGCAAAAAAGCAATGTTTAACCTAGGAGGTCAATCAGAATCTGACACGCTTTCAGCGGCCTTAACTACGATAAGTAGCTTTGATTCAAGTAATATAGCTTTAGTTGAAAAAATTTACAATCACATCAGTAAAAACGCAAATTCAACTTATGCTTTAAAGGAATTTACAAAGAATATGTTAAAGCCTTATAAAGATGGCGCTCATGCCTTTGGCGTATATTTAGGCTTTGAAAATGGTGCCTTTATAGGTTCTGATAGTCTTTCAGAAAAAGATGGGGTAAATTATTATGAAGAAGGACCTGGCACAAACAATAACACAGGTTATGATGCTAGGAACGAAGAATGGTTTAAGGGTGCGTTAAATACAAAAGGTGTTTACAAAACTAAGGTTTATCAAGACTCAGATACAAAAGTGCCTGTTATTACTTATTCAAAGGCTATTTATAATAATAATAAATTAATAGCAGTTTTAGGCGTGGATATGACCTTGAGTGATTTACAAAATGAGTTTAATGAAATAGGTCAATTGGTAAGAGGTGGTAGAATGTTTGTCTTTGATGAAGATAAAATCACCTTTTTATCAACAGATGCAAGCTTAATTTTTAATGATAATCCAAATATTCCTATGCTAACTAAAGCAAGAGAAGAACATGGAAATTTAGTGCCTTTTTATTATAGAAGGGCAAATGGTACACAAAGAATGGGAGTTTGTGGCTTTTTAGGAAATTCTACTTCTATGGGCTGTTTAACCCGCTCCCTTGATAGCTTTGAAGGACCTATAAATAAAATAGCCTTTGAAAATACTATAATATCTTTAATTATGCTTATAATTGTAGGTATTGCTATTTACATGATGACAAATTATGTATTAAAGCCTTTACAACACATTAAACAAGGCTTACTTAGCTTTTTTGATTATTTAAATTATAAGTCAAATTCTGCAAATACTATAAATGTACATTCCAAAGATGAATTAGGAGAAATTGCACACGCCATTAACGAAAACATACAAAAAACTAAAAAGAATTTAGATAAAGACACAGCTCTTGTGCAAAATGCCTTTGATG
>NZ_VJNT01000018.1:0-272 GCF_008633895.1 Campylobacter sp. LR264d
CCAAAAAAAGCTTAGAACAGGACAATCTTGCAGTTAAAAAAGCAATCTCAACAGTCCAAGTTATAGAAAGTGGAGATTTAACAGCAAGAATTGATGCAAATCCAAGAAACCCTCAATTAGTAGAATTAAAACAGGTCTTAAATAAGTTATTAGATATCATACAAAATAAGATTGGTTCTAATATGAATGAGATTAATAAAATCTTTGATGAGTATAAGCACTTAAATTTTACAAATAAAATTGAAAACGCAAGCGGTATGGTAGAACTAACT
>NZ_VJNT01000019.1:0-301 GCF_008633895.1 Campylobacter sp. LR264d
CCTGAACCTGCACCCATGGAACCAGTGATTTCTATACCACGACCATCAGAACTAGTTAAAACTAGCTTACCACCAGAATCTAAACTAGCTTCAACCCCTGTTGTATCCTTAACTGAATTTATAGCAGCTACTAGGGCACCATTTTGATCCCCATCTTGATAATCAGTTTGACCAATAGTTACGCCATTGATCGCAAAATCTGAGCTTGTAGAACCAGCTTTTACGGCAAAGGTTCCTGTAGTTTCTACTGAATAAGATGCCCTAACACCTGTCTTATCAGCAACACGGTTAATCTCTTCTG
>NZ_VJNT01000001.1:0-129728 GCF_008633895.1 Campylobacter sp. LR264d
AAAAATTAAAAAATTGTTTAATGCTTTAAAATTATCAATTTAAAGTATTAATATTACTTAAAACTATCACCTAAATCTCAAAAAATCATTAATTATAGAACTTTAATATGCTTTGTTGTAGTTTAAAAACATTTTTAATCCCAAAAAAGTTTGAAAAATACAAGTTTCAATACAAAAATTGATAATTTTTAAACTTTTTAAAGTTTATTAAAGGATAAAAATGAAAATAACAGTTGTGATTCTAGTTAAGGCAAATTCATCAAGATTGCCAAATAAAAATATCTTACCCTTTGGAGAAAATGAAAATTCGCTTACAAGAAAAATTAGATAGGTAAAAGATTCAAAAATATTTTCAAGTATCATTGTAAGTAGTGGTAGCGAGCTTATACTTGATATGGCTAAAAATATGGAAGTTGAAGTGATTTTGTGTCCCAAAAATATGCTGATAAAAGCAGACTATTTGGCGAATTTTTGATTTATTTGTGCGATATTATAAAAAATAGACATTTAGCACAGACTTGTGCTATCTCACCTTTTTTATATGAAAAATTAATGCAAGAAAAAAATTAAGTTACGAAAATGCTTTGCAAAATGATTTTGATAGCTCGATAACTTAAGCATTATGTGCTTATGATAAAGGTCCATTAAATTATAAAATGGGTTTAAAACATAAAAATTCGTAAGATTTAAAGCATTTTGATTTATTTACAAATGGAATTTTATTTGCCCTATTAATAATATGAAAATTTGGCATTATAATTATGGTCCTAGGGTTTTTCGTTTTGAAGTTAATCAAAAAAAAGTATTGATATAGATATTATATGAAAATAAGCTTACGAGAGTATAAATGTATAAATTTATACTTTTTGCCTATTTTGTTAAGTTGCGTCTTGAAAATTTGAGACGTAATTTCAGCAATATAATTCAAGTAGATTTCTAGGAATTTAGGTAAGTTTATGATTTGGTGGGTTTATCAAAATGCTAAAAAATCAAATATTAAAAATAGTAGTTGCTAGTGACAATGAAAGAATAATAAAAGTTTGTGAAGACATTTTAATCCCTTGTATAAAAACCAATGAATTTGAAAGTGCTACTTCTAAGATTCATGCAGTTAGTTTAATTGAAAATGCAGATTTTATATGCAAATTAACGCAGATGAATCATTGCTTAGTGCTAGTTTAATAAATAAAATTTTACCAAATAAGCAAATTATACATAATAAAGAATATGTTTTAAATTTAATTCGCAAGCTTGTTTATATGCTTGATAGTTCAAATATAAAGATTGTTTTTGATGAATATTTAAGGCCTTATATATATCTAGAATGTCTATTTTGTGCCATTTAAAAGGATTAATTTTAGTTATTATAAATATATAGGAGTTTTAGCTTATAACAAAAAGGCTTTAGAATTTTTTGTAAATACTAAACAAGTTTATTTAGAAAGCATTGAAGGACTTGAAACGTTGAGATTTATTGAAAATAATAAAGAATTTATTTATGTAAAGGTTGAAGAATGTAAAAGTTTATCTGTTTATACTTTGAAAGATTTAGATATGATAAGAATCACAATGAATGCATAAAATGAAGGTCTTATGATAACGCAAAAAAAAACAAACTTCTTTTGTGTTTTACTTCAACCGTAGGACATTTAAATTTAATAGAATATTATTTGCAAATTTTAAAACTACTTGGTTTTAAAGATGAAAATATAGTATTTGCATTAAAAAAGATTGGGTTTTAAATTTTGAAAAATTAAATCTTGGTGTTGAAATTTTAGAAGTTGATAATATTAATAAAAAAAGCTTTAATGTTTTATTTTTGTAAAATAAAACATTTTTAAACGGACTTTTAATAATCAATGGCAATACATTTTTTGAGCTTAAAGATATAGAAAGATTGATTTTAATAGTGATTAAATAAAGGTTTTAGTAGAAAAAAGAAATAGTTTTTATACAAAGGGTTTATCGCTTATTGTAGAAAAGGATGAAATAAAGTAAGTGCTAAAAAGCAGATAATTTTACCTTGGACTGCATATTATGGGGCTATGTATCTTAATGATAAAGATATTTTAAAGCTTAAAAAGCAAATAAAGTATTAAATTTGCCTTATATTGAAGTTTTAGTTAATCATCTTTTGATTAGACCTAAAAAATAGATATTAATAAGACAAATGATAAAGAACTTAAGGGTGATTTTTTTGCTGGACTTTTTAAGATAAATATTAAAAAATTTGCTGATACAAATGGAAATGAAAAATTAATAGCAAAGATTAGGTAGCTTAAAGCCGTATCAAAGAATTTGCAAAATCACTTGCCTATTATTTTAGATTATAAGATTAGTGACAATGAATCGTGGTTTTCAATGCCTTTTTATGATTTATAAAATTTAAGAAAAAAGATTATTGCGAATAAATTTTCTACTGAAAAAATTTTATATTTTAATTTTTAAAATTTATATAAGATTGTTTTATTTAAAGCAAATAGTAATTTGGTTGACGCAAAGCATTTTCAAAAGGTTTTTAAAAGACTTGAAAAGATAAAAAATATCAAAGCTTTTGATTTAATATTAAAAAGTAAAAGTATAAAGATTAATAATAAAATTTATCCAAATTTATTAAATTTAGTACAAATTTTACATAGTTTTGAACAAAAAACACGCTTTTTTAGTCTAAAAAATTTAGTAATGTGCATGGAATTTTACACTTTCAAAATATGTTAATTGGCGATGATAACGATGATTTTATTTAACTGTTTCTAGAGATGAGTTAGAAGGGTATGATATATACCATAATTTTGGAAAATTATGGTATTTTTTTGATGGACTTTATGATTTAATACGTACAGATCTTTCAAAGGCAAGTTTAATTGCAATAAGTAAAGTGTAGTGAATTTATGCTTAAATTAGGTGATGAAAAATTGCTTTTAAATTATGCAAAGATTAAAAAAAGCAATGCGAAAACTTATCGTAAAATATCCTTTGTCACAATATGAATATTATGAATTAAAAATAAAATTTTACACAAACTATGCATTTTTCATAGTTAATGTGGTTTCATTTAAAATATGATGAAAAAGAAAATCGTGCTTTGTGCCTTTATTTAACAGCTATTTTGCTTAATTTTGATTTAGTAAAATCGCTTAACGGGGCTTTATAGAAAATGCATTTTAATTTATATTTGTTGTTTGTATATTTTATTGGTGCAAAAATATTACTAAAAACTTTGCCTAAAATACTAGAATACGTTTTGCTAGATAAAATAAATTATTTACATAATAAACTTGAAAAATATTTAAAAAGACAATTAAATGATAAATTTGCAATAATTCCAAGACAAGATTAAAAAAATATCTTAGTGTGCTTAATTCAAAAAGCATTATTATTTTAAAGAATGATTTTTTGCTTTATAAAGAATTATTAAAAAAATACAAAAACATTAATATAATTATATTAGAACAGACAAATAACTTTAATTTTAAAAAGTTTTATAGTATCATTTTTATAAAATATTCAAAGCTATGTGCCTTTGATGAAAAACAAGATGAAATTTGTAAAGGTTAAATTTTAGCCGATGAGTTTGCAAATAAACTTTGTTTATATGTTATAAATGGTGAAACAATTAATTTTAATTGTTTAGATAAAGACATTATAAGCTATAAACAAAAATATTGTTCTTTAAGATTGTTATATAAAAATGATGCAAATGATATTATTTTTAATCAAAATGTAGGTGATTTTCGTATTAATTTAGAAAAAAAATTGGCAATATTTTTAAACAAAGATAATTTAAAAATATTGATTATATAGTGCTTGTGCTATCAAGCGGGATATTTTATGTTGTTGGTTTATCGTCCTACCTTCAAATTTCACTTTTACCAGCTTTAAAAAAAGATACAAGTAAGCGAAAGGGCTTTTGAGATTGAAAATGTAGAAAGAGTTATCTTTATAAAAATATGTAAACTAGTTTTCACTTGCTTGAAAATAAAAAAATCATTCTTGTTGATGAGGCTATTTTTACAGGTGCTATTAAAGTTGATATGTTATAATTGCAAGACAGTAAGGTAGATGAAATTCATTTAGCCTTGCTTTCTCCAAAATGTTTTAATAAATGTCCTTATTTAGTCCAATCTTAAAGAACATTATTGCTTAATAAAATTAATGAAAATTTTATTGAAAAATATTTTAATGTTAAATCTGTTAATTTTTTGCCTTTATTAGAATATGAAAAAACATTAAAAAATATAAATGAAAATTTATATTATGAATGCTTTAAAGATATATAATGCTTAGTGCTATTATTCCAATTAGAAAACAAAAGATAATTTATAAATAAGGTCTTTAAATCACGCAAATTTATTGCAAAGAAAGATAGATTTTTTTAAAAGAAATTGATTTAATTAGTGAAATTATTATAGCTAGTAATGACAAGAATTTACAAAAATATATTGATTTAATGCAGGTTAAATTTATTTTAGAAATAAAAAAAGTGGCGATAATATAGAATTTATGACTAAAACATTGCTTTAAATTTAAAAAATGAACACATAATTTATACACCTTATGTTACTTCTTTGTTTGATACAAAGCAGATTAAAAATGATATTGATGAGTATTTGAATTTAGATTTTAGTATTTATGATTCTTTAATTACTTGTGTTATTTCACAATCTTTTATTTTATAAAAATGGTCCTTTGCATTTTAACGCACATTTTTATACAAATTTAAAAAATCTTTCTAAGCTATATTATTGGTAAATGGTTGTTTTATTATGTCAAAACAATTAGCTTTAAAATATAAATATCAATGGAGAAAGATACCCTTTAAAAAAATCTTATATAAAAAATATAGTTTTGAGATGAATGGCAAAAAAGCTTTGAGTTTTTTAAAAATATTTTAGATAAGGAAAATTATAAAATTTCAATTGTAGATTGTATTTTAAGGGATGGTGTTTATATTAACAAGGGCTTTTTAGTGAAGAAAAAAAATTAAAGCAATTATTCAAGGCTTGATAATTTCTAAAATAGACATTATTTAGATTGGTTTTTTGCAAGATTGCACTGCCAATAAAAATGCTATTTTTTAATAGTATAAAAGATATCGATACTATTTTAAAAGAATTTGATAAAAAAGAGTCTAAAATTTCTATGATGATTAGAGTAGATAGATGCGAATTTTCAAAATTTCAAAGTTTTAAATATATAAACTTTGCAATAATAGCCCTTTATAAAGAACATTTAAAAGAGATTAAAAAATACGCTACTTAGGCTATAAATTTTTTTAATCCAATAGCTATTATAAAATATAACAAGGATGATATTAAATTTTTGCTTGATGAGTGTTTACAATTAGAATCTTTTGGAATCTCTCCTGTAGATACCTTTGGAAGTTTTAACTTAGAAAATTTTAACTCAATTTTACAAATTTTTGATGAAAATATACCTAATAATTTTACACTTACACCAAAACTTAAATTTAGCCTTGCCCTTAGCTTTAAAGGCAAAAGAAAGTATTAAAAATAAAAAAACTTGTTATCGATTGTTCTATTAGTGGTATGTATGGTAATTTGCCAACTGAACTTTTAGCTAGTTTTGTTAATGATTATGACAAAGAACTTTTGTTTGATTTAAGTGAACCTTGTAAGGAATTTAAAAAGATAAATGAATGAGGATATAATCCAATTTATGCTTATAGTGCCTTGCTAAATATAGATAGAACATATCCTAAGTATTTTTTAGAAAAAAGCTTTGTTGGCGCTAAAAATATAGCATTGCAAAAACTTGTAAAGGAAAAAAACTTATGAGATAAATTCGAACTTATAAATGCACAAAATACTATTAAGGAAATTAAATTTTAATTTCCTTAATTTAGTAACTTTTTTCTACTTTTCCTTTAAATTCACTTCGTTATAAGCCCCAAGTTGGAGAATTTTTTGCATTCTAGCTGCAACTAGTTCTCGCACGTCCATTTTTTGAAGTTTATCAAGGGATTTTTTAACATAATCAGCTATCATAACAGCAGCAGCTTCTTTGTTTCTATGAGCCCCATTAGTTGGTTCGTTTATCACATCATCAATTAAACCCTGTGCCTTTAAATCATCAGCCGTTACTTTCATAGCCTTAGTAGCCGCCTCGCTTTTTGTAGGGTCATTCCATAAAATAGCAGCACATCCTTCAGGTGATATCACAGAAAAAACCGAATTTTTCATCATTGCTAATTTATCAGCAACGCCTATAGCTAGGGCCCCTCCACTACCTCCTTCGCCAATTACAACAGCGATTGTAGGGGTTTGCAAGTCGCTAAGTTCGTATAAATTCGTAGCAATGGCCTCGCTTTGTCCTCTTTCTTCTGCCCCTATGCCAGGGTAAGCCCCCGGGGTGTCTATTAAAAACAAGATAGGAATTTTAAATTTTTCAGCCATTCTAGCTACCCTTAAAGCCTTTCGGTAGCCCTCAGGATGAGGCATTCCAAAATTTCTAGCTATTTTTTCCTTAGTTCCTCTTCCCTTTTGTTCGGCTATTACTATGATTTTTTTATCGCTTAAATAGCCCATAAAGCACACTATAGCAGGGTCATCCCTAAATGTTCTATCTCCATGAATTTCATAAGCATCGCTTAAAATAAGCTCTATGTAATCTAGTGCATAAGGTCTATCAGGGTGACGAGCAAGTTGAAGACGTTGAAAGTCGCTTAAATTTTTATATGTTTTTGAAATTTCTTTTTCTAAATTTTTTTTCAAAATAGCAACAGCATCGCTATCGCCTTTAATTTGTGCATTTATAATATCTTCGTCAATTTGTTGAATATTTTTTTCAAAATCTAAATAAGAAGCCATTTTACTCTACTTTTTTAAAAATTATACTACCATTTGTACCACCAAAGCCAAAAGAATTACTCATCACTACTTGTAAATTTGTCTCTTTTGCCTTGTTTGGCACATAGTCAAGGTCACATTCTTCATCTTTAATAAATTGATTTATAGTAGGTGGAACTATATTTTTATTTAAAGCCATAATGCTAATAACAGCCTCAATGGCTCCAGCAGCACCCAGGCAATGACCAATCTGTCCTTTTGTAGAACTGATCAAAGGAATTTTATCCTTAAAAACTGCCTTAATTGCTGCAGTTTCGTTTTTATCATTTACAGGGGTTGAGGTACCATGGGCGTTTATGTAATCTACATTAACATTACCAGCCATTTTCAAAGCCTTTTGCATAGCCATCATAGGACCTTCAAGGGTTGGCGAGGTGATATGATAAGCATCAGCACTTTCACCAAAGCCTATTAACTCAGCATAAATTTTAGCCCCTCTTTTTTTAGCCTCTTCGTATTCTTCAAATACTAAAGCCCCAGCACCCTCACCCATTACAAAGCCATCTCTTTCCTTATCAAAGGGCCTAGACGCAGTGGCAGGGTCATCATTTCTAGTAGATAAGGCTTTCATAGCAGCAAATCCACCAATGCCTACAGGACAAATGGCAGCTTCTGCCCCCACTACTAGCATCTTACTAGCACAGCCTAAAACTATGCTTTTATAGGCCTCGCCTACTGCATGCGTACCTGCGGCACAAGCTGTAACGCAAGATATATTTGGTCCTTTTAATTTATATTCTATAGAAATAATACCACCAAGCATATTTACAAGGGCGGAAGGAATGAAAAATGGGGAAATTTTACGAGGTCCTCTTTGTTCGCAAATCACCGAATTTTTTTCTATATTCGGCAAGCCACCAATCCCAGCAGCCGAAACTACGCCAAAGTCATCTAAATTTAAATTCTCATCAAAATTTGCATCACTCATGGCCTCTTTTGCTGCTTTAATGCCAAGTTGTATAAAGCGGTCAATCTTCTTAATCTCTTTACCATCGACTACTTGCAAGGGGTCAAAATTATCAATCTGTGCAGCGATTTGTACTGGAAATTCACTAGCATCAAAAAGGCTTATTTTTTTAACGCCACTTTTACCATCGCAGATATTTTTAAAAGAACTTTCCCTATCTAAACCAAGTGCATTTATCATTCCAATGCCTGTAACTACTACCCTTTTCAAGAATATTCTCCGGCTAAAAAATTATTTTTTCAAATTTTCAATATAATTTACAACATCTTCTATTTTAATAAGCTTTTCAGCATCTGCATCAGGAATTTCAATCTCAAATTTTTCTTCTAAAGCCATGATTAACTCAACTATATCCAAAGAATCAGCACCTAAATCTTCAATAATCTTAGATTCAAGCTTAACAGCATCTGCATCTATACTTAACTGCTCTACTACAACTGCTTTCACATCGTCAAATGTTGCCATTTGTTTCTCCTTAAAATAAATTTGAATTGCTATTTTACTATTAAAAAACTTAAAATTATTTATAGTTTTTTATTATACTATCAAAAATCTAAAAAAAAGGAAAGAAAATGTTATTTCAAAATTTAATTAGCAAAAACACTGAAATTTGGGATTCTTACCTGCACCATGACTTTGTAAAAAGGCTTGAGAATCAAAGTTTAGATAGGGAAAATTTTTTGTTTTATTTAAAGCAAGATTATCTTTATTTAATAAATTATGCAAAGTGTTATGCAAGACTTGCTATAAATGCAAATAATGCTAAAGAACTTCGTTTTGCTATGAAATTTCAAAATTATATAATAAATGGCGAGTTAGAACTTCACAAAAGCATTTTAAATTTAGGCATAGATGCAAATAACTTAAATTTAAAGGATGAAAGCTTAGTAAATTTAGCCTATACGCGTTATATGCTAAGCGTTGGAGAAAGTGGGGATTTTTTAGATATGTTAGTAGCACTTAGTTCTTGTGCTATAGGCTATGCTTATATAGGAAAGGAAATTTTTGAAAACTTAGGCGAAGAGACCTTAAAAACTCATATTTATAAAGAATGGATACTAACTTATGCAGGAGAGGAATTTCAAAGTGAAACTAAGGAATTTGAAGATTTTTTAAATTCTTATACTTCAAAGATTAGCGAGACTAAATTTGAAAAATTAAGTCAAATTTTTCATGTAGTAACTAATCTTGAAATTGCCTTTTGGCAACATGCCTTAGATAAAAAAATGTTTTAAGATTTTTTCTGGCATGTTAGTTTTATCTTATTTCTAACTTCACTAAAATTATAAAAGTACTCATCCGTTTCATAAGTGATTTGTTTTTTTAGCTTTGGCGGGGTGTAATTCTTAAATTCTTCAAGCAGGGGTGGTAATTCCTTTTGTATAAGTGTCTTTAAGGACATAGCCATTCCATGCCTTAGGTTTTTAATAAATTTGCCATCAATGTCTTTTTTATCTTTTGCCACAAATAAACGGGCCTCAAAGCCTAAATTTTTTAAACACTCATAAAGCTTAATCTTTTCATGATAAGGAGAAATATCTTTATCAAATATTGAATGATAAGAGATATATTTTGGTTTTGGGTAGGCACTTTGAGTTTTTAAGTGTTCTTCATTTAGTATATTTCTAATTTGTCTACGAGAAGGTGAGAAAAAATAAGGGTGTTTTGAATTCATGGTCCATAAGGTTTTATCATGGAAAGAAGTTATAATATGATATTCATTAGTCTCGCGTGTATAGTGTATAAGTATCATTGAAGAAAATCTAGTATAATCTATCTCTTTTCCAAGTCCCATAATGCCAAAATTAACCCTAGCATAGGAAGAATTATCAATTACAGCTTGTACGTTCCAAGGAGTAAGCTTTGCTACAAGGTGAGATAAATAGTCTCCATGAGAAGACCCCATTAAAAAAACTGCCAGACCCCCCCCCCATTTTAAAAGGTGGATTTTTCTTTATATGAAGTAAAGAATTTATTATATCCATTGCACTCATAATGCCAAAATTATTATATTCATTTCTAGCAGGTATTAAACTAGTACTAAGTTTTAGTATAAATTTGTTTAAAATCTTAGCTTCTTTTTTCATTTTTATAATATGGCAATTAATTCTTGCAATAGTATTTTTAATACTTTGTGTATCTTTTATATCATCATCACTTATAGGAAAATCAATACTCTTACACGCTGTTTTTAATATAAATTTATCTATATAATCATAATCTAGCGTGGCTCCAAGTGGTTCTCTATTTGCAATACAACGATAATCCACACTGCAAACTGCTACTGGATATTCGCTAGTTGTAAATTTGGCTAGTTTGTCCTTATACTTATGATTACTATCTTCTCCAAGCCCAGAAGATATAAAAAATAAGGCCTTTATCTCTTTTTCATCATCAAACCATAAATTAAAATGAAGTTTTGAGTCCCTTTTTATGTTTAATTCTTCATCGTTACAACTTGTGATATTATAATCAAGCGTTTTTATTATTCTTTAAAACTTTCAAAGGAATTATCAAGCCCTTGTTTTCTTGCACTTAAATTTGCTAGATAAAAAACTTCAAAGTTAGGATTTTCAGGGCTTTCATATAAATTTTTTAAACTTGGATATTTTTTAAACATGGCTTCTTTTACTATTTTATTATCTTCAAAAATAGCATTTGCCCTTAATCTTAAAAAGGTCCCTTCCTTGTTGCAATTACAAAATTCTATGCCATTGTGATTTTTAATATGCTTAAAAAGCCCCTTAGTATTTGAGGTGCAAAAATATATTTTATTGTCAAATAAAAGTGGACTTTGCATAGGTCTTAGTCTAGGATTACCACAAGTTCCAAGCGTAGCTAAAAAGCAAGGACCATTTTCATCTAAAAATTTGTATATATACTCTAAATTCATGTTGTTTCCTTTTATAAAAAATTTTCTTAGTAATTTTAACTTAAATTCTTAACAATTTACTCAAAATCACTTTCTTTTAAGGCTGTGCCAAATTCTATATTTTTTGTAGCCTTTTTACCTAAGATAATACTTAAAAAACTAGGGTGAAGTCCAAAATTTGGCCTAACGCTTTTAACATTTTCTAAGCTAAAAAGTTCTCCTTTTTTAATATTTGCACTTGCATATAAACTTCTTGCAAATTCGCGATTTTTAAGGCCTTTTTGAGTAAGTTCTAAACTGCCTTCCCCAAGCATTTTTTCAGCCTGCCTTACTGCATCAACCATGCTTTTAAACTCATCAAAATCAAGGCTAAAGGCACTATCTTCGCTTTTTATAGACTTATCTATAACAAAATGCTTTTCAATAGCCCTTGCCCCAAAGGCTACTGCCATAACAGGTGCTAAAAAACCTGGGCTGTGGTCACTTAATCCAACTTCTACATTAAATTCATTTTTTAAGCTTAAAATCGCCCTTAAATTTAAATCTTGTGCTAGGGCAGGGTAAGCAGAGGTGCATTTTAAAAACATTAAATTTTCATTACCCTCACTTTCAAAAATTTCTTTTATTTTTTTAAGTTCATTTATGGTGGCAATGCCCGTTGAAACTATGCTAGGCTTTTTTTCCTTAGCTATTAAACGAATGAAATTTTCATCATTTGCCTCAAAAGACGCTATCTTGTAGGCTACAGGGTCAAAGCGTTTTAAAAATTCAATGTCCTTTTGGCAAAATGGGCTTGAAAAGCATAAAATTCCATTATCTTGTGCGGCCTCAAAAATTTGAGAATGCCACTCATAAGGCGTTTTCGCACTCTCATAAAGTTCGTATAATCTTCTTTTATCCCAAAGTCCACCCTTAATCAAAAAATCATCCTTATCACAATTTAAAGTAAGGCTATCAGGGGTATAGGTTTGAATTTTAATAGCATCAGCCCCTGCCTTTTTTGCCATGGCTATACTTTTTAAAGCTAAATCTAAGTCCCCTGCGTGATTTGCTGAAAGTTCAGCTATGATAAATACTTTCTCATTTGTATCAAAATTTGCTATTTTCATTTACTATCCTAAATTTAAACTTTGTAAAATTATATAATATTTTGTTTTAATCAAAGGATAAAAATGAATGCATTAGAGAAAAAAATAGCCCTTAGTTTTAAGGTGAAAAACGCACTTTTTACAGGGTCTGGTACTACTGCCTTATATCTTAGTTTTTTATATTTAAAAAGACTAGGTAAAAATAAGATTTTAATACCAAGTATGGTTTGCCCACAAATTACTTGTGCAGCGATTAAGGCAGGTTGTGAGGTAATATTTTGCGATGTTAATTTAAAAAATTACACACTAGATTTTAAATCTTTAATTGAAATTTATAAAAAACAAAAAATTGATTGCATAGTTTTAGTGCATATTTATGGGCATTTTTGTGATGAAAAAATAATTGATTTTGCTAAAAAGCATAATATATTTTTACTTGAAGATTGTGCCCAAACCTATAAGGTAAATAAAAAATGTGATTTAAGCATACTTAGTTTTGGACATACTAAATTCCTAGAAAATAGGCAATGGGGGGGGGTATAGTAAGTAATAAACTTAGCTTAAATTTTTTAAAGAAAGAAAATAAAAAATTGCCCTTAAAAGAAAATTTCTCACAAAAATATGATGAATATAGACATAAGTATTATAGTTTAGATAAAAATAGCCCAAAGTATTATGAAAATTTAAAAAATTTATTACTTGAACATACTTTTTTCTTTAAAAGTAAAGAAAATCCTTTGATATTTAAAAGGTTAAAAGAACTTGATAAAATTTGTAAAAACAGAAAGAAAAACTTAAAAATTTATGAATCAATATTAAAACATAAGCTTATTACAAAGCCTATTTTATCAAAAGATTGCATTCCTTGGCGTTATACTTTTAGATTGCTTAATAATAGAGAATTTATCTTAGAAGAGCTTAGAAAGGCAAATATTGATTGTTCTTCTTGGTATATACCAAATCATTTGATTTTTTCTAGGCAAAATTTAAAAAATGCTGAACTTTTAAATAAAGAAATTGTAAATTTATGGCTTAATATAAGTACTAAGAAAATAAGGCAAAATTGTTTTTTTATGTTACAATTATTAAATTCTTTAAATTGTTAGGAGTAAATATGCAAAATCAAGAAGTATGGCATAACAATCATGCACAAAAAAGGCATCAAATAAAATATCCTCATCACACGGTAATTCCTTTTGTTTTTAAAAATTATAAGAAAAAGGATAGGATTTTAGACCTAGGTTGCGGGGCAGGTAGGCATGTTAAATTTTTAGCTGAAAATGGCTTTAAGGCTTATGGGATGGATTATTCTAAAAATGGCGTAAAATTTACTAAAAAGCTTTTAAAAAAGCATTCTTTAAAGGCAAAAATAAAATTATCAAGCGTGGATAATATCCCTTTTAAAGATGATTTTTTTGATGGTTTAATTTGTATAGGCGTACTTGATTATAATAATGAAGAGATTATACAAAAGGCTGCAAATGAAATTTATAGGGTTTTAAAAAAGGGTGCTAAGGCCTTGATAATTTCAAGGAATATCCAAGATTATAGATACGAAAAGGCTGAAAAATTAAGCAAGAATTATACTATCATTAGAGAAAGCAATCCTAGTCTTTCAGCATATGCAGAAAATGGAATGAATGCACATTTTTTTGATGAAGAAGAAGCAAGGTTGATATTTAAAAATTTTGAAAAAATAGAGATAAATGTACTTAGAACTTCTTATCAAAATAACACATTTTATGATGAAAGCTTTATAATAATCTTGCAAAAATGAATTTAGATGAAAAATTAAAAAAAGACCAAAGGCTTGAAAGCAAGAAAAGCTACTATCTTAGCGAATATTTGCTAAGGGTTTTAATCATACAAAAATTTATTTTATTGCCCTTAGCAAAAACTAAAATAACACCTAATCAAATAACCATACTTGCTGGAATTTTTGTTTTAATTTCTTTTGTTTTTATAAGCTTAAAAATGGCATTTGTGGCTGGAATTTTCTTTTTATTGTATGATTTTTTAGACCACATTGATGGCATGTTAGCAAGATATAAAAATATGTCAAGCAAATTTGGAAAATTCCTTGATGAATTTGTAGATAACATAGCCTTTAATGGTGTTTTTATCTTAATCTTTTTTTGTTTTGAAACTAATTTATACGCCCTTATTTTTATCTTATTTATTATGAATTTACACGGAATTATAGCTAGTTTTGTAATAGTTCCAAGGCTTAAAAAATTAAAAACTATAAAAAGATTTGGCTTAAAAAAATTTCTTTTAGACAGGGGTTTTATTTTAGGCATTGATGCAAGTTTATTAAGCTTTTTAATAGCCCTTTCTTTATTTACTAAGTACTTTGACGCCTTTTTTATCTTAATAGGACTTATTTACGCATTTGACATATTTTACAGGCTTATTGAATTAAAGAGAAACGAGATAAAAAATGAATCAAGATAGAGCGTATTGGAGTAAGTTTTACAAAGTTCATAAAGAACCTTTTAGCCATTCTTTATTTGCTGATTTTGTGCTTAAATTTTTAGGCAAAAATGAAAAAATTTTAGAACTTGGCTGTGGCAATGGCAGGGATAGCGTATTTTTTGCAAAAAAAGGTTTTGAGGTTTTGGGTGTTGATTTGTGTGAAAGTGAAATTTCTTTCTTGCAAAATCACTACGCAAATGATAAATTGACCTTTTTATGTGCAAATTTTTGTGAGTTAAATTTTGTCAATGAATTTAGCCTTATTTATTCTCGTTTTACCTTACATAGCATAAATAAAGATGATGAAAATAAGCTTTTTTCGTGGCTAAATAAGGGTTTAAAGAAAGGTGGCAAATTTTGCGTTGAGGTAAGAGGTAAGAAAAACTCACTCTTTGAAAAGGGTGAAAAAGTAAGCGAAGACTCTTTTATATATGAAAATCATTATAGAAGATTTTTAGATTTTAACGAACTTAAAATTAAGCTTAAAAATTTGGGTTTTGAATTATTGTTTAGCGAAGAAAATAAGGGCTTTGCACCCTTTAAAAATGAAGATGATTTTTTTATAAGAATCATAGCTATTAAGTCATAATTAAACGCATTAAATACATATCCTCTCCACTAAGCACCTTTAAATCAATGCTATCACATTTTGGACACCTAAAAATATTTTTTTCTAAAATGCTTTTTTTATCACAGCTTAGACAATAAATTTCAAATGGGGTTATCTCAACATTTAGCAAGGCATTTTTACAATATATACTACCTTCTTTAAAGCTATCAAAGCAACGTTTAAAAAGTTCAATCTCAATTCCACTTAGACGACCTATTTTAACGACAATTTCTTCAATCTTACTTGCATTTTTAACTCTTGCATTTTCTTCGCAAAGTTCTATTAAAGAACTGACAATGGAAAGTTCGTGCATTTAGCAAATTCTAGGCAATAACTCACCCTTAGGGCTTTCTAAAAATCTTTTAGCCCCAAAGGCAGTTTGTAGAATAACGCGTGAGTTTTTTTCGTTTAAAATTTCCCCTATTAAATTTGCATTTTTATTAAAATTTTGCAAAATTTCTAAGGCTTTTAAACTATCTTCTTTTTCAACGCAAAGCACAAAGGTTCCTTCGTTTGCAAGCTCGTATGCCTCGTATCCAAAAAGCTCACAAAGTCCTTTAACTTCATCTTGGATTATGATTTTTTCTTCATATATTAAGATATCATTTAGGCCCTGTTTTGCCCATTCATTAAGCACTTCACTAAGTCCCCCACGCGTTGCATCACGCATAGCAATTATTTTTACATTAGCATTTAAAAGGCTTAAAACTTCATCTTTTAAGCTCTTACAATCACTCTTAACACTTGCATCAAGGTCGTTTCTTTTTATCAAAACACTAGCCCCATGCCTGCCTATATCTCCACTTATTAAGATATCAAGTCCGTTTTTTAAATTCTTACACTCGCATTTTTTGATAACTTGTCCTAGCATAGTGGTATTTATATAAATTTTATCACCCTTATCCTTTGGAACTACCTTAGTATCGCCACAAACTACTTTTATATCATTTTTTATACATTCTTCTTTTATGCTTTGTAAAATTTTTTCAAATTCATCAAAGGAAAAGCCCTCTTCAATGATAAAGGCTAAACTCATAAACAAAGGCTTTGCCCCTACCATTAAAATATCGTTTGTGCTTCCTACAACGCAAAGTTTGCCTATGTTTATATCCTCATCTAAAAAAAGAGGAGAAAGGGTAAAACTATCTGTGCTAAGTGCGATTTCATCAGCTTTTAAGCTTAAAATCGCACTATCATTTGCAGCCCTTAAAATTTCATTATCAAAGGTTTTAAAAATGAGTTCTGTTATAAGTTCATTCATTTCTTCACCACCGCCTCCATGTGCGAGTGAAATTTGTTTCATAATCAAGCCTTTTAAAAAATAATCTTAAAAGACACATTTTAGGATTATTGTTTAAATGGTCTTTAAATAATTAGTTTTCATTACAAGATTTTGAGTAAACTTGTCCTTTTTTGCGATATTTTTCTGGGATTCTTTTATCTTTAAACATTTGTCTTATATATTCTTGGGCTACTTCGCTTTCAAATTCATATCTATTATCCACATATCTTGAATCAGGTTTCCAATCCCCATTTACCTTATAAACTTCTTTTACTACGCCATTTAAAACGCATAAAACATAAGGATGGTTTTTTGCTCTTTGTGGGTCAATTTTCCAAGCAAAACGACAGGTTTCATAATACCCACTATCTAATGTTTTGCATTGTAATTCTTTCATCGATTTTATCTTGTCTAATTTTTATAATCATAAATTTAGACGTGTTTTTATTTTCTGTAAATACCTTTTTAGAGTAATTTTGTTGTAAAATTTCTGCAACATTGATTCCATGGTCTGCATTTATTCCAGCTACTTCATTATCTAGTGTTCCAAGTTCCTTAAAATCTATAAATGCAGATTCTAATTCTAATGCAGTATTCTCATCATCTAAGCCATGTCTTAAAATCATATGTATAGGACTTAAATCAACGTTAAGTATTTCTCTGATTATTTGAATTTTATTACTTGTTTTTTCTGAATTTATACCTTTCTCAGCTTCTTTAATATTGTTCAAAAACTCTATTTCCCTTACCCTTGCCTATGTAAAAATAACGTCCATTTCTTGGGTCAATAAGCCCGTAAACATAATAGCCTAATTGTTCGATAATCTCTTGTGAAAATTCTTTTATCATTTTTTCTTCTTTTAAATAAAAAGGATATTGTAAAAAAAAATAAAAAGTCAAGTTTTTAAGCTTTGTAGTATTTATAATAAGCAGCACAGGCACCCTCGCCACTTACCATACAACTTCCTATAGGATTTTTTGGATTGCAAATTTTAGAAAAAACCTTGCAATCATAAGGTTTAGCAAGTCCTTTTAAAATTTGCCCACAAATACAGGTCTTATTTTCTTTTTTGCTTTGAACTTCGCAGTTAAATTTTTTACTTGCATCAAAATCGCTAAACTCATCCTTTAAAGCTAGGCCTCCATTTTCAACAAGTCCAAGTCCTCTAAATTCAAAGTCAACTTCTTTAAAGTATTTTTTAACTAAATTTTGTGCTTTTTCGTTGCCATTTTTGCTAACTGCTCTTTTATATTGATTAAAAACTTCAAAGGTATCATTATTTTTTTGGTGTACTATATTTAAAACACTTTCCATTATGTCAACGGGCTCAAAGCCACTTACTGCAATTGGAGTTTTAAATCTTTTTGCAAGTGGTTCATAAATTTTATAACCTGTTATAACGCTTACATGAGAAGGACCTAAAAAGGCATCTATCTTTGCATTTTTATCACTCATTAAACTAATAATGGGCTGGGGTACTACAATATGATTAATATGCAAAAAAACATTTTTTAGCTTTTCTTCTATGATTTTTTCTAAAAGTAGGGCAGTCATGGGCGTAGTAGTTTCAAAGCCTATAGCAAAAAAAATAATATTTTTATCTAAGTTTTCCTTAGCTATTTTTAATACCTCAAGCGGAGAATAAAGTGCCCTTATATCAGCTCCTTTTGCCCTTAAATCAAGCAAGGAAAACTCACTTCCAGGTACCCTTAATAAGTCTCCTAGTGTGCAAAAAATACTATCTTTCATAGTGGCTAATTTTAAGGCTATGTCTATTCTATGGCGAGACATAACGCACACTGGACAGCCTGGACCATGTATAAAATTTATCTCTTTTGGAAGTATTGAAGGCAGGGCAAATTTCATAATAGAATGCGTGTGACCTCCACAAATTTCCATTATATTTATAGGAAATTTCACTTCTTTTTTTATAAGTTGATTTAAGGCTAATATAGTGTCTTTATCTCTAAATTCATCTATGAAATTCATTTAAGCCTAAATCTCCTTCATTTTGACTTATCTCGTTATTATTCATTTTACCAACTATTTCTTGATAGACCTTAATGCTTTCTTGTGCAGCTATTTTATCAATCTTTTCCATAGCCACTCCAACATGAATTAGCACAAAATCACCCACCTTACAAGGTTCACCTATAAGGTCTAAATTTACCTTTCTTTTGACGCCAAGGGTTTGTACTAAGGCGTTATTGTACTCATCTATGTCTAAAATTTCAGAAGGGATTGACAAACACATTTTAAAAAAGCTCTCTTTTTAAACGCAAAAACTTATACCAAAGTTCTAAATTTGTACCATTTTTAGCATCAAGCACTATAATATCAGCCCTTGGGCTCAATTCTTTTATATATTTACTTGCTTCTTTTATATCAAAGTCAAAATATTGTGCTAAATCAGCCTTAGCAATGATAACTAAATCAGCCTTTCTAAACATTACAGGATATTTTGCAGGTTTATCACTGCCCTCTGTTACACTTAAAAGCACCACATTTAAATGTTGTCCTAAATCATAACTTGCAGGGCAAACTAAATTCCCAACATTTTCAATAAAAAGTAAGTCGCAATTTTTATCTAATTCTAAATGGTGAAGCCCGTTGTGAACCATAAAGGCATCTAGGTGACAACTTTGTCCGGTAGTGATTTGATAAGCCTTTGCCCCTGCTTTTATAATCCTATTTGCATCGTTATTTGTCTCTAAATCCCCTTCTATAACGCAGATATTAAATTCATCCTTTAAGGCATGAATTGTGCTTTCTAGTAAGGTAGTTTTGCCACTTCCTGCTGAACTCATTAAATTTATGCAAAGAATGTTATTTTCGTTGAAATGCTCTCTATTATGCCTTGCTTCTTCATCGTTTTTACTTAGAATTTTACTTAACACTGCCACACTACTTGCCTCGTTTAAGCTAGGGTGTGCGTGGTGATTATGCTCGTGGTGACGATGATTATTGTCGTGGTGGTGATGATTTTCCAAAGAACAGCCACAATCCTTACACATTGTTTATCCTTTTTTAAAAATTTGCATATTTTAACATAAAAGCTTTAAAAACTAGTTAAGCGTATGTAAAAAATGAACCATTTGCCCAAGTGCTATTGAACTATCGTTACAAGGGAATTTTAAGGGGGTTAAAAATTTAAAATTTAAGCGAGTTAAAATTTCAAGTAAGGTCTTATTTTGAAAAACTCCACCGCTTAAAATAACTTCACAATCATAATTTTTACTATATTGTATTATAAACTTAGCTAAGCCATTTAAAAAGCCTGTACTTGCCTTTGTTTTATCATGAATTAAGGCCCCCTTTATAGCCTCTTTAAAATTGATAACACCATTTTCTATATAAAAATCATAGGCAAAATTTAGCTTTTTATCGTAATATTTTTCAAGTAAAAGTCCCATTTGAGCCTCAAAACTTAGATTTTGAATATTAAATAAAATGGCTGTAAAACCATCTATTATACGGCCAAGCGATGAAGTAGTAAGTGTGGAATTATTATAAATTTTTTTTAGATTTTGTAAATTTGTATTATCAAAATTATTTAAAAAAGAAGATGCTAAATTTTCTAAGTTATAGTGCCAAATAAGACTTAGGGCTAAATTTGATATCTTTTTAATATCGCTATTTATTAATTTAAAATATTCAAAATGCGTTATTCTTTCATATTCTTTTATATCGCCATAAAAAATCTCTCCTCCCCAAATTTGTTTATCGTCCCCATAACCAGTACCATCAAAGATAAAACCAAGTGCTTTGTTACAAAGTTTAAACTCAAAATAAGTTGCACAAAAATGTGCGTAATGGTGAGAAATTTTAACTGCGTTTTTAAAATCCTTTGTATAATGAAAATTTGGGTGTTTATCAGCTAGAAAATAATCAAATTTTAAATTATAATGAGTGGTAAAAAAGTCTAGTAATTTTTTCATTCTATCATAGCAATCAATGTTTTTTAAATCCCCTATATAAGGGCTAATTATAAGCTTTTTATCATAAAATATACAAAATTGATTTTTTAACTCAGCCCCAAGGGCTAAAATATTTTTATTTATATTGTTTTTAAGGTCTATATAATAGGGATTAACCCCCCTTGAAGTGCGTAAAAATTGCATTTTATTATCATAAATTTGAACTATTGAATCATCACTTGAATTTATAATATCTCTGTCATAATCTAGGTAAAAATCAAAAATTTTATCTAATTTTTCAAGCAGTTTTTCTTCATTAAAAATAATGCTTTCACCACTTAAATTTGCACTCGTAGCAATCAAAGGATTTTTAAAATATTTAAAAAGCAATAAATGAAGAGGGGTATAGGCTAACATTATGCCTATTTTATTGCTATTTGGGGCTATTAAATCATTTTTTATAAGCTTTTTTTGTAAAATCACAATGGGGGAGATATTTGATTTTAAGGCCTTTTTTTCAGCCCCTTTAATAAGGGCAAGTTTTTTTGCCATTTTGATATTTTTACACATTAGAGCAAAGGGCTTTAGTGGTCTATTTTTTCTAAGTCTAAGTTCTTTTAAGGCATTTTCATTTAAGGCATCACACATTAAATGAAAGCCACCCATTCCCTTAATAGCGATTATTTTTCCTTGTCTTAAAAGCCTTGCTACTTCTTTAAAGGCCTTTTTATTATTTGCTAAAATTTCTTGTTTTTTATCTTTTAAATAAGTGTTAATTTTGCACTTAGGACAGCTTAAGGGTTGGGCATGAAAGCGTCGATTTTTAGGGTCTTCATACTCATTTTTACAAAAATCACACATTTTAAAGTTAGTCATGCTCGTATTTTTTCTATCATAGGGCAAATTTTTAATAATGCTAAATCTTGGCCCACAATGAGTACAAGTGATAAAAGGATAAGAAAATCTAGGATTTTTTTTATCAAAAAATTCTTTTTTACAAGCCTTACAAATACTAAAATCACTTAGTAGGGGCGTAGTTTTGATATTTTGCTTTGAAGAAGTGATAATAAATTTTTCATAATTTAAAAAATTTGAGTTTTTAACCTCTAAGCTATCAATTCTAGCAAGAGGGGGCAGGTTTTTATATATCTTTTTTATAAATTTATTTAGTATTTTTTTAGTACAATTCATTTTTATTATCACCCCAAAGCCATCATTATAAACCTCGCCCTTTATTTTTAATTTTTTAGCTTGTTTATAAACAAAGGGGCGAAAACCTACGCCTTGTACTAAACCTGCAATTTCTATTTTAAAAGATTCTTGTTGGTACATAGCTTAGTTGAGATTTCCTAACATGCTTTAAACTCTCTCTTAATAAGGGCTTGCACTCAAAAAGTGAGCCACTAAGTATTGTTTCATCTATTAATTTTTTCTCAAATAAATCATCGTTTAAATCCCTTAAAAAATAAGCTAGGCTTTCAATAGTTCCATAAATGATATTTTCATCATTTACACCGGCTAATTTATAACTCATCATAGAACGAAGTGTAAAAATATAATTAAAAACGCCGTTTTCAGCCTTAAAATCAATCTTAACCCCACGCATTAACCTTGAATTTGAAGCTATATTTAAAAAGATATTACCGGCCCTTAAAAAATCATTATCTAAATGCAAAAACCTAGCTATAATGCAAAAAAGAGAAAAAAAGTTATTTTTGCAATTAAAACTTTCATTAGGCAATAAAAAGGCATTTTTGTAATTATTTAAAAGTTTGCTTGAAATTTCATCACTTTTTAATATTTTATAAATTTCATCGCTATTATTTGGCAAGTTAATCTTTAAGATATTATTTTTTTTATTGATTAATAAAATATCATCAAATTCTTGGGATAATTCTATTAAAAAAGGATTGTTAAATTTAGACAAAATATAAGAAATTCTAGTCATATTTTTATCTTCTTTGCTAAAAATTAATTCCTTTGCCTTTTGATTGATAAATTCAAAGCCCTTAATAATTAAAATACCATCATTTATAGCCATTAACTCAAAGTCATTCTCAAAGGTTTCAATCTTTTTAACAAGCATAAAATTAAAGCCAAGTTTGGTTAATCTTTGTCCTAAAACAAAGCTAAATAAATTTTGACTTAGTTTAAGTTTAAATTCTTTAATTTCTATTTTATATTTTTGTCTAAAAAGGGCATTAAATTTTAATTTTATCAAAGGTTTTTCAATACTTGCAAGTAGTTTTAAACTCTCATTTGAACAAGAAAAGACTGAATTTATAGTATTTATATCACAAGCCATTAAAAAGCTGTTTTCATCTTTAAAATCATAATTTTGAAGTAAGCTTACTTCGTAAATTCCTCTAGTATTTTTAAGATAAATTTTTTCATTGTTATTTAATGCATTTAAGGCATTTTCTAAACACTGGTTAAAATTTTCTTTGTTAAGCTTTATAAATTCGTTATTTAATGAAAATTCAAGCTCGCAAAATATCCCCCATTCGTTTTCTATTAAAATATTTTTTTCTAAATAAGCACTTGCATTTAACTGCGTTAAATAAGGAAAAATGCTAAATTCTTTTTTATGAGTTTTTTCTTTAAAATCTTGCCCTTCATTAACGCTAAAATTCCTTAAAAATACACTGGTGCTAATACTATTTAAACTTTGGCAAAATTTAGTTAATTCTTCTTCTTTGCCCTTGATTTTAAAAATATAAGTATTATTCTTTTTTTCTAAATCAAAAATATAATTTTTTGCATAAAAATAAAGTAAATATTCAAAAATATCATTATCGCTTACATATTCAAAATTAAATTCTAATACCATTTTTTATCCCTTACTTAATAAAGCCTCATCTTTGGAGTTGATAATAGAGTTTAAAATTCGCATAATCTCATCTTCTTCTTCGCTACTTAACTTACTTAAATCCTTTTGTAATAAATGGCTTACAAATTGTTCGTTTAATAAATCACTATCTGCAAATTCCCTTGCCTTTTGAATGATTTTAAGTATCTTTAAATCCTTCGTTTCATACATTTTTAAGCCTTTAAATAAATAACACTTGCAAAACGAGTTTGGGTTTTATCCTTTCTATATGAGGGAAAATTCTCATTTTCAAAGGTGCAAATTTCACTATCTTTTATATTCAAAATTCCATATTCTTTTGCCTTTTTTTTAATTAAGACCTGTAAATTTAAGTAATTTTCATTTAAAAAATCTTTAAAATTTTGCTTAGTAAAGTCTAAAACCTGCCCATTTATCTCATAATGCTTAACACAAATTGAAGGTCCTATGAAAAGGTGAAAGTTATTATTATCTAAATTTGGATATTTTTTATAAATTTTTTCAAGGCAAACTCCTAAAATATCATCAAAACAGCCCTTTCTTCCAGCATGAAGTCCTGCTATAATTCCACTTTCATGCCACAATAACAAAGGCAAACAATCAGCACTTAAAACGCAAAGTGCCATATTTTTTTCAGTGCCTATTAAGCCATCGCTTTGACTTAGATTTTCATCTAAAAATTGAACTATATTTGAGTGAATTTGGTCCATAAAAATACATTTTTTAATATTTGGGGTGTATTCTTTAAAAATATTTTCTTCGCATTTTTTACCCCTAAAAACACTATAATCCTTATCAAAGGCACAAAATACGCCAACTTTATCATTATCTAATAAAGATAAGAAATTTTTTCTATCTCTTCCCATGAAAGTTCCTTTTTTTTATGTATCTGTGCGTAAATATAACGGGATAGTAAATCACTTTCTATATTAATTCTGCGTCCTATTTTATACTCATTAAATAAAGTTTCTTTAAAGCTAATAGGAATAATTGTAAGTCTTATTTGATTATGTAAAATTTCATTTATAGTAAGGCTAACTCCATCAATGCCAATACTTCCCTTATGTCCCATAAAATTCATGGCCTTATCTGGCAAGTTTATAAAAAAATCTACCCCATTTTCATTTTTTTTAATCTTAGCTAAAATTCCTATAAAATCAATATGACCCTGCATTAAATGCCCATCTATTCTATCGCCAAATCTAAGGGCTGGTTCTATATGCACCCTATCGTTTAAATTTTCAGTGGCTAGGTTGTTTCTACTTTCTTTTGAAAGTTCAAGCAAAAAGCCATCTTTTTCAAGCTTTATCACGCTTAAACAAGCCCCATTTACTGCTATGCTATCGCCCAAATTTGGTCTATGTTTAGCCTTTAAGCTTAAAATATTATTTTGATAAGATTTAACTTTAGCAATCTCTCTTATAAGTCCATTAAACATTACTAGCCTTTAAAATAGCTTTTTAAGCAATTTATCAACACTCTTACCAATCTCTTCTTTTAATTCCTTAGTATTAGACTTTGTAGAATCAGTAATTACATTAGTAATAGTCTTTGCTATGCTTGAAGTATCTAGGCTAATCTTAGGATTTTGAGTAGTTCCTGTTATAGAACCATTAAAATCAGCCCTGTCAATCTTAGCACTAAATGGAATATTCAAAGACCCACTATCTGTGTTGATTTTGCCAGAATTTATAACTATATCACTTCTATCAGCCTTCATATTAAGATTAAAGCTAATATTGCTTTTATTAATATTTGCATTTGCGTTAGCAGTATGATAAACATCTGTTGTAATATCCTTTGATATAATGATATTTAAGGCATTTGTAATGGTACTTTTTTTAAGCTTTCCATTATTTAAATTTAAGCTAACCTCTCCTTTTTGAGTGTTTAAGTTATAAGTTGCATTTGCATTTGCCTTACTCTCATAAATATCAGTAAAATCAAAACCCTTAGCCAAACTTGAAAAATCAACATTTTCAAGCTTAGCATTTATGATATTATTTTTTAAGCTTGAATCTAGCTTTCCTTGATAAAAATTGTCACTCATTGCTGTTAAATCAAGGCTTTTATTGAAATTTAACTTTCCATTTAAATCAAGCTTTCCACTTAATTTTCTATCAAGTAAAAAACCAAGCTTTGATAAATCGCTAATAGTTAATTTATAAGTTGAGTTTAAAAGCATTTTATTTAAATCAAAAGAACCATTCAAGTTACTCATCTTTGCCAAATCAGTATTTAACACACTTTCAAAATTTGCAAGAGAGTTTTTAAGGGTGATTTTAGCATTTAAATCATAATTTGTATTGCTGGGAAATTTTTTATCTAATAACTTGCTTAAAACACTAGCATTTAAAAGACCATTTGCCTTAATGTCTGCATTGCCATTTAAATTATTAAAATCAAGGCTTGTTAAATTTGCCTTTGCATTTAAAGACCCACTTGCATAAGTTGGCATTCCTATAATGCTTAAAATCTTTGTTATATCAAGTTTACTAGCTTCTAAATCAAGGGTTTTTCCGTTTGAGTTTATATTTAAGATCCCATCTGCAATTACTGCTTTTGCATTTAAGCTTTTTATTTCATTATTTGCAATATCACCATTTGCATTTAAACTAAGAGCCCCCTTAATATTATTATTAATCTTAGATAAATCATCAATATTTGCTTGTGTGTTAAATTTTAAGACCATTGAATTTAAGTCATAAGAGCCTTTAAATTCTTTTATATTTAATAAATTTGAACTAATAACAGCTTCATAATCAATAAGTCCTTTATTTGCCTTAGCATTTGCATCAAGGTTAAAACTCATACTTGGAAATTCAAGCCCTATAAACTCTTTAAGTCCATTAGAATTAAGCTTGCCATTTTTAACATCTGCTTTCGCATTGAAATTTTGAAAATCAAGTCCAATACTTTGTAAATTTGCATTTAAGACTCCAGTAGCTAAATTTCCATAACCTATAATGCCTAAAAGCTTATCAAGGCTAATTTGTTCTAATAAAACATTTAAAATACTATCCTTTAAACTAGCCTCTGCCTTTCTGCCAAGTCCATTAATATTTACATTTAAATTAGTTAAGGTATTATTTTGCAAACTTAAATCCCCATTTATGTTTAAATTCCCATTTAATTTTGTTTTTGTAAGGCTTTCAAGTTTAGCTAAATTTGGAATTTGTAAAGAAAAATCACTATTTAAAGTAGAATTTGCTAAATCATAATCTGTATTTTGCGTTTGAAAATTTAGATAATCGTTATAAATTTTACTAAGTATATTTATCTTATTATCCTTAATATTAGCATTAATTTCAGCCTTTGGATTTGAATTTTTAGGCAAGGTGATATTAAAATCTTCTTTAATTTTTACATAGTTTATACTAGTTGTATTAAGTTTTATGACAGCACTGCCATCAGGTTGTAGATTATTAGCTACAATGTTAGCATTAATATCAAGTACCCCATTTGCATAGTTAGGCTTAGAAAGCAAGCTTAATAGCTTTTCTATTTTAAGATTATTAGCATCGATTTTTAAAGCTATAGGGCTATATTTGTAAATTCTAGTATCTAGCTTTGTATTAGAACCAATCAACAAACCCTCGCCGTCTACATTAAAATCGCTTAACTTTCCAACAATAGACCCATTAAAATCAATGTTTTTATCAAGGTTTAAGCCCAAATTTTTAGCATTATCTTTATCAAAACTAAGCAAATAAGAAAGATTAAATTTTAAAGAAAAAATGCTTATATCCCCATTTAGATTAATATCAAGTAAATTTGCTAATTTAGCATTTAAGCTTAGACTTGAAGTACGAAGTTTAAACTCACTTATATTTAAATCAAGACCTGCCATTTTTGCCTTATCTTGTGCTATGTTTGCTATGATATTATTACCAAAAGTAGTAAAAAGTATAGTATAAAGGGCTATTAAAAGCACTATAAAAAGGGCTAAAAGGGCGTAAAGTATTTTTTTCATTTCATCTCCTTATAGTTTCATTTATAAAGTATATTTAGCTTAATGGACTAAAGTTTTATAAATATTTTTCTTTAAAGTATTGACAAAATTCATTTTTTATAGTATGATTTTGTCACTCAAAAATAAAGAGTGCTAAAAAATCACAAATTTTAAGGACGGACAAAATGAATTTTCAACCCTTAGGAAAACGCATTTTAGTAAAACGCGTTGAAGAAACTAATACAACAGCTTCTGGCATAATTATACCAGATAATGCTAAAGAAAAACCTTTAATAGGTGAAGTTGTTGCTGTAAGCAAGGAAGTAAGTGAGATTGCAGATAAAGATAAGGTAGTATTTGCTAAATATGGTGGTACTGAGATAAAGCTAGATAACCAAGATTACTTGGTACTAAATTTAGACGATGTTTTAGGAATTTTAAAATAAAGGATAAAAAATGGCAAAAGAAATTATTTTTTCAGATGAAGCAAGGAATCAACTTTATAACGGCGTTCAAAAACTAAATGACGCTGTAAAAGTTACTATGGGACCAAGAGGAAGAAATGTTTTGATTCAAAAAAGTTTTGGTACGCCAAGCATTACTAAGGATGGTGTAAGCGTAGCAAAAGAAGTAGAATTAAAAGACAATCTTGAAAATATGGGTGCTTCTCTTGTTAGAGAGGTTGCTAGTAAGACAGCTGATCAGGCTGGAGATGGTACTACAACAGCCACTGTTTTAGCCCATGCTATTTTTAAAGAAGGTTTAAGAAATATCACTGCTGGGGCTAATCCTATAGAGGTTAAAAGAGGTATGGATAAGGCTTGCGAGGCCATTGTTAATGAACTTCAAAAGCTTTCAAGAGAAGTAAAAGATAAAAAAGAAATCGCACAAGTTGCGACAATTTCAGCAAATTCTGATGAAAAAATTGGGGCATTAATTGCTGATGCTATGGAAAAAGTAGGAAAAGACGGCGTTATAACCGTTGAAGAGGCAAAATCAATTAACGATGAGTTAAGCGTTGTTGAGGGTATGCAATTTGATAGAGGTTATTTAAGCCCTTATTTTATCACTAATGCAGAAAAAATGATAGTAGAATTATCAAATCCTTATATATTACTTTTTGATAAAAAGATTACAAATTTAAAGGACCTTTTACCTGTGCTAGAACAAATTCAAAAGACAGGAAAGCCACTTTTAATTATAGCAGAAGACATTGAAGGCGAGGCCTTGGCTACCTTGGTTGTAAATAAATTGCGTGGAATTTTAAATATTTCTGCGGTTAAGGCACCTGGCTTTGGTGATAGAAGAAAGGCTATGCTTGAAGATATAGCTATTTTAACAGGTGGCGAGGTATTAGCAGAAGAGTTAGGAAGAACCCTTGAAAGTGCTACCTTACAAGACTTAGGACAAGCATCAAGCGTAATTATTGACAAAGATAACACAACTATAGTAAATGGGGCTGGTGAAAAAAGCAATATAGATGCAAGAATCACTCAAATAAAGGCACAAATTGCAGAAACTACAAGCGATTATGATAAGGAAAAATTGCAGGAAAGACTAGCAAAATTAAGTGGTGGCGTTGCTTTGATTAAGGTTGGGGCTGCTACTGAAACTGAAATGAAAGAGAAAAAAGATAGGGTTGATGATGCCCTAAGTGCTACAAAGGCAGCCGTTGAAGAAGGCATTGTAATAGGTGGGGGCGCTGCCTTTATCAAGGCTAAGGCTAAGATAAACTTATCTTTACAAGGCGATGAGTTAATTGGTGCAAATATCGTAGAAAGGGCACTAAAAGCTCCTTTAAGACAAATTGCAGAAAATGCTGGTTTTGATGCTGGCGTTGTTGTAAATAGCGTTGAAAATTCAAAGGATGAAAATATCGGTTTTGACGCTGCAAAGGGTGAGTATGTAGATATGTTTAGTGCTGGTATAATTGATCCTGTAAAGGTTGAAAGAATAGCACTTTTAAACGCAGTTTCTGTTGCAAGTATGCTTCTAACTACTGAGGCTACTATTAGCGAGATTAAAGAAGAAAAACCTGCTATGCCTGATATGAGTGGCATGGGAGGAATGGGTGGCATGGGTGGCATGATGTAACCCAAAATCAGCAAGAATTTCTTGCTGATTTTTCTTCTTAATATCTTTAATTTTTATAAATTTTCTTTCAAAAAAAATACAACATAATAAAAATACTTCACATAGCTTCTTTTATGGGAAATATTGGCAACAATGTTTCGCATTTTGGTTTTTACAATATATTAAAAAAAACTAGGAGTTAAATGTGAGTTAGTAAATTTAGAAATGAGAAGATTTTATGAAAATTATACTCACAAAGATAAGCTTTTTTTGGGATGATAGCTTTATTAATCATATAAACTCATTTGATGCAGTTATCGTTGGGTGGATTTTTAGATTCTAATTTAAAAAAATCACCAAGTGCTAACACACTAGCACTAAGCCCAAGTTTAATAAAAAAGATAAAATTTCCATTTTTCATAACAAGCATGGGTATGCACTCGCAAATTCCATTAAATTTAAAAAAAGGCAAAGCAATTTTATTTAAGTCTTTTTGATAATTCTAATATTTACCTTGCTTTAAAAAATGATTTTTCTAAAGAAATTTTTATCAAATACTTTTAACGATGATTGTTTTAAAAAAATAGCAGAAATTTTAGATAATGGTTCTTTCTTTGAAAGTTCAAAGGATACTTTTAAGCTAGAAAAAGAAAGCTACATAGCCATTAATATAGCACAAAGTCAGCTATCAAAAAATTGCGATATAAACTTATATTTTAAGCAATTCAAAAAAACTTTTTTTGTAAAAAATGGCATAAAAATTGTTTTTGTACTCCATTTATACGATGATTTAATGGATTTTTTAAATTTTTTTTGATTTTTTGAAAGATGATTATTTAGTGCGTAAAAATTTTATAATAGCCCCTGTTTTACAAGGCTTTAAAGGCACTCAAATTTTATTTTCTATTTATAAGAATTCTTTATTTAGCATTACTTCTAGGTTTCATTCTTGCATAGGAAATATAAATTACAAATTAACAGCCATAAGCACTTTAAATCGCATAAATTATCTTTTTAAAAGCATTGACATGAGCGAGTATTGTGTAGGCCTTGATAGTGATTTTTTTCAAATTATTATTGAAAATTTTAATTCTAATAAAAAGCCAAATTTTAGCAAACTTGAAAATTTTAAAAAAGAAAGCCTTAAAACTTATGAGAGTATTTTTAAGCAAATGAAAATACTTTAAATTACTTAAGTTTTATGAAATTGGTTCAATAAAAACTTGAAATTTACTTAAATTTGGTTTTTTAATAAATTATTGAATTAAAACTCAAAAAGTATTATTTATTACTCTATAAAACATTATTCTTTAGTTCTACTTCTGTGTTTTTCAATAATTCTTTTCCATCTTTTCTTAGTTTTAAAATTTGTTCAAAAATATTTTGATATTTAGCTTGTAATTCTTGTTCAAAGTTTGGAATTAAAATCTTTTTTAATTCATTTTTATTTATCGCAGCAAGTATAGTTTCACTTGGAAATTTTTTTAGATATTCTTGAAAAAATTCATTTTAAATAAAATAAAAAGAGTTGCATTATTGATTCGATTTGAACGAATTATATAAAATCCAGCAGAAACTAAACAATCATTAAATTAATCAGTGATAATTGCACATTTTGAAAGCGAACCTTCTATTGATGAAATAATTAAATCACCACTTTTTACAATTCTTCTAGCTCTGCTTGGTAAATCTTTACCCAAAGTCATTTTAGGTTCATCTATTTCACCATTTGACATAATATTTGCAAGTTCAATATATCTATAATATTCATCATTGTTTGGAGTAAAATTCGCATTAATTATTTCATTATCTTGTAAAGTTATAAAACCATTCTTATAGTTTTTAATTATTTTCTAGGTTTGCATATTTTAAAGCTATCTTTAAAGTTTACAATTCTATAACTTGGCAATTTGCTATTTAATAAATTTTCTAAAATCATTTTTCACTTCAAAAACTCAAATTTTGTGCTTTTGCAAATTCTATAAAAGCTTTTGCTATACCATCTTTACTATAAATGTTATTTGGATTTAGATTAATCATATTTGGGTCATGGTTAAATAAATCATGTTTTACAAAAATATGCCCAAGTGTATCTTTAATACGCTCGGTTATTTCAGTAATTTCTTCAGCTATTAGATAATATTTTTGAGTTTCTTTATCTAGCATATTATATTTGTCTAGATCAATAGGTATTTTGGTATTTAAGCCAATAATAGGAATTTCTTCATATTTAATTTTTCATCTTTATTAAGTTTCAAATATTCTTCAATACTGATTGTTTTATTATTTTGGTTATCTATTTTTTTAAAATTACTATTTTTTAAAATCCATTTTTTGTGTAAATCTAGTTTTCTAAATTTAGTTATAAAATTATCTTTGATAATTAATTCTTTATTATTATCGGTTCTATATTTTATTGTTGTAATTGTTTTGATTTTTTGATTGTAACTTTTTTTATCTACTAAGTTATCATACTCTTTTTTTAATATTTGTCTTTTATCTTTCTTATTTGTATAAATATTTTTTGTTTCATAAGTATAGATAGTATTTCTAACGTAATTTTCACTACCATATATTTTGTCTCCTGAATTATTTTTACTAGGTTCTTGCATGGTAGCAAAAAATATAGGATAATCATTATTAGATAATTTTGGGCAAATATTTGGAAAACCACACTTTTCATCAGTCCATTTTTGTATGAATAAAATATTAGTTTTTGGTGCAGTATGTGGTTTAAAAGTATTTTCGTGCAATCCTATTACCGCAAGTATTCTACATTTATCAGCAATATAATTACGCAAATATTCATCATTAGTATTATTAAATATGCCTTGTGGCAAAACAATTGCCATACGCCCACCTGGTTTTAAAAAATTTAAATTTCTTTCTATAAATAAAATATCTCTACCTATTTTCTTTTTTAATTCTTCATTTGAATTGTAGCTTAAATCATAAATTTCAAGTTGTTCTTTATTGTTAATATCGCATGCAAAAGGTGGATTTGCCATCAAAATATCAAAATTAAATGATTTAAATTTTTCATTATCATTGTTTGCCATCGGATTTGCACTCATATTAGAAAGTTTGACAAAACCTTTATTATATCTTTCTCTCCATTTTTCATTTTGGTATGATTTTTTCCAATTAGTATAATCTAGTGTATTTAATTCAACTACATTTGTTTGTCCATCACCTGCGATGATATTTAACATTCTGCTTACTCTAACAGATTTTTCACTAAAATCAATACCGACTATTTTATTAATGGCATATTCAAACTCATCAGCAGTCCTTGTTCTAGTTGTAAACAAATTATAAGTTTTAGGATTTAGCTGTTTCCAAACATAAAAGATAGTATGCATGGGAAAACCACAGCTACCACAAGCTGTATCTATCATTGTTTCAGTTGATTTTGGATTTAACATTTTTACACATATCAATTACATATCTTGGAGTAAAATATTGCCCCATATCGCTTTTTTGATTTTTATTAACTAAATGTTCAAATGCTTCATCGACTATATCAAGGTTCGAATTAAAAAGTTTGACATTTTGCAATTCTTTTATGCAAGATTTTAATGTAGCATGTTGCATATCTATGATAGAATTTTTAGGAAATACACCTTGCCATTTATCATTTGCTTTTTTAAATAAATCACTAAATTTTCTATATATTTCATTTAGTGTGTCTTCATTCTAAATTCCATTACTCTAAAATCAGTATCATTTATTTCTTCAAGCACCTTTCCATAGTCATTTATCCCAATTGCAATTCTATCAGCATCTGAACTCGATTGAATTTCATCGTATAATTTGATAAAAATAAGTTTAAAAATTTCATCAAAGGCTTTTTCACTTGGTTCATTTGCACAAAATCTTTGTTCTACATTTAAAATAATATCTTTTAATATTTCGTTTTTCAGTCTGTCATTGAATATAAGTTGTTTTAATGTAAATCTGTGATTTTACATCCATTCGTTTAAATCTTCACCATTTTTAGGAAATTTATCTATACCGAGTTCTTCATTAAAATAGGGAAATGCATAAAATTTAAGTAGATTATCGCCATTTGCAATTACACCTATTTTTGGATTTTGTTGACTGCAATATGATTTCATTTGTTCATTAGGTCGTTTTACTTCTATGAGTAAATTTATTTTGTTTCTATCGTATTTATCTAATACAATAATATCTGTTCTTTTTTCTCTTATCTTTGATTTTCTAGCAAAGAGAACTGGTGTTTTAAATATAATTTGTTCTTTTGTATAATTGTAAGTTTCTATCAGCATATGTGCATAATGTTGTCTAACTATTTCTTCGGGTGTTAATTTAAAATAATCTCCATCATCATTTTGCCACGAATGATACATTCAATGCCTAACCTCTCCCCCTATACGCTCTTTAATACGATTATTTAGCCATTTAATGTCTTTTTCATTTATTTGAGCTAAACTTTTTGTATCTTCTTTATCAAAAATTTCATATATTGTTTTTGCCATTTTGTTCCCTTTATTTTTTATATGTTTTATGTTGTTATAAATTAAAATAATGGTGGCTCCGATTGGACTTGAACCAACGACTTCCACCATGTCAAGGTGGTGCTCTACCAGCTGAGCTACGGAACCAAAGGAGATATTATTGCAAAATTTTGCTAAAAAGCTTTTTAAAATTTTTAAATTTACAAGGGGCTAAATTATGTGATAAATTTAAATATAAAAATGAGAGAGAATAAAAGAAGTAAGAATAAGCTAAAGCAAGGTATAAAATTTCTTGCTTTAGCAAAAATTTACACAGGCATTACCCTAATATTTGGGCTTAATTCTTCTTGTAAGATAGTCTCAATGGCATACAAGGTAGCACCACTTCCACTTGAACACCCACTACAAGCTCCAAGGTAGCGAATATAAACGTCAATTGTCTTATCGGTTGCCTTTTGTATGTCAATTACTTCCATATCACCTCCATCATTTTGCAACATAGGGCGAACTTCGGTATCTAGGATATTTTCAACGGCCTTTAATTGTCCAACAAGGGTCATATCATCAAAGATGGTATCTGAATTTATAGCTTTTTCAACCCTTTCTTTATCCATTTCAGCCCTAGTTTGAGCTAGTATATCTACTAGATAATAATCCCTTTTTTCATGCCCTCCAGGTCTTACACAGGACTTACAAAACGCCCCTGCCTTTGTGTATTGAGTGATTTCTTCAACGCTTTTTAAATCATTTAATTTAATTACCTCTTTAATAGTCCCTAAACTTACCCTAGCACACTCACAAACTATAATCTGGTCTTCAAAATCCTCGGGAGAAATTCCCTTATAATGTGCTGCTGCTTGTTTTATAACATCATAAGCCATAACAGAACAATGCATTTTTTGAGGTGGCACAGCAGGGGTGTTTGGGTCATCTCTCATTGCAAATTCCACGTCTAAATTTGTTATCTTAACGGCTTCATCAACCGTTTTTCCTATACATAAATCAACCATAGTATCGCTACTTGCAATAGCAGTACCACAACCAAAGCTTTTAAATTTCGCATCTATTATAGTATCTGTTTTTTCATCTACTAGCCAAAAAAGTATCACTGCATCCCCACAGCTTTCAGCCCCAAAATCAGCCACAATAAGCTTAGCATTAGCCTTTTTAGCATCCTCTTCATTAAATTCACCCATGTGTAAGGGATTATTCATTCTGTTTTGTACCTTTTGAGAATATTCATCCCAGATAGAACCACCTATTAAGTTATTTTTAGCCATAATTTATCCTTTGTAATTGTTCGGGTTATAAGCATAAGTGCTAGAAATCGCCCTTAATCTCTTCGTTGCCTTATTAATCTCTTCAATCGCATAATCAATCTCGCTTTCTGTATTAAAACGCGATAAAGAAAGCCTTAAAGCAGTGTGTGCAAGGTCGTTTTCAGCCCCGATTGCATTCATTATAGGATTGCTTTCTAAATCCTCACTAGCACAGGCTGAACCCGTACTTGCTGCTATGCCATTTTTATTTAAATCCCAAAGCATAGCCTCGCCTTCAACGCCTTTAATACTAGCTAAAATGGTATTTGGAATTCTATCTTCTTTCTTGCCAACCACGCTAGTATCAGGCATTTTTAAAATAGCATCTTCAAGTTTATCTCTTAATCTTCTAATGTGAGAGTCTTCAAAATTTAGCATAGAAGTAGCGATTTTTAAGGCCTCTCCCATAGCTACAATCCCAGCTACATTTAAGGTTCCACTTCTTCTTCCTGCCATATGTTCTCCTCCATGTAAAAGTGGACTAAGATTAATGCCTTTTTTAATGAAAAGTCCACCAATTCCCTTTGGTCCATGAAATTTATGAGCTGAAAAACTAGCTAAGTCAATCTCGCTTTGTTTTAAAATTATCTTTATTTTTCCTACAGCTTGAGTGGCGTCTGTGTGAAATAAAGCCCCTTTTTCATGGGCTATTTTAGCCATTTCATCTACATTAAAAATCATTCCCGTTTCATTATTTGCCCACATAACGCTAACTAGGGCAGTTTTATCGCTTATTACTTCTTTTAAATTTTGAGGCGTTGAAATGCCATCATTATTTACAGGTAAAGTGATAAGCTTAACGCCAAATTTTTCTAAAAAATTAGCAGCTGCACTAACAGCAGGGTGTTCTACGCCACTTATTATAATCTCGTTTCTATCTTTGTTTAAGATATAGTCAAAATACACGCTTTTAAATACCCAGTTAATGCTTTCAGTAGCACAGGAAGTTATAATAATATCATCTAAATCACTTGCTCCAAGTCCAGCATATAATTTATCCATAGCATCTTTTAAGGGCTTGTGAGTATCGCTTCCAAAGCTATGTAAGGAATTTGGGTTGCCATAATTTTCTTTTAAAAATGGTAGCATTAACTCGTAAGCCTGTGGGTCTAGCATAGTAGTAGCGTTGTTATCTAAATATACTTTCAATTTTTTTCCTTTAAAAATTTAATTAGGATATACTTTATCTTTTTTGTAAAAAATCAAGGGATAATAACAAAAAAATATAAAAAAAAGTTTAAAAATTTAATTAATTTTCAATAATTTTTGCAAAATATTTAGCAAAATGATAATGTTAAATTTTTGTTTAAAATATATTTGTTTAAGGCTATATTTTTAAAGAAAATAAGACCTTAAAAGGTCTTATTTAGTGCCACAATCAAAAACAGTGGCCTCTATTTTTAAGAATAAGCTTTAGTTGAATTTGGGACACAAGCAATGGATTCAGGTGAACAAAATGTTTGCTCGCTAGTGATTGAAAGTACTATTCTTTTATTACTAGCATTTTTACCTATAACATCTAAAGCATTATTTTTTAAATCATTTATGGCTCTAGTTTTTAATTCACTGATCCTACCTCTTTCAAAATACTGACTAGCCCCACCACTTAATGTTATAGTATCATTTCCTTCGATATTTCCTAGCGCCTTACAATCATAAGGGGCAGTTTCACTAGTAGCTATGCTTTTTGCTACTGCTTTTAAGGCAACTGGTTCATGGTCTACAATCATAGCAAAACCACAAGCACAAAAGCTGCAAGCTATAGCATAAGTAAGAATTTTTTTATACATTTTTTCTCCTTAGATATAATTTTTAGCGTGATTACACGTTTTTTTTAAATTTTTCTTAAAATAGGCATAAGAAATTTATATTTTTAAAAATAGATTAGAAAAAGGGGTGCAAATTTTAGAAAAATGATTTTAAAAATTTTGATAATATAAATTAAAATTTTAAAGCTATTTTTTAAAATAAATGATAATATATTTTAAATTTTTTTATATAAATAGGGCTTTTAAAGTCATTATTGTTACAAAATAAATTTATTAATAATTATTATTAAAAATTTATTTTTTTATAAGCATTATTATTTTAAACTCGATTTTTTTAAAATTAATTATCAAAAAGGAGAATATAGTGAGTAAATTCACAAATGGGGGGGGGTATGCGTAAGCTTAGTTTTTGTGCTATTTGTGCTCTATTTTTTGCAAATGAGGTATTAGCTAATGAAAATTTATCTAGCGAGGGTAATTTTACACTTAAAGAAGTTGTAGTTAGTGCAACGGGTTATGAACAAGATGTAAAAGACGCCCCTGCTAGTATAAGCATTATACCTAAGGAAGATTTTTTAAATAGACCTATTAGGGACTTAGGTGATATAGTAAATGAGGTGCCAGGCGTAGCTACCACGGTTACTAAAACGGGGGCTACTACTATACAAATGCGAGGTATGAGTAGTGATTATACCTTGGTGTTAGTAGATGGAAAAAGAATGAATATGTCTACTGGCTTTGATGGTAATGACTTTGATGCGACAAGTGGTTTTATACCTCCTGCTAGTATGATAGAAAGGGTTGAAGTTATAAGAGGTCCTGCTTCTATCATTTATGGAAGTGATGCTATGGGTGGGGTTATAAACATTATCACTAAAAAGAATGTAGATAAGGTAAGTGCTAGTATAAGTGCTGAAACAAGACTTCAAGAACACCACGGGCGTTGGGGTAATGTTTATGGCTTAAATGGAAATATTTTTGTACCCTTTAGTGAAAGCTTTTTACTCAATTTAAGGGCTAAGTACTTTGAAGGAGAAAAAAATAGATTTTATATTAGTGAAATTCCAAATTATACTACAACAAGTACAAATCCTTACACAAGCCATTCTCCAACAGGTTATACAAATTATTCATTAGGTACTAGGCTTTCTTATTTTTTGGACCCTTATAATAGCTTTTATATAGACTTTGATTATGGCTTTCAAAGATTGGGTTCACTTAATACTTCTTCTTCTCAAATTACAGCAGTAAGAGAATATCATAAGTATAATCTTGTTTTAAATCACGATGGTGAGTATGATTTTGGTAAATTTAACAATTATATTCAGTTCTCAGATACCATTAAAATGCCAGAAATAGTTGGAATAGGCGATAATTCAGGTCCAGCAAATCACGCATCTTTAGTTTATAATCAAGCAATAGCTTATGGTACTACCTTTACTACGGATTTGGATTTTGAAAATTATGGGGCTTTAATCTTAAATATGGGTCCTTATTTTTTCTATGAAAAGCTTGTAACTAGGTCAAATAGTTTTAGAAAGGATGCTTGGCAAGGGGCTATTTTTGGTGAGGGTGAGTATTTGATTAATGATTATGTCTCAACTACGGCTGGAATTAGAGTAAATGAGTTGCAAACCTATGGTACTCATGTAAATCCTAGATTTTATGTAAATTTTTATCCAAGTTCTTGGCTTACCTTTAAGGCAGGAATTGCTAGTGGCTTAAAATCTCCTGCCCTTGAAACTAGATATGATGGGATATATGATACTGCTACTAGTAGTACAGGCTATGATTATTATGGTAATACAGAACTTGACCCTGAACAAACTTTAAGCTATGAGTTAAGCTCTATTATAGAAAGTTCCTTTGCAAATTTCACTATAACAGGCTTTTATACTACCTTTAAGGATGCTATAAATAGTAAAATTTATCAAAATGGAGAAGAATTACCTTTTGGATATGGAACTTGTAATAGTAGTGTAGGTACAGGTTGTTCTTTGTATGAAAATGTGGACGAGGCAGTGTCAAGAGGTATAGAAATAGCTATGAATTCTAAGGCACTTTTTTCAAATATAATCCCAAGGGGAATTTGGCTTGATTTTAGCTACGCTTATACTGAAACAGAACAAAGAACAGGGGATAATAAGGGCTTAGCCTTAAATGATATCCCAAAATATAGTCTTTTTTCAAAGCTAACCTATAAAGGCACTAATTGGGACCTTTTTGCAAGATATTCAGGTAAATTAAAAACTCCTACTGATAATTCTCATACTGCAAATGTGGGACCTGGTGCTTATTTTAAAAATATGCATGTTGTGGATTTGGGAGCTGATTATCGCTTTAAAAATGGTATTACTATAAGTGGGGTTATAAATAACTTGTTTGATAAAGACTTTGTGGATTATTTTACCTATCAAGGTACTCGTGGTACAAGTTACTCAAATAACTATCAAAGAATGATACCGGGTAGAAATTTCTGGTTAAATGTTAGGGCTGATTTTTAATCTTCAATCTTAACGCGATTAGTTATAGCCTTGCTAAGTGAGATAAAATCTACATTTTCAAGGCTAACCCCACTTTGAATTCCTTGTGCTATTTGACTAAATTTTAAATTTAAAAATTTTAATTTATCTTCTACATAAAAAATAATCGCATCGCTGTTAATACTTGCAGTTATAGCAAAAAATAACTCATTTGCCTTTGTATTTTGTATCATTGAGATTAATTTTTCAATGTTTTCATTGCCTAAATCATTTAGCACAAAATAAAGCCCGTTATAACTTTTGCTTTCTTCAAGTATTAAGATATCCTTTGGGTTTTGTACTATGCAAATGATATTGTTATCTCTGTTTTCATCGCTACAAAACTCGCAAAGTTCGTTTTCACTAAGACCTCCGCATTGTTCGCAAAATCTTATAAATTGCAAGCCATTTTCTATATTATTTGCTAGTTTTAAGCCTTGAAATTTGTTTTCAATACATACAAAATAAGCAAGTTTTACTGCTGTTTTTTTACCAATGCTAGGTAAGCCCTCAAAGCTTTTAATTACTTCGTTAAATTTTTCTAAACCATTTTTCATTATTAAATTTTATCAAATATCACCTTAAAGCAGTGTTTTTTGTTTTCATAGGCATATAATAAATCAAAATTATGCATTTTACAAATTTCATTTATTATATAAAGTCCAAGGCCGGTCCCCTTTACCTTTGAATTTTTATCTCTTGCAAATGCCCCTAAATAATAAGAAAAATCTTCTTTTAAGGGCTCACCCTTATTTTTAATCAAAAAATACTTTCCATAGCACTCAAGTTCGCAACTATTATCGCTTGCATATTTTAAGGCATTATCAATTAAATTTTTTAAACACAAAGAAAACATTTCCATATCTACATTTAATAAAGCATCTTTCATTATCTTAACGCTTACTATCTTTTCAAAATTATCTTGCATTAAAAAGGTTTTGGCTTCTTTTAATATAGAAGTAAAGCTATGTTTTTTAAAATCTAAATTATAATTTTTAGAGAATAAATACTCAATCTTAGCAAATTCATTTATCAAAGAATCAAGCCTTTTAAAAATTTTAACGAGTCTGTTTTTTTGCCTGTTTTCAGTTATTAACTCAGTTACTATTCTACCTTTTCCAATGGGCGTTTTAAGTTCATGCATTATCATTCTTAAAAAAAGTTGACGAGAATGTATTAATTCTTGATTTTTATTAAAACTTTTTTTAAATTCATTTGCTATTTTTCCTATCTCATCATTTTTATAATGGCTAAAATCAACGCTTTTTCCATTATAGGTTGCACTAATTTGAAATTTTAAAGTATTTAGTGGCTTTAAGGATTTTAATATAGAAAAATACATAAACACAAGAAAAGAGCTAAAAACAATAAAGCTAGTTAACAAAAGCTTGTTAAAACCATAATCTAAATCGTGTTTGAAAATTCCATTAAGGTCTTCGCAACTTACGTCAAAATATAGATTTTTTTGAAAGCTTACAGATGAGAGTATACAATTTGCATTGTTAGCCATAAATATAACCTGACCCTTACTTCTAATATCTTGTATAAGTCTAGCATTATTTATAGTTATAAAGCCACTAGTATTTAACTGCGTTTTGATATTGTTTTCAAGCTCACTTGTGTAATTATTTAGCAAATTTTTAATTAAATTTTCTTGCCTAAATCTTTCTTCGCTATCTTTAGTATTTATTTCAATGTATAGTAAAAGTACAAAGAAAGCACACATTAAAACAAAAATACTAACAAACAAAATATTTAATTTTGAATGTATAGAATAATTTTTCATCCTATAAGCTTATACCCTATGCCCCTTACTGAAAAAATATGAGTAGGATTTTTAGAACTATCACCTATCTTTGTCCTAAGTCTTCCTATGATAACATCTAGGCTTTTTGAATCCTTATCTTTTAAATTCTTACACCTGCTAACTAGTTGTCTGCGAGAGATTGAATATCCGTGCTGAGAGATTAGGTATTCTAAAATTTCATATTCTGCTGGAGTTAGGGTTAAGATCTTGCCCTTATATGAAATCTCATGTTTTTTATCATCTATGCTAAAGGCTGAATTTATAGCTTTATAAGAGGTGCTTTCTACCCTTTTTGCCCTTCTTATTAGGCTAATAATCCTTGCGTACATTTCTTTTGGGTCGTATGGCTTTGGTAGATAATCATCAGCCCCAATTTGTAGACCCACAACCTTATCGCTTAAATCACCTCTAGCTGATGAAATGATTATAGGAATATTACTTCTTTGGCGAAGTTCTTTACAAATTTCAAGCCCGTCAATTCCTGGCAAGGTTAAATCAAGTATCAAACAATCATAATTTGAGATATTATTTTGTAAAGCTATCTTTGGGTCTTCGTAATTTGTAATTTTTATATTAAATTGTTCCAAATACTCAGAAAGTAATTGAGCAAAATCGGGGTCATCTTCTATCATTAGCACATTAATCATTTTCTCTCCTTAGAATTACTACAGAAATTTAAAAAAATCAAATTTCTTTTGCGATTTTATCTAAATTATATTGTAAATTTGCTAAATTACATTTTTTATTTTTTTAAAAGGGTAAAAAAGTGGAATTAAGTTATTATGAAATTTTGCAAATTTCTCAAAGTGCGGATAAAGAAACCATAAAAAAGGCTTATAGAAAATTAGCCTTAGAATATCACCCTGACAGAAATCAAGGCAATAAAGAAGCAGAAGATAAATTTAAATTAATAAACGAGGCCTATGAAATTTTAAGCAATGATGAGAAAAGGGCAATTTATGACCAATATGGCAAAGAAGGGCTTAAATCAGCAGGTGGCTTTGGTGGAGGTTTTACTGATTTTGATGATATAAATGATATTTTTTCAAGCTTTTTTGGAGGTGGGGGTTTTTCAAGAAGAAAGCGTGCAAATGAGACAAATTTTGAATTAGATTTTGCTATTTTAGTACAACTTAGTTTTAAAGAAGCTGTTTTTGGTTGTTCAAAAAAGGTAGATTTTACTTATAAGAAATTTTGTCAATCTTGTAATGGTACAGGGGCAAAGGATGGCAAAATGAAGACTTGTACTAAGTGTGATGGCAGGGGTCAAGTTGGCATGAGACAAGGCTTTATAACCTTTGCCCAAACTTGCCCAGCTTGTAGGGGTAAGGGCGTTGAGGTGGCTCAAAGTTGTCATGATTGTAGTGGTAAGGGTTATAGCGAGTTAAAGGATAGTGCAGAGTTAAAAGTACCAGCAGGCATTGATACGGGTATGAATTTAAGGATACAAGAAAGAGGAAACATATCAAAAAATGGCAATCGTGGTAATGTTTATGTAAAAATTCAAGTTGCACAAGATGATACTTTTTACAGAGATGGCGATGATATTTATATAGAATTTCCTGTGTTTTTTACCCAAGCAATACTAGGGCAAAGCATAAAGGTACCTACCATTAGAGGAGAAGCTGTTTTAAATTTGCCAAAGGGTGCAAAGGATGGTCAAAGATTTGTTTTAGCAAATGAGGGAGTAAAGAATTTACATTCTGATAAACTAGGCAGACAAATAGTACAAATTGCCATTAAATTTCCTAATTCAATCAATGATGAACAAAAAGAATTACTAGAAAAATTAAGCGAAAGTTTTGGGATAAAGGATGGAATGCACCAAGAACAACAAGGCTTTTTTGAAAAAATTGCAGCCTGGTTTAAAAATTAATTGTTAAGGAAAAAAGGTTAAAATTTAAGCTTTTAAAAAGGGGATAAGGTTGTTAAAAAAGCTTTTTTTTATACTAAGTAAGGAAGATAAGCACTTTTTATTTTTATTGTTAATCTTTTCAATCTTTATTTCTTTTATTGAAAGCTTTGCAATATCCTTAATAATGCCCTTTGTAGCCTTAGCAAGTGATTTTTCATATTTTCAAACAAATAAATTTTTATCTCAAATTCAATCCTTTTTTGACTTTAGTCCTTATGAAATGGTACTTTATTTTGGCGTATTTTTAGTTATATTTTATCTTTTTAGAGCCCTTTTAAATGCCTTTTATTTTCATCTTTTAGCCTGTTTTTCAAAGGGTAGGTATTGCAATCTTTCTTATAGGTTATTTGCTAAGTTTTTAAATATAAATTATGAAGAATTTACTCAAAGAAATCAATCTGAAATTTTAAAGACAATAACAGGCGAAGTTTATAATCTAAGCACTATGTTATCATCGTTTTTATTAATGATGAGCGAAGTTTTTGTAGTATGCTTACTTTATATTTTAATGCTTTTTATAGATATAAAAATCACGCTTTTATTAAGCTTATTTATGCTTGTAAATGCCTTTATTTTAATAAAAATTCTTTCACCAATTATAAAAAAGGCAAGTGTAAGAAGAGAAAGTGCTATGAAGTCTTTTTTTGAAATTTTAAACACGAATTTAAACAATTTTAAATTTATCAAGTTAAAAACTAAAGAAAGTGGGGTTATAAAGCTTTTTAAGGACCAAGCCTTTGTTTTTTCAAGGGCAAATATCACAAGTGAAAGCATTAACGCTATACCTAGAATTTATCTTGAAGGCGTTGGTTTTTGCGTTTTGGTCTTGCTTGTTTTGTTTTTACTTATTCAAAACAAGGGCGATATATCAAATTTTATGGCTACAATATCTGTTTTTGTACTAGCCCTTTATAGACTTATGCCAAGTGCAAATCGCCTTATTACAAGTTATCACGATTTGCTTTATTATAAAAATTCCCTTGATATTATTTATGAAAATTTATTATTAAAAGAAGAGAATTTAGGCGAAGAAAAGATAGAATTTAATAATGAAATAAGGGTTAAAAATCTTAGTTTTGCTTATGAAAATAAGGATTTTTTATTTAAAAATGTAAATTTTACTCTTAAAAATGGTGAAAAAATCGCCTTTATAGGTGAAAGTGGATGTGGGAAAAGTACTTTTGTGGATTTATTAATAGGGCTTTTAAGACCAAAGGCTGGGGAAATTTTAGTAGATAATAAGACTTTAAATAAGCTTAACTTAAAAAATTATCGCACAAAAATAGGTTATATCCCTCAACAAATTTATCTTTTTAATGATAGCATTAAAAATAATATTTGCTTTGGAGATAGTCTTGATAATGAAAGGTTAAGCGAGGTTATAAGACAGACAAATTTAAAGGAATTTATTGATTCTTTACCTAACGGGCTTGATACCATGGTAGGAGATAGTGGCAATAATCTAAGCGGAGGACAAAGACAAAGAATAGCCATTGCAAGGGCTTTGTATTTAGAACCTGAAATTTTAGTTTTAGACGAGGCCACTTCTGCACTTGATAGCAAAAGCGAGGAAAAAATAATGCAAGAACTTTATAAAATTTCAACTAATAAAACTATGATAATAATCGCACACAGACTTAGTACCATTACCCAATGTGATAAAATTTATCGCATTGAAAATGGTTTAATTAAAAGTGATAAGCAATGAAAATTTGTTTTATTATAGCTACCTTAAATGCAGGTGGGGCTGAAAGGGTCTTGGTAACCTTGGCCAATGCTTTTAGCAGCGAATATGAAGTAGAAATTATTAAATTTTATCCACAAGATTCATTTTATGCATTAAATGAAAATATCAAAATCACAACCTTAAAAAATTTCAAATTTAATAATATTTATAATAAAATAGCAAGTCGCTTTAAAAAAATGTTTGCTATAAGAAAGGCTTTAAAAGAAAGCAAGGCTGATATTTTTATATCTTTTTTAGATACTACAAATATACCTTGTATAATTGCTAAATTTAATCTTAAAACCCCTTTGATAATTTGCGAACACAGCTCAAAGGGTTATTTAAAGTCTAAATTTTGGCGTTGTGCAAGATATATATTTTATCCCTATGCAAATGCCCTAACCGTGTTAAGTACGGGCGATAAAAAATATTATGAAAAATTTGTAAAAAATGTGCATGTTATGTTAAATCCTTGTCATTTTGAGATTACAAATAATCTAAACAAAGAAGACTTAGTACTTTTTATAGGAAGACTTGATATAAATAAAAATGCAGCTATGTTTATAAAAATGATAAAAGAACTTGATGAAAATTTACAAAAAAATACAAAATTTATAATTATAGGCGATGGGGATGAAAGAAAGAATTTGCAAAATTTAGCCACTTTTTTAAATGTAAGGGTTGAGTTTTTAGGTCAAATTTCTAATGTTAAGCATTATTATGAAAGGGCTAAGGTTTTGTGTCTTTGTTCTTTTATAGAGGGGCTTCCAACTGTGTTAATTGAAAGTTTATATTTTGAGGTGTGTAGAATTTCAAATAGATATGAAGGAGGCTGTGAGGATTTAATAAATGATAAGGTGGATGGCTTTTTAGTAGATAATGAAAAGGCTATGGCAGACGCACTAAGTGTTATTTTAAAGGATGAAAATTTAAGAAAGCAAATAATAACAAATGCAAAAAAAAGATGCGTTGATTTTGAACTTTCAAATATAAAAAATAAATGGCTAAAATTAATACAAGGAGTAATTAATAATGCCTAAGCTTTCAGTTATAATCCCAACCTATAAAAGACCTAAGCTTTTAAGTAATGCAGTTAAAAGTGTGCAAAATCAAAATATAAAAGATATACAAATAATAATAAGCGATGATAATTCAAACGATGAAACAAGCGATATTGTAAAGGCATTGCAAAAAGAAGATAGTCGTATAGAATATGTATTAAATAAAAAATATAAATCAGGACCAAATGGTAACAAAAATAACGGGTTTGATTACGTAAGGGGCGAGTTTGTATGCTTTTTAGATGATGATGACATGCTTTTAGAAAATGCTTTTGATATTTTATTTGAAAAAATTAATCAGGGCTATTCTCATGTCTTTGGTAATTGTTTTTTTAAAAGGGGTGAGATTTTAAGTAATGAATTTAGTGGCTATGGCTTTGATAGAGATTGTGAGGTAAGTAAAAAGGACTTTTTAACTCAAAAATTTATAGGGGAGTTTTTTTCTATCTTTAAAAAATCCTTGCTTGATAACAATCGCTTTAACGATGAGTTTTATGGAAATGAGGCCATTTTGTGGGTGAATTTATATAAGGAAAAAAGTTTTTATATACACAAGGCCTTAAGAATTTATACTATAAATCAAAATACTAGCGTTACAACTCATTCTTATAAACATGCTTTAAGGGTGTTTAAGGGCTATTTAGAGATGGCTAGGATTATAGAAGAAGAATTGATTAAAACAGGTGATAAGGATTATAAAAAAGCATGTGCTAAAAATTATCAAATGGCTGCTTATTATGCAAAATTTGCAAAGGAATATAAGCTTATGTATAAGTATTTGTTTAAATCTTTAAGCTTGAAAATGGATATTAAAACTTTTATATTACTAAGTTTAAGTATAATGCCAAATTCATTAATAAAATTTTTATCAAGGATTAGGGCAAAGCTTTGAAAAAATTAGGAATTTTTATTTATTCTCTTGGTAGTGGTGGGGCTGAAAGGGTAGTAGCTACCTTGCTTGATTATTTAAATTTGCATTTTGAAGTGCATATTATTTTAATGAATGATAAAATTTCTTATGATATAAGTGGGGTTAAAATTCATTATTTAGAACACTCAAGCCCCAGTGAAAACAATATTTTAAAATTCTTAAAACTGCCCTTTTTAGCCTTAAAATATAAAAAACTTTGCTTAAATTTAGACATAAATACCCAGTTTGTCTTTTTAAATCGCCCAAATTATATAGCCTTACTTGCTAGAATCTTTGGTTTAAATGTAAGATTAATTATAAATGAATGCACCACACCAAGTCTTATGTATAAGGGCTTTTCTTTAAATTCGCTAATAAATAAATTTTTGATTAAAAGCCTTTATAAAAGGGCTGATTTAATCTTGCCAAATTCAAAGGGTAATGAATATGATTTAGTACAAAATTTTAATATAAACCCTAATAAATGCAAAATTCTTTATAATGCCATTGACTTAGAAAAAATAAATCAACAAGCCAAAGAAGAATTGCCTTTTGAGGATAAATTTATACTAAGTGTTGGAAGACTTCATAAAAGTAAAAATCACGCCTTATTAATCAAAGCTTATGCAAGGTTAAATACGAATTTAAAGCTTGTTATTTTAGGCGAGGGCGAGTTAGAAAATGAATTAAATGCTTTAATTAAGAATTTAAATTTAGAGCAAAAAGTATTTTTACTAGGCTTTGATAAAAATCCTTATAAATATATGAGTAAGTGTGAATTTTTTGCCTTTGCCTCAAGCTTTGAGGGCTTTTCAAATGTTTTAATTGAAAGCCTTGCTTGTGGTTGTGCTGTTGTTTGTAGTGAGCATAAAAGTGGGGCAAAAGAACTTTTTGAGGATAATAAATTTGGGCTTTTAGTTGAGGTAGATAATGAAAATTCCATGTTTAAGGGTTTGCAAAGAATGTTAAATGATGATGAGTTAAGAAATGCTTATAAAGTAAAGGCAAAAATAAGGGCTATGGACTTTGATAAGGATAAAATAGCTAGGATTGCTTTAAAATATTTATTAGGGTAAAAAATGAATATTATAAGATTGATATTAAAAAATGAGAATTTACAAGCCTTATTGCTTATAATCTTTGCTTATGCTTTTAGCGTTTTAGCTAGATTTTATTGGGTTTTATGGGCTGGGGGCTTTGAACAATTTTATTTTAACAACCAATTAATGATTATTTCAAATGATGGTTATGCCTTTGCTGAGGGTGCAAGGGATATGATAGCAGGATTTCACCAGGAAAATGATTTAAGCTATTATGGAAGTTCGCTTTCAACTCTTACTTATTTACTTTATAAATTTAGCCCCTTTCAATTTGAAAGCATACTTTTATATATGAGTACCTTTTTTTCATCCCTTATAGTAATACCTATAATATTAATCGCAAAAGAATATAAAGTCTTATTTATGGGCTTTATGGCTGCCATTATAGCTTGTATAGCTAAGAGTTATTATAATAGGACCATGAGTGGATACTATGATACTGATATGCTAGTTATAGTTTTGCCTATGTTTATTTTATATTTTATGATAAGACTTATTCTAAGAAAAGATGATTTAATGCTTTTAGCCCTACCACTTTGTATAGGAATTTATCTTTGGTGGTATCCATCAAGCTATACTTTAAATGTTTCATTAATAGGGCTTTTTTTAATTTATAATTTTATTTTTCACAGAAAAGAAAAGCTTTTTTATATGGCTGTTATTTTAAGTGCGATTTGTCTTTCAAATATAGCTTGGTTTTATCAAAGTGCTATCATAGTTTTATTATTTACTTTCTTTATCTTAAAAGAAAAATATTGCAATTTTTTATTTTTAGGAATTTTAGGACTTTTAACTTTAGTATTTTTAATTTTTAGTGGTGGTATTGACCCCATACTTTATCAGCTAAAATTCTATATTTTTAGAGATGATGCAAGCACCTCTTTAACTCAAGGTTTTGTGTATTTTAATGTAAATTTAACCATACAAGAAGTAGAAAGCATAGACCTTGATACCTTTATGCAAAGAATTAGCAATAATGCTTTGATATTTTTAGCATCATTTTTAGGATTTTTATGGCTTGTAAAAGAACACAAAAGCATGATTTTATCCTTGCCTATGTTAGTACTTGGCTTTTTAGCCTTAAAGGGTGGACTTAGATTTACTATTTATTCAGTACCTATCATGGCCCTTGGCTTTGGCTTTTTAAGCTTAAAATTATTAAATTTTTTAAAAAGTTTTAACTTTAAAACACTCATTCAAAAAAGGCTTTATCAACTCAGTATTTTTGCCTTTTGTTTAGTAGTTTTATTAATAAGCGTAGTTATATTTTATAAGGAATTATTAGAATATGAGTTTTTACAAAATGAACTTGGCATTAATAATAAGCTAGATTATACTTTTTTAAGCTTTATTTTTGAACATGAACTCGTTTTTAGCATTATAGTACTTAGCTTTTTTATGTTTTTTATCCTAGAATTTATTTATAGAAAGAAAAAAGAATTATTTCAAACTTGCTTTATTGTTTTAATGCTTGTTTTATCTTTAACTTACGCCTTTAAGCATATTTATGAGTACAAGGCATCAAGCGTATTTACTCAAAGTGAGGCCCTGCTTTTGGATGATTTATGGGCTGTGGCAAAAAGGGATGATTATGTTATAGCTTGGTGGGATTATGGCTATGGAATTCGCTATTATAGTGATGTTAAGACCTTAGTTGACGGGGGCAAGCATTTGGGTAAGGATAATTTTTTCCCATCCTTTGTTTTAAGTAAGGACCAAATTTCAGCAGCAAATATGGCAAGACTTAGCGTAGAATATGTAGAAAAGGATTTTAAAGAACACTACACGGATATTTTACAAGCTATGATGAGAGATTATAATCAAAGCAATGTTGATTTATTTTTAGACTCTTTAAGCGATAAAAAATTTAAATTTAAGGGTGAAAAAACAAGGGATATTTATATTTATATGCCTACAAAAATGGCGTTAATCTTCCCTACTATAGCTAGTTTTTCTAATATTGATTTAGAAAGTGGAAAATCCATGGGCTCATTTTTTGCCCCATCTTATGTGCAAGGTTCTAACAAGGGTCAAATTTATTTAAATAATGGCATAATTTTAAGCGATGATTTTAGATATTTTATCCTAGATGATGATATTTATACCATTAATAGCTTTGTAGAGATTAATTCTATTCGCCAAAATGAAAATAACATAGTTTCTATTGATAAAAATGCCAATTTTTATTTGTTTTTAATCAAAGATACAAGCTTACAAGCTAGATTTATAATAATGGATAAAAATATGTATAAAAGTGCTTTTGTGCAAATGTTTTTCTTTTCAAATTATGATAATGACTTGTATGAGTTAGTTATGAATACAAAAGATGCTAAGGTCTTTAAGCTTAAGGATTAAAATGAGAGTTGGAATTTTAAGCCATAGTGGTATGAGTGTTTATCATTTTAGAAAGGCCTTAATCTTAGCCTTGCAAGAAAGAAAGGACGAGGTTTTTGTGATAGTTCCAAAAGATGATTATGCTGATAAATTGCTAAATTTAGGCTTTAAAGTGGTATTTTACGACCTACAAAGAAACTCACTTAATCCTTTTATAGTATTAAAAAATTTCTTTTCTTTAAAAAAGGTTTTAAAGTCCTTAAATTTAACTCTCATTCAAACAAGTGCCCATAAAAGCAATACTTTTGGCATAATAGCTAGTTTTTTAGCAAAAATTCCTTATAAAATCGCCCTTGTAGAAGGGCTTGGTTCTTTTTATGTAGATAATAATTTTAAAACTAAATTAGTTCGTTTAAACATAAATTTATTGTATAAAATAGCCTTTAAAATCGCAAATAAATTTATCTTTGTAAATTCAAGTGACGCACAATTTATGCAAGATTTAGGACTTAAACAAGAAAAAATTTGCATTATAAAATCTGTTGGAATAAATTTAAAAAGGTTTTTTCCTTATAAAGTTGATAAGGATGAATTTTTAAAAGAGCATAATATGCCTAAAAAGCCTATAGTTTTAATGGTTGCAAGGGTGTTATGGCATAAGGGTATTAAGGAATTTTACGAGGCAGCCTTTGCTTTAAAGGATAAGGCAAATTTTATTTTAATCGGGGGTAGGGATGATAATAGTTCTTGTGCACCCTTAGAATTCTTGCAAAATGGAGCAGTTTATTATCTAGGACAAAAAGAAAATATAGAATATTTTTTAAATTTAAGCGATATTTTTGTGCTACCTTCTTATAAAGAGGGTTTTCCTATCAGTGTTTTAGAGGCTAAGGCCTGTGCTAAGACTTGTGTGGTAAGTGATGCACAAGGTTGCGTTGAAGCCATTAGTAATGGTTATGATGGGCTTTTATCAAGGGTTAAAGATAGCAAGGATTTAATAAACAAAATCAATCTTTTATTAGTTGATGAAAAACTTCGTTTAAATTTGGGTTCAAATGCCTTTAAAGAGGCCATTAAATTTGATGAAAATGAGATTGCAAAAAGATATTTAAGCTTGTATAATAAGGTTGTTAATGTATAAGAATTTTTTTAAAAGGATACTAGATTTTTTAGGGGCTTTGTTATTGCTTATTTGTTTTTCACCCCTTATAATTATAATTTTTATAGTGCTTAAAATTTTGCAAGGAAGTGCTATTTTTACGCAAGAAAGACCAGGACTTCATGAAAAAAGTTTTATTATTTATAAGTTTAAAACAATGAGCGATGAAAGGGATGAATTTGGTGCTTTATTACCCGATGAACTTCGCTTAAAGCCCTTTGGTAAGTTAGTAAGGAGTCTAAGTTTAGACGAGCTACCCCAGCTTTTTAATGTCTTAAAGGGCGATATGAGTTTTATAGGTCCAAGACCTCTTTTAATGGAGTATTTAGCACTTTATAGTGATATGCAAAGATTAAGGCATAATGTAAGACCGGGCATTACAGGCTGGGCACAGGTAAATGGAAGAAATGCTATTTCTTGGGAGAAAAAATTTGAACTTGATGTGTATTATGTGCAAAATTGTTCTTTTATCTTTGATATAAAGATATTTTTTTTAACCATTTTAAAGGTCTTAAAAAGAAGTGGGGTAAATAAAGAAGGTCATGTTACAACGGAAAAATTCAATGGAAAAAACTAAAAAAATTTATATTTATGGAAGTGGAGGCCATGGCCTTGTAAGTGCTGATGTGGCTAGGGCTATGGGTTATAAAAAATGTATTTTTTTAGATGATAATAAGGGGCTTAAATTTGATATATCTTTACCAAAATATGATATTTTCATAGCAATAGGTGATAATAAGACTAGGGAGAAAATTTTTAAAAGAGTTAATAAATGTGGCTTTAACATAGTAAGTTTAATTCATCCAAGTGCGATAATTTCTAAAAGTGCTAAGATTTCAAAAAAAGGTGTTTTGATTATGCCACAAGTCATAGTAAATGCAAGGGCTAACATTCAAAAAGGAGTTATCTTAAATTCAAGTTGTGTAATAGAACATGAATGCAAGGTAGCAGAATTTTCACATATTAGCGTAGGGGCAAAATTAGCAGGTAATGTTAATATAAAAAAACGTTGTTTTTTGGGTATAAATTCGGCTATCTTGCCAAATTTAAGCTTAGAAAAAGATAGTATCTTAGGTGGAGGTGCCTTGCTTTGTAAAAGTGCTATAACAGGCATTTATATAGGCGTTCCAGCTAGAATCAAAGAATAATATTTAATTAATTTATGCTAAAATATCTAAATTTTATAAAGGCTTAGTTATGAGATTTTTTTTATCGCCTCCTCATATGAGTGGCAAAGAACTTACTTATATAAAAGAAGTTTTTAAAAGTAATTATATAGCCCCCTTGGGTGAGTATGTAAATCGTTTTGAAGAAAGCATTAAAAACTATACTAAAAGTCAAAATGCCCTGGCTCTAAATTCAGCCACGGCCGCACTTCATTTAGCCTTAAGGGTAAGTGGGGTAAAACAAGGTGATATTGTCCTAGCATCAAACTTTACCTTTATAGCCTCGGTTGTGCCTATTTTATATTTAAAGGCTAAGCCTGTTTTTATTGATTGTGATGAGAGTTTTAATATAGATATTGCTTTATTAAAAAAGGCTATTAAAGAAAGTAAGAAGAAACCAAAAGCCCTTATTTTAACGCATTTATACGGCAATGCAGCTAGAATGAAAGAAATAGTTAAAATTTGTAATGACGAAAAGATTGTTTTAATAGAAGATGCAGCCGAGGCCTTGGGTAGCTTTTATAATGGTAAAGCCCTTGGGACCTTTGGGAAATTTGGAGTTTATAGCTTTAATGGCAATAAAATAATAACTACTTCTGGTGGTGGAATGCTAGTTTCCCCTAATACAAAAAAGCTTGAAAAGGCTAGATTTTATAGTACTCAAGCAAGAGAACCTTTCTTGCATTATGAACATAAAGACTATGGCTACAATTATAGGCTTAGTAATGTTTTAGGGGCAATTGGCGTTGGTCAAATGGAAATTTTAGAAGAAAGGGTGATTAAAAGAAGGCAAATTTATGAGTGGTATAAAGAATTGTTAAGTCCTTATTTTACTTTTTTACCAGAACTTAATAATTCAAGAAGTAATAGGTGGCTAAGTACCGCTTTGATAAATTTTAACGAAAACAAGCTTTTTACTAAGCAAAAATGTATTAAGGCAAAACATAAAAATTTAAAAATAAATCCTAAAATTTTAAAATTAATAGATGATTTAAAAGAACAAGGCATTGAAAGTAGGCCTCTTTGGAAACCTATGCACGCACAAGCTGTTTTTAAGGATGAAAAAGCCTATATTAATGGGAATAGCGAATTTTTCTTTAAAAATGGAATTTGCTTACCAAGTGGTACTGCTTTAAATGAGAATGATATAAAAGAAATTTGTGAAATCATTATAAAAAGCATTGAAGGCTAGGTTATGAATTTAGCTTTAAGAAAAACGCAAAGATTAATCTTTTTTTTAAGCTTAGATATTATTTTATTAAGCCTTTCTATATACTTAGCCTTTGAGTTAAGATTTAGTGGAGAAATAGGGGAGGAATTTTACCCTGGCTTAATAAAGGCATGGATTATTTTACTTATCTTAAAGCTTTATTTTTTGTATTTATTTGAAATTTATCGCGTTGCGTGGAGATTTTTTTCACTAAGCGAGGCTAGGAAAATTTTCTTTGCACTAGCCTTAGCAGAATGTGCTTTTTTAATCATCTTTTATTTTTTTAGTGATTTTTTTAATCCCTTTCCAAGAAGTGTTATAGGCATTGATTTTGTACTTTCTTATATGTTTATAGGCACCTTGCGTATATCAAAAAGAATGCTAATTGATTTTAAACCATCTCGCTTAAAGGATGAAGAAAGGCCTTGTATAGTGGTAGGTGCAACCTCAAAGGCGTTGCATTTGTTAAAGGGAGCAAAAGAAGGCTCACTAGGACTTTTTCCTATATGCGTAGTTGATGCTAGAAAAGAATTAATTGGTACTTATTGTGATAAATTTATAGTACAAGAAAAAAGCGAGATTAAAAATTATGTAGCCCAGGGTGTTAAAATAGCTATAATTGCTTTAAAGCTTGAACAAGATGATTTAAAAGCCTTGTTTGATGAGTTAATATCTTATGGGATAAGCGATGTTAAGCTTTTTTCTTTTACAAATAATGAGACAAGAAATATAAGCATAGAAGACTTACTAGCTAGAAAACCAAAGGACTTAGATGATAGTGCTGTAAAGGCATTTTTAAAAGATAAGATTGTTTTAGTAAGTGGGGCAGGTGGTAGTATAGGCAGTGAGTTATGTAAGCAATGTATTAAATTTGGTGTTAAAAAGCTTATAATGCTTGACCATAGTGAATATAATTTATATAAGATAAATGAAGATTTAAATAAATTTAAAGATAAAATTGTACCTATTTTGCTTTCTATATTGGATGAAAAGGCAGTTGATGAGCTTTTAAAACAAGAAAGACCTGATTTAATACTTCACGCAGCAGCTTATAAACATGTACCACTTTGTGAGCAAAATCCACATTCTGCCGTGCTTAATAATATCTTAGGTACAAAAATTTTAATAGATTTAGCTAAAAAAAATCAGGTTAAAAAATTTGTAATGATTAGCACAGATAAAGCGGTCAGGCCAACTAGTATTATGGGTTGTTCTAAAAGGGTTTGTGAACTTTATACCTTAAATTCAACTAGTGAAAATTTTGAAGTAGCCAGTGTTCGCTTTGGAAATGTTTTAGGTTCTAGTGGTAGTGTTATACCTAAATTTAAGGCACAAATTGCAGCAAATGAGCCCTTAACCTTAACTCACCCTGATATAGTTCGTTATTTTATGTTAGTTGATGAGGCCGTGCAATTGGTTTTACAAGCTAGTGCTATTGCTAGGGGTGGTGAGCTTTTCGTGCTTGATATGGGAGAGCCTGTGAAGATTATGGATTTAGCTAAAAAAATGCTTTTATTATCAAATAAAGAGAATTTAGAGATTAAAATAACAGGTCTTAGAAAGGGAGAAAAATTATTTGAAGAACTTTTGATAGATGAAGAAGATACAAAAACAAAGTATGAAAGTATTTTTGTCACAAAAAGTCAAAGCATGGATTTAAATTTTTTAAATGAAAAAATCCAAGAATTATTAAAAAATGAAAATATAATTGATATTTTACAAAGCATAGTACCTGAATTTAAGCATAATAAAAAAGACGGAAACTAACCATTGTTTAATAAAAATTGCTATAATTTTGCAATTTTTTACTATTAATTAAAAAAAAATATAGCTAAAAATGCTATAATGCGAATTTATAAATTTTTCAAAAAGGATGAATTGTGAAATTGCTGGTTGTTGATGATAGTTCTACTATGAGAAGAATTATTAAAAATACCTTAACAAGACTAGGGCATAACGATGTTCTTGAGGCAGAGCACGGAGTTGAGGCTTGGGATTTGCTTTCGCAAAATGATGATGTTAAAGTTTTGATAACAGATTGGAATATGCCTGAAATGAATGGATTGGAACTAGTCCAAAAGGTTAGGGCAGAGAAAAAATACGAAGATATGCCTATTATTATGGTTACCACAGAAGGTGGTAAAGCAGAAGTTATTACCGCTTTGAAGGCTGGTGTTAATAACTACATAGTAAAACCTTTTACTCCACAAGTTTTAAAAGAAAAACTTGAAGATGTGTTGGGTACAGGAAGTGATGTGGCTGGTTGAGTTGTAATCTTAACTTAAGCGATACTATGAAAAAATCTTATTACGAGTTATTTTTTAAGAGCGATGAAAATTATAAAGCCTTGTTTATAGACTTGGTCTTTGACCTTGGCATTGAAGCCATAGAAGAAAAAGATAGTGGTATTTATCTTCGCTCAATTTATGATTTAACAAATATATCAACAGCTCTAAGCGACTTTGCTACTAAACTTTCAAAGTTATACAATAAAGAAATTTTTTTAGAACAAAATATCACAAAAAAAGAAAATAAAGACTACATAGAAGAATATAAAAAAAATATTCAACCCATTTTAATAGATAAATTTTATATACATACAAGTTGGCAAAAAGATAAAAAAAATTTGAAAAATATCATAATAGACCCAGCCTTAGCCTTTGGTTCAGGGCACCATGAAAGTACTTATTCTTGTTTAAAACTTTTGCAAAAATTTGCAAAAAAAGATATGAAAGCCTTAGACCTTGGCTGTGGTAGTGGAATTTTAGGCATGGCACTTTGCAAATTAAAAGCCAGTGTTGAATGTTGTGATACCGATGAACTAGCCATTAAAAGCAGTTTAAAAAATGCAAAATTAAATAAGGTTAAATTTAAAAAAACTTGGTGTGGTTCTATTAATAAAGCAACTCACAAATATGATTTAATAGTAGCTAATCTTGTTTTTGATATTATTAATATTTTGCATAAGGATATTAAAAAGCATTTAAAAGATAATGCTATACTTATTTTGTCTGGAATTTTAAAAAAACATGCTGATTTAGTTAAAGAAAATTTCAAAGACTTAAAATTGTTAGAAAGCCTTGAAATGAATGAATGGCTTAGTTTAGTTTATAAAAATGATAAAAAAGGAATAAAATGAATAATAACAATCCTAATAACCCAAAGGGCAATCCTCAAAATAACAATAATTTTTTTAACAAAAATCCACTTTTGATATTTGGAATTTTTGCTATTGTTATGATAGTCCTTTTTAGAGGGTTTTTTGACGGAAGTAGTCCAATAGGCGGTTTAAGTGGTAATGAATCAAGTAAATCTGTGCCTTATTCTGAATTTAAAAAGCTTGTTGAAAGTGGTCAGATTAATCAAGTTAGCATAGGTCAAACTATGATTAAGGCAGTTTCTAGTTCTACAAATACCATTTATAATGTAAAAAGGGTTAGCAATGACCCTGAATTAATCTCTTTACTTGAAAGAAAAAATATAGCTTATGGGGCTTTTTCTGAGTCAAATTGGCTAACCGACATGCTTTTTTCTTGGATTTTGCCGATTTTTATCTTTTTTGCTATATGGATGTTTTTAGCCTCTCGTATGCAAAAAAATATGGGTAGTTCTATACTTGGAATAGGCAGTTCAAAAAAGCTTGTAAATTCTGAAAAACCAAAGGTTAAATTTGGCGATGTAGCAGGTGTTGAAGAGGCTAAAGAAGAGGTAAAAGAAATAGTTGATTTTTTAAAGTACCCAGAAAGATATATCCAGCTTGGGGCTAAAATTCCAAAGGGGCTTTTATTAGTAGGACCTCCAGGAACCGGCAAAACCTTACTTGCAAAGGCAGTTGCAGGAGAGGCTGATGTGCCATTTTTTAGCGTTTCTGGTTCATCTTTTATAGAAATGTTTGTAGGTGTTGGGGCTAGTCGTGTTAGGGATTTATTTGAAAATGCTAAAAAAGAAGCCCCGGCCATTGTCTTTATAGATGAGATTGATGCTATAGGAAAAAGTCGTGCAGCAAGTGGAATGATGGGAGGAAACGATGAAAGAGAACAAACCCTAAATCAACTTTTAGCAGAAATGGATGGTTTTGGTTCTGAAAGTTCTCCTGTTATTGTCCTAGCAGCTACAAATCGCCCTGAAGTACTTGATGCAGCACTTCTTAGACCGGGTCGTTTTGATAGGCAAGTACTTGTTGATAAGCCTGATTTTAAGGGTAGGTGTGAAATTTTAAAGGTGCATATGAAAGATGTAAAAATTTCATCAAAGGTTAAGGTTGAAGATGTAGCAAGACTTACTGCAGGTTTAGCAGGTGCTGATTTAGCAAATATTATAAACGAGGCAGCCCTTTTAGCAGGTAGAGATTCTAAAAAATATGTAGAGCAAAAAGACCTTGTAGAAGCGGTAGAAAGGGCGATTGCAGGACTTGAAAAAAAATCTCGTCGCATAAATGATAAGGAGAAAAAAATAGTTACCTATCATGAGTGTGGACATGCCTTGATTGCCGAAACTACAAAGGGAGCAAAAAGAGTTAGCAAGGTTTCAGTTATACCTAGAGGACTTGCAGCCTTAGGTTATACCTTAAATACCCCAGAAGAAAATAAATTTTTAATGCAAAAGCATGAATTAATAGCAGAAGTTGACGTACTTTTAGGGGGCAGGGCTGCAGAAGAAGTTTTTATAGGAGAAATTTCAACAGGGGCTAGTAATGACTTAGAAAGGGCGACAGATATCATTAAGGCCATGATTTCTATGTATGGAATGAGTGAGATTGCCGGTTTAATGGTCCTTGAAAAGCAAAGAAATACCTTTTTAACAGGTGGACAAACCATTAAGGATTATTCTGAAAAAATGTCTGAAAGCCTTGATGATTATGTTAAAAAAACTTTGGATGATAGATATAAGGATGTTAAAGATACTTTAAATTCTTATAAGGGTGCTATTGAAACTATGGTTGCTACACTTTATGAAGAAGAAACCATTGAAGGCGTGAAAGTTAGAGAGATTATTAAAGATTATGAAGAAGAAAATAATATGCCTACTCGCTTGCAAGAAGTAGAAAATAAAGATTTAAATTTACAAGAAGGCCAAGAAAGCTAATGAAAGCTTTTATCGCAAAAGAAGGCTATATAAGTTTAGCAGTAGTTTTAATCTTATTACTTTTATGCTGGATATTTTATAGCTTTTCTTTTTTGCTTGCCTTTTTGTTTATAGTGTTTTTAATCTTATTTAGAACACCAAGCATTAATCTAGCTTGTGTTGATAAAAAGGCTATTTTAGTACCCATTGATGGCAGAGTAGTTACCCTTAATACAAGTTTTTGCGATGACTTAGGAGAATGCATAGAACTTAGCATTAAAAATGCCTTGTATGATAGGGGTTCTCTTTACTCACCTTGCAATATGTACATTAAAAATATAAGCATAAAACATGGCTTAAATTTATGCTCTAATTTTAAACTAGCAGATAAATTAAACGAAAGAATTCATATCTTAGCTAAGTCAAATGATTATAAAATAGGCTTTTTGATAAGGGCAAATGCACTTGATAGAAGATTAAAACTTGATAATATAAGTGATACCTTACTTAGTGGACAAAGACTTTCTTTTTTATTAAATGCTAATGTGAGCTTGTTTTTACCATTAAATACGCGTTTGTATATTGGCCTGGGCGATGAGATTAAGGCAGGGTCTTTGCTTGGATATTTTGAATAGGGTTTAAAAATGAAAAAATTACAACTTATTTATATTTTACCAAATTTATTTACAGCAGCCTCTGCTTTTTTAGGCGTTATTTCAATCATATCTTCTTTGCAAGGTAATTACCAAAAGGCCCTGCTTTATATTATCTTATCTTTGATTTGTGATGGACTTGATGGTAGGATAGCAAGACTTACAAATTCTACTTCTAAATTTGGGGTTGAATTTGACTCCTTGGCTGATTTAGTAGCCTTTGGCGTAGCTCCTGCGATTTTTTTCTATGTTAGTATAGGCATTAATTTTGGTAGGTTTGGGGCATTAATTACTGCTTTTTTTGTAATCTTTGGGGCCATTCGCTTAGCAAGATTTAATGTTACAACAGGTACTTATGAACCTTCTATTTTTATAGGGCTACCAATCCCTACAGCTGCCATTGTAAGTGCTATTTATACCTATGCTTATGTGAGTTATGATTTTTTAAGAGATTATGATACCATCTTTTTAATCTTACAAGCCTTGCTTAGTTTTTTAATGGTAAGCAATATTCGCTATCCTAGCTTTAAAAAGATAGATTTTAGTCGTTCAAGTGTTTTAAAAGTCCTTGTTTGCTTAATAATTTCTTTTTCAATACTTTATCTTTATCCACTTGAAAGCGTTGTAATAGTAGTTAGTGTTTATGTACTTTATGGTCTACTTCGTGCTATTTATATGCTTTGTAATGCTAAATTTAAAAAGCAGTAGATTTTCTTAAAAGGCTTTTTAGTAAAATTTTGCAATAATATTTTTTGATTTCTTAAAAGTAGTAAAATAAGGAAATTTAGTGAATATAGGAAGTTTATTTGCAGGAATTGGTGGTATAGAAATTGGCTTTAAAAAGCGTGGTTTTGATACGGCTTGGGCGATAGAGATTGATTCAAAAGCTTGCGAAACTTACGCCTTAAATCATAAAAATAAAATTATCAATAATGATTTAAGCAAAGTTAATTTAAACGAGCTTGAAAATATTGACATCTTAACCGCTGGATTTCCTTGTCAAGCTTTCAGCATTGCTGGCTATCAAAAAGGATTCAAAGATGAGCGCGGAAATGTATTTTTTGAAATAATAAGATATTTGAAGCATTTTAAGCCACAAATTATTTTTTTAGAAAATGTTAAAAATTTAATTAATCACGATAAGAAAAACACTTTTAAAATCATTAAAAGCGAGCTTGAAAATTTAGGTTATCATTTAAAATATAAAGTCTTAAATACTGCTGAATATGGCAATATTCCACAAAATAGAGAACGAATTTATATAATTGGATTTTTAGATTTTGCAAAGTATGAAAAATTTTGTTTTCCACAAAAAGTGCCCTTAAAAAGAAAAATTACAGATTTTATAGATAAACGCGTAAATGATGAGTTTTATTATACTAAAAGTAAGTATTATCCAAAACTAAAAGCTGAGATGAAAAATCCTCATACGCTCTATCAATGGCGAAGGCATTATGTAAGGGAAAATAAATCTAATCTTTGTCCAACACTAACTGCAAATATGGGAACAGGCGGGCATAATGTGCCTTTGATAATTGATAGCGTAGATATTAGAAAATTAACTCCAAGAGAATGTGCGAGGTTTCAAGGTTTTAGTGAGAGTTTTCGCTTTCCGCCTCATTTAGCTAAATCAACGATTTATAAACAAATTGGTAATAGTGTTTCAATTAGCGTTATAGAAGCGATTGCAAGAGAAATTAAAAAAGTTGTAAAAGATGACATTAGAGCAGTTTGTTAGGGAAAATATTGTCAAAATAAACGATAAATTCAAAGATAGCTTAGTGCATAGTGATTTTAATGAAATTCAAGTGAAAGAATATTTAAAAAATTGCTTTATTGAAAAAATAAATTCAAAGGATTTTAAAAATACTCTTTTAGAAAAATTTGCTAATATGGAATATAAAAAAAGTAAAATCGTAGAAATTGCCAATGAAGAAATTCTTTATAAGGCAGATTTAGAAAATTTTTTAGAAATAAGTATTTTTTTAGAACTTTGGCATTTAATTGACTTTGAAAAATTAAAACAAGCAAATCTTGATTTTATTCAAAATGTCTTAGCAAAAGATAAATTTAAATTTATAGAAAATAAGCTTGAAAAAATTTTAGAAAAAGCTTTATATTTAGCTTCTATCGATGGCTTTTCTACAAATTTGTTGCATATAAATTCTGGAGTAATGACTGCTAATGCTGGTGATAGTGCCCAATTTCTTTTTTTGGCAAGGGCGATTTTGGCTGGGTTTAATGCCTCGAATGTAGATGTTAGAAGTAGCAGGTATGACGTGATAGTAGATTTTGAAAACACGCTTTTACGCATTCAAGTAAAGGGAATTTCAACAGGAAATATCATAAGTTTTAAGGATAGAGACAGAGGTGGTCAAGGCATAGATTATACTCACGAAAGAAATCGTGGAAAAAGGATTACACAAAAAGATTGTGATATTTATGTGGCTGTGGATAAACAAGTGGGATTTTGTTATATTATTCCAATGACTTACGCAGATAAATTAAGCGATGAAGAATGTAAGAAAGTTAAACTAAAAGATGTCCAAATGTATAAAGAAAATTGGGATATTATCAAGGAAGTAGCTAAAATTAAAGTCGATAAAAAAGGTATTTTTGCGTAAAGTTGTTTAGTATTATATGTTTTTATCTTTTAAATTTTTTCTTGTATCTTATTTAGGTTATTAAAATAAAATAAATTCATTTCATCCTTATACTCATAAGTAAGCTTCATGCCATGTGTTTCTAGTATGGTGCTTACTATGTAAAGACCAAGGCCAAAGCTATCTTTTTGTTTTGAACCTTGCGTAAAGGCTTGAGTGTAGTATTCAAGGGAGCTGTTTAGTTTATTGCCCTTGTTTTTAAAGCAAATAAAATCACTTTTTATATCAATTTGTAAGAATTTATCTTGAGAATATTTCATGGCATTGTCTATCATATTTTTAATAGCTGTTGTAAAGAGTTTAAAATCAACATTTACAAAAAAACTTTCACTCATAAAAATTTGGACATTGCTTTCATCAATCATAGCAATTTCTTTTGACTCATCTAAGATATCTAAGATATTGTATTTTTTACGATTGATAAAGGCAGCCCCTGAGGTGATTTGTTCAATGGCAGCAAATTCATTTATTAAAATTTCAAGTCTATTAAAAATATTTGCAAGCCTTTCTTTATATTTTGTATCTTCAAGCATTTCAAGGGTGATAAGCCCCTTAGTGATAGGCGTTTTAAGTTCGTGCATCATATTTCTTATAAAAAAATGCCTAGATTGATTTAGTTTTTCTATCTGTCTAGTAGCTTGATAAAAGGCATCGCCAACCTGTGAAATTTCATCAAAGCCCGTGCTTATGTTTTCTATCTCATTTAATTTGCCCTGTGCGAATTTGTCAATTTGTACCTTTAAGGTCCTTAAAGGCTTGATTTTTTTCAAAACAAAGGCATAAAGTAAGATAATTATACAAATAACAACCACTGAGATTATCTTAAAAACCACATATCTATAACCTTGATAATCCTCGTCCTTATAAAGATGTACTACGCCATTATATATGATATTCAAATAAACACTTTGCTTATAAGATATGATTTGAACTATGCCATTATCTACTTTATCGGTATATAAAACCTCTCCTAAACGAAAAACCTCTCTTATTTCTTTTGGTATGTTAATCTTTTTTAAAGAATCATAATTTTTAGTTCTTTCTTTTAATTGATTTTCATCAATCAAGCCTTTTAAGTGCCAAATTCTAACATTTGCAATTAAGCTATATTTGTTATTTAATTCATTTGTATAATTTTGCTGGTCGTATTTTATAAGCCATAAAAAGGCTAAAACAACACTCACCCCTGTTAAGATAAAAACAAAGGTGATTATATAAAAGATTGACGAGCGATTCATTGAGTAAGTTTGTAGCCTATACCACGTATAGAATGGATATATTTTGGTGTTTTTGGGTCATCTCCCATTTTTTGACGAATTCTACTTATTATAACATCTATGCTTTTATTTGAACTATCTTCTCCAATTGATGAACAATTATAAACTAATTCTTCCCTGCTTACAACTCCACCTTCTTTTTTGATTAAATAGCTTAAAATATCAAATTCAGCATTTGTTAATACCAATTCTTGCCCTTTCATAGTGATAATATGTTTATATTGGTCGTATATTAAGTCTTTTATACTTTTTTCAATGGCTGATTTTGTATTATAAATTCTTCTTAAATGACTTTTAATCCTAGCTTGTAATTCTTTTGGATTATAAGGCTTTGGTAGATAATCATCAGCACCAAGCTCAAGGGCATTTACCTTATCGCTTATATCATGCCTTGCACTTGATATAATAATAGGGGTATCGTATTTTTTACGAATTTCTTCACAAACTTCAAGTCCATCAAGTCCAGGCAAGGATAAATCTAATATTATTAATTGATATTCTTTTAAGGCAAGTTTAGAAAGGCCTATGTATGGTTCATGTGCTATATCAACTTTCATATCAAATTTTTCTAAGTACTCTGCTATAATCTCTGCTAATTCTAAATCATCTTCTATCATAAGGATATTTGTCATGTTAAAATTCCTTTAAAAAAATTTTATAAATTTTAAACTAAAATCTAAAATGAAAGGATAATCCTTTCATTTTAATATCAATAAATTTGCACTTCCATTCCTATAAACCCAAACTTTTAACAAGCCTTTTTTATGCTTTAATATTGTGTTTAAATCATTTAAATTTCTAATTTCTAATTGACCAACAGCAATGATTATATCATTTGCTTTAAAGCCTGTTTCTTGACCTAGTGATTTTTCTTTTACCTTTGTAACCAAAACCCCATTTATATCATTTGTGATTTTAAGCTTAGTTCTATCACTTGCATCTAAATTTTTCAAGGTTAAACCCTCGATTAAGCTTTCTTGAGTGCTAGTATTATTTACTTCATCGCTTTTTAACATAAAGCTAAGTTCTTTAAATTCCCCATCTCTTTCAAAATAAATAGTTATTTTTTGATCAGGTTCAAGTGTGCCTATGTAATTTTTTAAATCAGTTGGAGTTTTAATAACCTTATTATTTACCTTTGTTACCAAATCCCCTCTTTTAAGTCCGGCTAAATCAGCTGATGAACCCTTTTGAATTTCAGTTATTAATGCCCCTTCCTGGCTTTTATAAGCCTTTTTACTATCAGCTTGCAATGGGGCTATTGTAACGCCTAAAAAGCCTCTTTCAATCTTGCCTTTTTCTATAAGTTTTTTAGCAATATCCTTTACCATGTTTGAAGGAATGGCAAAACCTATGCCATTATTTCCTCCACTTCTTGAAAGAATGGCCGAGTTTATCCCAACAAGCACCCCTCTACTATCTACTAAGGCACCCCCTGAATTTCCAGGGTTAATAGATGCATCTGTTTGAATGAAATTTTCGTATTGATTTAAGCCTATGTTATCTTTATTAAGTGCTGATATAATCCCACTTGTAACGCTAAAACCAACGCCAAAAGGATTACCTAAGGCAAATACTACATCCCCTTCTAAAAGCTCGTCAGAATTTCCAAAACTAACAGCATTTAAATTTGAAGTTTCTATTTTAATCACGGCTAAATCCGTTTTAGAATCCTTTCCTATAAGCTTTGCTTGATACTCTGTATCACTACCTGGCAGAGTAACCGTGATTTTATCTACATTATCAACTACATGATTGTTTGTAACAATGTAGCCATCTTTTGAGATAATAACGCCTGAACCTAGCGAACTAACCACTTCTTGATTATTTCTTTGTTGAGGCATATTAAAGTCAAAAAAATGTTTAAAATAAGGGTCGTTAAAAAAATCATCAAAGGCACTTCTAGTGTTTCTAGTAACTGTTTTTGAAGTAGATATATTAACCACTGATTTTTTAACATTTTGAATAGAACTAGAATAAGAAAGAATTTCATCATTTTGTGTAGGATTAATGCGTTTTACATTACTTGGGGCTTCATTAATATTAATAGTTGCTGAAAACAAAGCACAGGCAAGGCTGGTGCATAAAAATATTTTTTTCATAATTTTTCCTTTCTTTAAGAAATTATTTTGCAAGTATAAGCTTAAAACTTTTCTCATTTGTAAATGAAAAAAAACTTGAGTTAAAAAATTAATTAAACTTGATTGACTAAGGCTAAAGTTTTATGTTATAATAGTTGCAAAATTCAAAGGATTTAAAAATATGAGTAATAGTTTATATGACACTCTTGGCATAGCTAAGGATGCAAGTAGCGATGAGATAAAAAAAGCTTATAGGAGGTTAGCTAGAAAATATCATCCTGATATTAATAAAGAAAAAGGTGCAGAGGATAAATTTAAAGAGATTAACGCAGCCTATGAAATTTTAAGCGATCCTAAAAAACGAGCCCAATATGATAAATATGGCGATTCTATGTTTGGTGGGCAAAGTTTTCACGATTTTACAAGAAATGCTGGTGGGGTTGATATGTCTGATATTATAAGAGATATATTTAATAGACATTTTGGTGAAAGTGAATTTAATAGAGGTGGCAATTTTTCAGGCTTTAAATCAAATGGCTTTTCTGGTTTTAAGTCGCGTTTTGAAGAAGAAAATTTAGATAAAAATACTAAGCTTAGTATACCTTTTGAGTTGGCTATTTTAGGCGGAGAATATAGCATAAATTTAAATGGCGAAAATGTTAAGATTAAAATTCCTTATGGTATGAAAAATGGAGAAAAGCTTAGAGTTCGTGGCAAGGGCAAAAAGAGTGGTTCAAATGTTGGGGATTTAATCATACAGCTTGAAGTAGAAAAAAGTAACATTTATGAAAGGGACGAGGATGATTTAAGCCGCAATTTTGATATTAGTTTGCATACTGCTTTTTTTGGTGCAAAATTAAATATCAAAACACCTAAAAGAGAAGTTAGCGTTAAGATTCCTGCAAATTCAAAAAATGGACAAAAAATTCGCCTTAAGGGCTTTGGCGTTCAAAATAGAAAAACGGGAATTTATGGAGATTTATATTTAATTTTAAATATTGTTTTACCTAAACTTGATAGTTTGGACGAAAAATTTGTTAAACTATTGGATGAGAATTTACCTAAGGATTAAAGATGGAGCATAATTACGATGAACCGGTTTATTTAATAAGTGTAGTTGCAAAGGTGCTAAGCATTCACCCTCAAACACTTAGACAATACGAAAGAGAGGGGCTTGTAGAACCAAGTAGAACAGATGGCAAAATAAGGCTTTATTCTCAAAGGGATATAGATAGAATCAAGCTTATTTTAAGGCTTACTCGTGATATGGGAGTAAATTTAGCAGGTGTTGATGTGATTTTAAAACTTAAAAGTCAATTACAAGAATTTGAAAATTTGGTAGAAGAATTGCGTTTAGAACTTAGCAAAAAAGAAAATGGAGATAAATCAAAGGCTGTTGTAAAAAGAAAAAATAGCTTTGATTTGATATTTTACGAGAAACTTTAATGGATATTGTTTTAAAAGCCTTTTTAATAGCATCTTTTAGTGCTATTGTTTTAAATGTTATATTTAAAAAATTTGAATTGCCAACTATAATTGGCTACATAATAGCAGGTATTATTATATCACAACTTTATCATTTTAGTGGGAGCGAGGAATTTTCTCATATTGCTGAATTTGGTATAGTTTTTTTAATGTTTAGCATAGGGCTTGAATTTTCTTTTCGTCATTTAATGGCAATGAAAAGAGAGGTTTTTTTAAATGGTAGTTTTCAAATGCTACTTTGTGGAATAACCTGTTTTTTTATAGCTGCTTATATATTAAATTTAAACGACAAAACAGCTTTAATTGTAGGTTTTGCCTTAGCCCTTTCATCAACTGCTGTAGTGCTTAAAATTTTAAATGATAATGGAGATATTAATAATACTTACGGCAGAAAGGCACTTGGAATTTTACTTTTTCAAGATATAGCAGTTATCCCTTTACTTTTATTAGTCGACGTTTTTTCATCAAACAACCAAGACATAGCAAAGCTTATTTTAACGACTTTATTTAGCGTTATAATCTTATTTTCTATGCTTTTTTTAATAGGAAAATATCTACTTGATAGAATGCTTCGCTTTGTAATTAGGGCTTCTAGCCAAGAAATTTTTATACTAACAATATTATTTATAGTAATAGGGGCTAGTTTTTTAGCACATGATTTTGGCTTTTCTTATTCTTTGGGAGCCTTTATAGCAGGGGTTTTAATAGCTGAAACAAGATATAAGCATAAAATTGAAGCAGATTTAATCCCCTTTAGAGACCTTTTGCTTGGCTTTTTTTTTATAACTATAGGCATGCAAATAAATTTTAATATAGTTTTTGAAAATTATATAATGATTTTGTTTTTATTTGTAGCTGTGCAAGTGGCTAAATTTGTAATTAGCTTTGGTTTTTTATGTTTATTTACTAAAAAAAGAAGTGCCTTGAAAACTTCCTTTTCTATTATGCAAATAGGGGAATTTGCCCTAGCTATATTTGCCCTTTTACAAGCAAAAAATATGATTAATGCTAATACAGCTCAAATTTTAATAGTAACAGCTATTTTAACAATGATTTTAACACCCTTTGTTTTAAAACATATAAGCAAGATAACTGATATTGTAGAAGATTTTACAAGCAATGAAAATATAAAGCAAAGATTGCCAGAAAATAAACCTAGCAATCATTTAGTAATTTTTGGTTATGGTCGCTTAGGACAAGAGGTTGTTCAAAGGATTAAAAATACAGGTGTTTCTTATTTGGTTTTAGAAAGTGATTTAAATTTGGTAGAACTTGGGGTAAGTCGTGGCGAAAATGTATATTTTGCAAATGCTACCCAAGAAGAAACATTAAAGATAGCAAATATAGAAGAGTGTGCTGTTGCCATTATTACTATAAATAACGAGGTTAAGCTTGAAATGATTTGTGAGTGTTTAACACATTTTAAAAAGCCTATTGATACGATTATTCAAGTAAATGGCTCATATAAAAAGCTACTTTTTTCAAGCATAGATGAAAATATTCATGTAGTAAGTTCTGAAAAAGTAGTAGCAAGAACCCTAATACAAGAGGCCCTAGAATGCAAGATTCGCAAAAATTTATAAAAAATAACGAAAAGGCTAAGCGAGTAAAATATATAAGAAGCTTAGAAAAATTTGCAAGCGTTGCTGTAAATACTTTAAAAAAAGATGATTTTGATAAGGATAAATTTAAAGAAAGGATGCTAAAAAATATGAAATTTTTTGAAAAAAATGAAGCAGTAATTTTAAATGCTAATTATGCAAAGAGTTTAGAAAATTTTGTTAATGCTTGTTTGGATTTTTCAAAGGAAAAAAGCGAGCTATTAAATCTTGCAAATGCCCTTGACAAGCTTAAAAACAAAAATAAAAAAGAAAAACACAAAAATTATTTAAAGGATTTTTAATGATAAATGTATTTTTTGATATGGATGGGACCTTAATTGATAGTTCAAATGCCATTGCTATGGCTGTTAATGAGATAAGGACTGATAATAAACTACCAGCACTTTCAAAGGCTGAAATTTATGGTATTATAAATACTCCTGGCATTGATTGGGCTAAGGAACTTTATGACGCAAATGACTTTACTCACAAAAGCTTTAAACAAGGCTTTGAAAGGTATTTTGTAAAGCATTATGAACAAAGCGTGGTGCTTTTTGAAGGCGTTATGGATGTGCTTAAATTTTTAAGAGGGAAAAATTGTTATTTAGCAATTGCTACAAATGCTCCTCAAAGTTCTTTAAAACGCATTTTAAATAAGTATAATATCTTACCTTTTTTTGATAAGGTTGTAGGGGTTAGTGAAAATATGGAACCTAAGCCTCATCCCATGATGCTAAATTTATTACACGAAGAAGCAATCTTTGAAAAAAGTATTTTTGTGGGCGATAGTTTAAAGGATAGAGAATGTGCTATGAATGCAAATATACCTTATTATTATGCAAAATGGTATCAAAATGAGTTAAAAGACAATGAATTTAATAACGCTCAAATGTTGATTGAATTTTTACAAACTCATTTATAAGGATTAATTAATTTTAGTTAAAATTTTTAAATTATAAAGAAAGAGTTAGAATGAGTGAATTATTAATTGAAGTTGGAGTAGAAGAATTACCTGCTATTCCATTATTAAAAACCCTAAATCAAATTCAAAATAATTGGGAAAATACTCTCAAAGAATATCGCTTGCAAAGTGAGTTTGAATTTTTTTATACTCCTAGAAGATTAGTTTTTTTTCATAAAAATTTTAAAGAAAAACAAGAAGAAAGTTTTGAAGAATTTATAGGAGCCCCAAAAGAAATAGCATTTAAAGACGGAGTTTTATCAAAGGCTGGACTTAGTTTTTTACAAAAGGCTAATATTAGTGAAAATGAGTTAGGCTTTAAAGAGATTAAAGGAAAAGAGGTTTTGTACTATCAAAAGCAAGTTAAAGGCAAAAACGCAAAAGAATGTTTAGGCTTAATGATAGAAGAGTTTTTAAAGGGTTTAAATTTTGGAAAAAGTATGCGTTGGGGGGCTTACGATTTTGAATTTATACGTGCAATTCGTTCTTTTGTTTGTATCTTAGGAGATGAGTTAGTAGAGTTTGAAAGCTATGGGGTAAAAAGTGCTAAAAAGACCTTTATTCATAGAAGCATAAGCTATGATTTACTTGAATTTGACACTATACAAGATTATTTTAAACTTTTAGAAAAAAATTTTATTATCTTAAATCAAGAAAAAAGAAGAGAAAAGATTATAAGCGAGTTTAATCACTTAGAAAATAATTTTAATATAAAAATAGCAAATGATGAAGAACTTTTGCAAGAAGTAGTTGCTATTACTGAATATCCAAAGGCGTTGCTGGGTACTTTTGATAAGGAATTTTTACAAATTCCAAGCGAGGTTATTATAACTTCTATGAGAGAAAATCAACGTTATTTTGCTGTTTTTAATGAAAATACTTTAAGTAATCATTTTGTAGCGATATGTAATGCTGTGTGTGATGATTATTCTTTGATAATTAAGGGCAATGAAAGGGTATTAAGGGCCAGATTAAGCGATGCTATGTTTTTTTATAAAAATGACTTACAAAGTGGTTTAGAGCCTAAAAAACTTGATAATGTAGCATATCTTGATGGGCTTGGTTCTATGAATGATAAGGTTGAAAGAGAAAAGAAGATAGCTAAAATTTTATGCAAAATTTATAATAATGAAAAAATTGATGAAATCAATAAGGCCTTAACTTACGCAAAGGCTGACTTGCTTACTCAAATGGTTTATGAGTTTACGAATTTACAAGGTGTTATGGGGGCTTATTATGCAAAAAATATGGGTTTTTCTTATGAAATTTGCAAGGCTATTAAAGAACAATATCTGCCAAATTCTGAAAACTCACCCCTGCCAAGTAGTGAGTTTTCAAGCATAGTAGCCTTAGCAAATAAGCTTGATACGCTTTTAAGCTTATTTAGCATAGGTAAAATTCCAAGTGGGACAAAGGACCCTTATGCGTTAAGAAGGGCTGCAAATGGGGTTATTAAGATAGTTTTAAATTTAAATTCAAATTTTGATTTAAATGAGTTTTTAAACCAAGCAAAAAGTGCATATAAGGCCTTTGATATAGATATTTTAAAAGAATTCATACTTGAAAGACTTTATACCTTTTATGAGGTTAATGCTTCTTTTGTGAGTGCTGTTTTAAGTTCTAAAAATAGTGATTTAATTTATATTAATGAATGCGTTAAGGCCTTGATAAATCTTAGTAAAAAAGATGAATTTGAAACGAATTTTAGCACCTTTAAAAGACTTGCAAATATCGTAGTTAAGATTGAAAATGATATTGATGAGGGCTTATTTGAAGAGGTTGAGATTAAGCTTTTTAAGGCCTTTAAAGAAGCCATTAAACAAACAAATATACAAATTAGACTTGAAAATTTATTTTTCCTAAAGCCTTTAATTGATGATTTTTTTGATAAGATAATGATAAATGTCGATGATACAAGGCTTAAAACGAATCGCCAAGCCTTAGTTTATAGTATTTACAAAGAATTTTTAAAAATTGCTGATATAAAGGAGTTAAGTTTATGAAACATATATTTTTAAGTTTAATAATCGCCATTTTCTGCCACGCTTATGATGATTTAAGCTTAATAAAGGGACAAGCCTTATTTTTAGAATTTGACAAAAAAGACTTAGTAAGCTTAAAGGCAGGGGATAAGAATTTACCATTTTTTGCACACCCTAGTAAGGAAGATAAGGTTGCGGCCTTATTTGGAATTTCTTATAAAAATCCTCCAACAAGCACAAAAATAACAGCTACTTACAAGGATAAAACTAGTAGCTTTAATATAAAAACCTTACAAGGTAATTATAAAAGTGAAAAATTGCAAGTTGAACCAAAAAAGATTAATCCTCCAAAAGAAGTACAAGAAAGAATAGCCAAGGAGTTAAAAGAGGCAAATGCTGTATATACAAGCTATACAAATAAGGCACTTTTTGATGGTAAATTTGAAAAACCCTTAAATAGTGTTATTACAAGTGATTTTGGCAAGGCAAGAGTCTATAATAACACGCTTTCAGGCTATCATGGTGGGACTGATTTTAGAGCTCAAACTCCAACTCCTATAAAGGCAGCAAATTCAGGTGTTGTACGCATTGCAAAGGATAGATATTATGCTGGAGGTTCGGTTATAATTGACCATGGCTATGGAATTTACTCACAATATTATCATCTCTCACAAATTGATGTTAAAGTGGGACAAGAAATAAAAAAAGGCGATATTATAGGACTTAGTGGGGCTACTGGTAGGGTTAGTGGGCCTCATTTGCATTTTGGAATTTTTGCAAATTCAAAGCAAGTTGACCCCCTTGATTTTATTGAAAAATTTAATTTGCTTTGGCAATGAAATTTAGCCAATTTTTCAATACTTGGTTACATGAACTTTATTATAAACAGGGCGTAAAAATCGGCAAGGATGGCGATTTTTACACAAGCGTAAGCGTAGGTTCTTTATTTGGGACACTTCTAGCAAAACATTTTTTAAGCTTAATTGATAATAAAATTTTAAAATTTCCTTGTGAAGTTATAGAAATAGGGGCAAATGAGGGCTTTTTAAGCAAGGATTTTTTAACTGCTTTATTAATGTTTAGACCCAGTATTTTTAAGGATATAAGCTTTTTTATAATAGAACCTCACGAAAATTTGCGTTTAATGCAAAGAAAAACCCTTGAAGGAGTTGAGTTTTTGCATAAAAACAGTCTTAAAAAATGTAGCTTTGATAATGCCTTTATTTTTTGCAACGAGTTATTTGACAGCTTTACACTAGAATTAATAGATAATGATAAAATGGGATTTATAGATGATTTTAAAATATATTTTGATGATATAGATAAAGAACTTTTAAAAGAATGCAAAAAAATAAATTTAAAAAAGGGCGAATTTAGCACTGCTTTGCTAGGTTTTTTTGAAGATTTAAATTTAGCCTTTAAAAAATTTATTTTTGCTAGTTTTGATTATGGTAAAAAAAATATTAATGATTTTTCTTTAAGAATTTTTAAAAAACATGAACTTATTAATCCCTTTGAATGCGATTTAAAAGAGTTTTTTGGAAAAAGTGATTTAACCTATAATGTAAATTTCAATCATATTTTTTATCTTTTAAAAAGATATAATTTTAAGCTTTTGGCCTTTGAAAAACAAAATGTAGCCCTTTTAAATTTTGGCTTTGAAGAACTTTTAAAAAGGTATTTTAAAGAAGAGTGGTTAAACCAAGCAAAATACCTTTTTTTTAATTTCGATGAAAAATTTCATTTCTTAGAATTTCAAAAAATTTAATCTATCATAGGAGGTGGCAAAAAGTCGTATTCTTCTCTTTTTAATAAAGGAAATCTTTTAAACATACGAGAACAATACAAATTTAGCTTATTCTCATCATAATCCTTAAATCTAGGGTCAAATTCTTGTATAGCTTGCAACATAACATTTCTAGGAATTCCTCTTTTCATGCAACATGCTAGATAGTTTCTATATTCAGCAATAGGGCTTTTATCGGGTCTGCTTTTCCTACCTATCTTGCCTACATAAATAACTTTATATTTTCTTTGTAATTTTTTCATATATTCTCCTTATAAAATTTAAGAGATATTATAACCTAAATTTTCTTAAAAAACAAATTATACTAAGTAAACTGATGAATTATTTTCATAAGCTTTTATTTTTTCTTTATATTGCAAGGTTAAATCAATGGTATCAAGCCCTTCTAAAAGGCATTTTTGATGAAATTCATCTATTTCAAAATTAAATTCCTTACCAAAGGCAAATACTTTTTTATCTATTAATGAAATTTCTATATTTTTATCATCGCTATTTTCTAGGCTTTCAATTAAAAAATCCACCTCTTTTTCTGTTAAAACAACGGCTAAAAGCCCGTTTCCTAGTGCGTTATTTTTAAAAATATCACCAAATCTTGGGGCAATTATAGCCCTGATTCCAAAGTCCATTAATGCCCAAGGTGCGTGTTCTCTTGATGAGCCATTGCCAAAATTATCCTTTGCAACTATGATAGAAGCACCCTTATAAGCTTCTTGATTTAGTTTAAATTCAGGGTTTAAAACGCTTTCTTTATCATCCAAATAACGCAAATCATGAAACAAATGCTTTCCAAAGCCTATTTTTGAAACAGAAAGCAAAAATTGCTTAGGGATAATCTGGTCAGTATCTATATTTGCGAAATTCAAAGGACAGGCTATTCCTTTATGAGTTATAAATTTTTGCATATTCTCTCCTATAAATAAGTTCTAACATCACAAATTGCACCCTCAATAGCACAAGCTGTAGCGCTTGCTGGTGACATTAAATGAGTTATCGAATCCTTGCCCTGTCTTCCTACGAAATTTCTATTTGAAGTAGAGGCTACTCTTTGTCCAGGAAGTGCCTTATCATCATTCATAGCAAGGCACATTGAACAGCCGGGCAATCTCCATTCAAAACCTGCTTGAATGAAAATTTTATCAAGCCCTTCTTCTTCTGCCTTATTCTTAACCCACATAGAACCAGGCACAGCTAAAGCCTTTACATTTGGACTAATTTTTCTTCCCTTTAAAACACTAGCAGCAGCCCTAAAATCTTCAATCCTACCATTTGTACAAGAACCTATAAAAACAACATCTATCTTTTCACCTAAAAGACTTTGATTTTCTTTAAGCTTAGTATATTTAAGGGCATCTGTTAGGCTTTTTTTATCTACTTCATTTGTAAAATCATTTACACAAGGTACTTTTTCATCTATGCCTATAACTTGTCCTGGATTTGTACCATAAGTAATTTGAGGGCTAATCTTTGAAGAATCAATTTCTACAATCTTATCAAATTTGGCGTCCTCATCGCTTTTTAAATTTTGCCAATTTTTTATACACTTATCAAAGTCAAGGTCTTTCGGGGCAAAAACACGGCCCTTAATGTATTCAAAGGTAATATTATCAGGTGCTATCATGGCAGCTTTAGCCCCAAGTTCTATAGCCATATTTGAAAGGGTCATTCTCCCTTCCATGCTTAAATTTTCAATACTTTCACCACAAAATTCCACACAATATCCAGTTCCTCCAGCAGTACCTAAAACGCCTATTATATAAAGTATTAAATCCTTTGCATAAACGCCCTTTGCTAAATGGTTAAAGCAGTGAATTTTCATAGTTTTAAGTCTTGCTTGTTTAAGCGTTTGTGTAGCCATTACATGTTCAACTTCTGATGTGCCTATCCCAAAGGCAAGTGCTCCAAATGCCCCGTGCGTAGCAGTGTGAGAATCCCCACACACAAGAGTAGTACCTGGCAAGGTAAAGCCAAGTTGAGGTCCTATGATATGAACTATGCCTTGATTTTTATCTCCCATTCCAAAGAGTTTAACGCCAAAATCCTTTGTATTTTGCATTAAAGTAGTGATTTGTTCTTTTGCCATAGGCGAACAGGCGTTTAAATCAGAACTTTGTGTTGATACATCATGGTCTATTGTAGCTATTGTTAAATCAGGCCTTGCCATTTGTCTTTTAGCTAGTTTTAGTCCTGAAAAGGCTTGTGGACTAGTTACTTCGTGTACTAAATGTCTATCTATGTATAGGGTTGGAATTTCATTTGGTGCTTGAAAGACAATATGGCTTTCATATACCTTTTCATAAAGTGTTTTACCCATTTTTTACTCCAAATTTTCTAAGATTGCATTGCCCATTTCATCGGTATTTAAGGCATTATTAGGATTTAAATCCCTTGTGTGTTTTCCTTGTTCTAAGGTTTTTGAAACAGCATTTTCAATATCATTAGCTGCATTAACTTCACCTAGTGAAAATTTTAGCATTAAGGCAGCACTTAGGATTTGTGCTATAGGATTTGCTATGTTTAAGTGTGCTATATCAGGGGCTGATCCACCTGCTGGTTCGAAAAGCCCAAAAGATTTTTCATTTATACTAGCTGATGGTAACATTCCCATAGAACCCGTAATCATAGCCATTTCATCAGATAATATATCACCAAAGATATTATTACAAAGCATAACATCAAATTGAGATGGATTTTTAACAAGTTGCATAGTAGCATTATCAACATACATATGTTCTAAACTTACATCTTTATACTCATTTGCTACTTCGCTAACTACCTTTCTCCATAAAATAGAACTTTGCAAGACATTTGCCTTATCAATAGAACAAACCTTTTTTCTTCTTAATCTAGCACTTTTAAAGGCAGTATGTGTAATTCTTTCAATCTCGGTCCTTGTGTAAATTTCAGTATCAAAGGCACAATCTCCATTATCTTTAACGCCTTGTGGCTTTCCAAAATAAATTCCACCAGTTAATTCTCTAATGCACAAAATATCCATTCCCTTATCTACAATCTCATTTTTTAAAGGAGATAGGCTTTGTAAACCCTTATAAATTTTAGCAGGGCGAAAATTTGCAAAAAGATTAAAATGCTTTCTTAATGGCAAAAGCGATGCCCTTTCTGGACGTTGTTCTATGGGTAAATTATCCCATTTTGGACCTCCAACTGAACCAAATAATATAGCATCTGAGTTTTCACAAAGTTTTAAGGTTTCATCGCTTAAAGCTATTTTATGAACGTCAATTGAAGCACCACCAATTAAAGCTTCATTAAATTTCAATTCAAAGTTATATTTTAAACTTATTTTATTTAAAATTTTCAAAGCCTCTTTCATTACCGATGGACCTATGCCATCCCCTGGTAAAACTGCTATTTTGTAAGAATTCATACTGCATTTTTCCTTTTTACAACTTCTATTTGCATAGCCTTTGCTATTGCGTTAAAGGTATTTATAAAAGCTTGAGTTGATGCTTCTATAACATCAGTTGAAAGTCCCATTCCATGAAATTTTCTACCTTGAAATTCCATTACAACATCAACTTGACCCTGTGCATCAACACCACTTCCCTTAGCCCCGATAACATAATTTAAAAGCTTGCAATCTATCTCAACTAATTTTATCAAGCAATTAAACACGGCCTCAACAGGACCATTGCCTATATCAGCCATTGTTTTAGAACACCCATCAATGTTTAATTGCACGCAAGCTGTAGGAATAACATTTTCCCCACCACTTATAACATTTAAATTTTCAAGCACAAATCTTGGTTTTTCTTGCAATTCTTGGCTTAAAAACATTAGAGCCTCTAAATCATAATCATACACTTGCCCCTTTTTATCGGCAAGTTTTAAAAAACTCTCATAAATATCATCTAAATCATAGGTATTTTCTGCATAGCCTAAGTTTTCAAGGCAAGTTTTTATCATATTTCTACCCGAACGGGCTGTTAAAAGCATACGATTTTCATTTAAGCCTATGCTTTCAGGCGTGATAATCTCATAAGTTTGGCGATTTTTAATAACTCCGTCTTGATGAATGCCTGAACTATGTGAAAAGGCATTTGAACCAACTATTGCCTTATGCGAAGGGACAGGTTCGTTACAAATGGCAGCTACTAATTTTGAAGTTTTAGCTATATTTTCGTGTATTATATTTGTATAAAGTCCATTAAATAATTTAGAACGCGTTTTTATAGCCATAACTACTTCTTCTAAGGCACAATTTCCAGCCCTTTCTCCTAAGCCATTCATAGCACATTCAATTTGCCTAGCCCCTTGCATTATAGCAGAAAGGCTATTACCAGTTGCCATTCCTAAATCATTATGGCAATGTACTGAAATAACTGCTTTATCTATATTTGGAACCCTATTAAAAAGCGTTTTTATAATATCTCCAAATTCATAAGGTAAGGTATAGCCGACAGTATCCGGTATATTAATCGTTTTTGCCCCTGCATTTATAGCCACTTCGACCATGCGACATAAATCATCAATAGGCGTCCTACCTGCATCCTCGCAAGAAAATTCCACGTCCTCAGTATAATTTCTAGCTCTCATCACAGCATTCTGAGCCATATTTACTACCTCATTAAAATCCTTTTTTAACTTATCTTTTACATGCAAGGTAGAAGTTGCTATAAAGGTATGAATTCTAAATCTTTTTGCTACTTTTAATGCCTCGTAACACGCATCAATATCCTTATTTACAGCACGGCTAAGTCCACATACTACGGAATTTTTAACATTTTTTGCTATGCTTTGTACAGACTCAAAATCACCGGGAGAAGATACCGGGAATCCTGCTTCGATTATATCTACTCCTAAATTTTCTAGAGCAAGGGCTATTTGTAATTTTTGATTAATATTTAAAGATTGACTTAGTGCTTGTTCACCATCTCTTAAAGTTGTGTCAAATATGATAACTTGCTTATTATCTTTCATTTTTTGCTCCTTGTTTTAAATTTAGAATGTTGATTATACTATTTTTTGGTTTAAACTTAGTTTTTTTGTAACATTTTAATTTTTAAAAATTTGTTTATAAAAAGGGGTTTAATATTTTTATGCTAAAATGGCATTTTTTGCATTTTGCAAAAAAAAAAAAAAAAACAAAAGAAATAGCAATGAGGGCTTATTTTATAGATGCAGAAAATATAAGTTTAAATCTTTTTTTAGAAAAGCATAATTTTGATGAAGAAGATAAAAATAGCAAATTTCATATCTTTGCTTGTTCAAGGACCTCTTTAAATTTTAAGAGTTTGTATATTTTAAACAAATATAAATTTAAGGTTTATACCTTTGATAACCACAATGAAAATTACGCTGATAAGCAAATTCTAACAACCCTAGGTTTCGTTGTTTCAAAGAAAAAATATAAAGAATTTATCATAGTTAGCGACGATAAGATTTTTAATAATTTAGAATATATGATTAAAAATTATGGAAAAAATATTAGTTATATTAGGAAAAAGGACTTAATAGAAAGGAATTTGCCGACCACTTCAACTTCTACAACTTCACAGACTCAGTCGGTTTCAAATTTGGTTAGTGGTAAGATAAATATTAGCGATGATAAACTTAGCATTGAAAAATTTTGTAAAAAATATAAAGATGAAATTTTAAACATTAGAAATAACTCAAATAATCTTAATAATCTTCATTTAAATTTAACAAAACATTTTGGACAAGATAAAGTAATAAAATTGTATAGATATATTAATCACAATCTAAAAGATGAGTTAAAACTTAGCAAATTAAAAAATAAAAAAGAAGTTAAACAAGCTGTAAAAAAGGATACTAAAAATTTTACAATAAAAGATGAAATGTTACAAAAACAAGATGAAATTCAAAAAATGTTTGAAAATTATAACAAACAAATTTTATTACTTGAATACAATACAAGTACTAGGTGTGATTTTCATAATGCTTTGCGTGAAACTTTTGGCAATGAAGAAGATTTAATTTATCAATACATAAAACACATTTTAAAATACAATGTTGGAAAGTTAAAAAACAAATAGTGAGTGAGCTTTTAAATACCCTTTCTTATCCTACTCTTTTTTTAGTGTGCCTTCTCTCAAGTACGCTTTTGCCCTTAGCTAGTGAGCTTTTTGTACTTAGTTTTTTAAATTTTGATTTTAATCCCTTTTTGGTGCTTTTCACATCCACACTAGCTAATAGCCTAGGTTCAATCACTACTTATTTACTAGCTTTTCTTGGCAAAAAAGAAATTTTAGAAAGGTATTTTAAAAATTCCTTAAAAAAGATTAGCAAGGTAGATAAAAATTTTAATCATTTTGGTGCTTTTTATGCCTTTTTTAGCTTTTTACCATTATTTGGAGATATTTTTGTACTAGGGCTTGGCTTTGCTAAATATTCATTGTTAAAAACTTGTATTTTTATAGGTCTTGGAAAATTTGTTCGTTATTTTTGTCTTTTTTTATTATATTTTTACGAAATCATAAAGTTTTAATCAAATTTTAGGCAAAATTGACATTAAATTTAATTGAAAGAGTGCCATGAAAACACTAACTTTAATTGACAGCTTTGGCTTTTTTTTTCGTTTATTTTATGCTCTTAAAGGACTTAGTACCTCAAAGGGCGAGCCAAGTTCGATGATAACAGGTTTTAGTAATTTTATTTATAGCCTAGAAAAAGAATATAAAAGCGATTTTTTAATCTTTGCACTTGATAGCAAGGGACCTACTTTAAGAAGTGAGTTATTTGATTGTTACAAGGGCAATAGAACCCCACCTCCACCAGAATTAAAGGCCCAGCTTCCAATTTGTATACAAATGATTGAAAGAATGGGTTTTGCAAGTTATTCAAGGGAAAAATACGAAGCTGATGATATAATCGCTTCTATTGTGAAATTTTGCGAGGATAAGGATATATTTGTTCGCATTGTAAGCACTGATAAGGACCTTTATCAACTTATAAAAGATGGCAAGGTAAGCATTTATAGCCCTATTTCAAAAAGAGAGTATAACGAGACAGCTTGTTATGAAAAATTTGGGGTTAAGCCTAGTCAGATTATTGATTTTTTAGCACTTTGTGGAGATAGTGCTGATAATATTCCAGGGGTTAAGGGTATAGGAGAAAAGGGGGCTAAAAAATTACTTGATGATTTTGATAATTTAGAAAATATTTATGAAAATTTGCCCTTAATCAAAAATGAAAAAACCAAACAAAAGCTTTTAGAAAGCAAAGAATCAGCCTTTTTAAGCAAAAAACTTGCAACACTTTATGATAATGTAAATTTAGAAAATATACTTGAAAATGCAAATTTTCCAGATACAGAACCACTCTTAAAGATACTTGACATACTAGAAAAATATGAACTTAATAATCTTATTAAAAAGCTAGATAACAAGGAAAAAACAAAGCAAAATTTAAGTTTTAGCCCTATTTTAATGAATGATGAGATCGAGTTAATAAAAATTTTACAAGATTTAAACGAAGATAGCATAATAGCCTTTGATACTGAAACTACAGGACTTGATGCAAGAAGTGCTAAAATAGTTGGTTTTAGTTTTTGTTTTAACGAAGAAAGGGCCTTTTATGTTCCTATAAATCACAGATACTTAGGCGTTAAAAAGCAAATTAGTTTTGAAGTAGCAAAACAAGCAATAGAACTTATCTTTAAGCATTTTGTAATAGGGCATAATCTTAAATTTGATTTTAAGATAATCAAGGAAAATTTTAATATAAACTATCCATTAAAATACGCTGATACGATGATTTTAGCCTGGCTTGAAAATTCAAGTTTGCGTTGTGGCATGGATGAGTTAGCAAAAAGGCTTTTTGATTATGAGACCTTAAAATTTGAAGATTTAGTAAAAAATGGTGAAACTTTTGCAAATGTAAGCCTTGAAAAAGCTTGTGAGTATGCAAGTGAGGATGCCTTTATAACCTTGAAATTTTATCTTTATTTTATGAAAAAACTTGACAAAAATTTATTAAAAATTGCACGAGATTATGAATTTGACTTTATAAAAGTACTGATTATGATGCAAGATAACGGAATAAAACTTGATATAAATGCACTTTCTTTATTAATGAGTAAATTTGAAACACAGATTAAAATTTTAAGTGAAGAAATTTATAATTTGTCAGGTGAAAGATTTAATATAAATTCTCCTAAGCAAATAGGTGAAATTTTATTTGAAAAATTAAATTTAAGCGATAGCAAGGCTAAAACAAAAACAGGTTATAAAACAGATGAAGCCGTGTTAAGTAGGCTTTTAGATAAGCATGAAATAGTTGGTAAAATTTTAGCTTATAGGGAGTTAGCAAAGCTAGTAGGAACTTATTGTGAGCCCTTGTTAAAACTTGCAAAAGAAAATGAAAAATCAAGAATTTATTCAAGCTTTTTACAAACAGGAACGGTTACTGGTCGCCTTGCATCAAAGGACCCAAATTTACAAAATATCCCAGCTCATGGTCAATATGCAAAGGATTATAAATCATGTTTTATAGCAGAGGATGGCTATAGTTTTATAAGCCTTGATTATTCTCAAATAGAATTAAGAATGTTGGCACATTTTAGTCAAGATGAAAAGCTTTTAAGAGCCTTTGAAAACGATGAGGATATCCATGCAAGAACGGCGATTATGATTTTTGGTTATAGCGATTTTCACACTAGAAGCGTGGCAAAAAGTATAAATTTTGGCTTAATTTATGGCATGGGCTACAAAAGACTTAGTGAAAGTTTAAAGATTGATGCAGGTCTTGCAAAAGAATATATAGAAAAATATTTTGCAAATTTTACTAGCATTAAGGGCTTTTTTGAAGAGATTAAGAAAAAAACAAAAAGCGAGGGCTATATTAGCACACTACTTGGACGCAGACGTTATTTTGATTTTTCAAATGCAAATTCAATGCAAGTTGCTATGTTTGAAAGAGAAAGTATAAACTCAATCTTGCAAGGCAGTGCAGCAGATATTATAAAACTTGCAATGCTTGAATTTTATAAGTATTTAGACAATGATACAAGGCTTATTTTGCAAATTCACGATGAATTAATTTTTGAAGTAAAAGATGAATTATGTGAAAATTTTGTAAAAAAAGCTAGAAATATTATGGAAAATATAGTAAAATTAAAGCTAAAATTAAAAACTTCCTCAAGTGTTGCTAAAAATTGGGGCATATTAAAGTAAGGAGTGTGGTCATATGGATATTTCAACTCTGCTAGGTGTTATTTTTTCTTTTACAAGTCTTTCTGTAGGAGACATATTAGAAGGTGGAAATCCTTTGCATCTTATACACATTTCATCGCTTATAATCGTGATTCCAACAGCTTGTTGTTGTGCGATAACTGCTACTCATAAAAAGATTGTAAAGGCGGCTTTTAAAGAATTAAAAATAGTTTTTAAGGGTTCAAATGTAAATATCCCAGAAAGAATAGCCCAGCTTATAGAATATGCCATTATTGCAAGAAGGGACGGCTTACTAGCCCTTGAATCAAGGACAAATGAAATAGATAATGAATTTATGAAAAATGCTATGATGATGCTAGTTGATGGTAAGAGTTATGAAGAAATAAGAGATAACATGGAAATACAAACAGAAGAACTTGAAGAACATTATAAAGAATGTGCTGAATTTTGGACTAGATTTGGTGAAACTTGCCCTACTATTGGGCTTGTTGGGGCTGTTATGGGTTTGACACTTGCCTTGCAACTTTTGGATAATCCTCAAGCTATGGCTGCTGGTATTGCAGGTGCGTTTACAGCTACGGTTACTGGCATATTTGGTGCTTATGCCTTGTTTGCTCCTTGGGGTTCAAAATTAAAGGCTAATGGCATGGATTATGTAAAAGAACAAATAGTTATAACAGAAGCTGTTAAAGGTATAGCAGAAGGTGCTAATCCTAGGGATTTAGAAGCAAAGCTTTTTAATTTTCTAGGACATGATGATAAGAGAATTTCACAATTTGATAAGGGTTAAAAATGGCTAAAAAAAGTAAATGTCCACCTTGTCCAGCTGGTGAAAAATGGGCCGTGCCTTATGCGGATTTTTTATCCTTGCTTTTGGCCCTATTTATTGCCTTGTGGGCTATTTCTGAAAATAATCCAACAAAAACAGAGGCCCTAAAAACTGAATTTGTTAAAATTTTTGATTATACTACCACTCAAACGATCCAACAAGAAAGTCAAAACACTGAAAAATATCCAGGGGCTACAAGGCAAAAAAGCGATGAGTTAGAAGCCTTAAAGCAAATGACACTTTCTCAACAAGAAACAATCAATAAATTAAAAGCTATGCTCGAACAATCAGAAAATCAAGTTGCTTTAAATTTACCTTCTCGCGTAGAATTTGCAAGAAATAGTGCTGAGATAGTTTCTGCTGATATACAAGATTTTTTAAGGAGAATGTCACAACTTGCCTTAAAACTTCCACCTCAGGTTAAGATTGAAATTCGTGGTTATACTGATAATAGCGATACTGCATTAAGAAGCTATGAACTAGGCTATGAAAGGGCTAAGGCGGTTTTAAAATACTTTTTAGATGGTGGGGTTAGTGTGAAGAATTTAAGCGTTAAAAGCTATGGTTTAAATAATCCACTTGATAATGACCCAAAGGCAGCTAAAAACAATCGTGCCGAAATTTATTTTCATTTTAGCCCTGATGATGATGGCTTACAAAAATCAGTTTTGGATTTGATAAATGATAGTAAAAGGTAGCTTTTAAATTTTATCAACGCATTCTTTAAACACTTCACCTCTATGAGCGTAAGAGGTAAACTGGTCTAAACTAGCACAAGCTGGGCTTAAAAGTGCTACTTCATTATCTTTTAAAAGCTTTGAAATTTCGTCAACTGCTTTTGGTAAAAGTTCGCATTTAATAGCATTTATTTTATAAGTACTTGCTAAGTTTATTAATTTATTGCTACTTATGCCTATTATATAAAGGTTAATATCAAGTTTTTGCATTATCTCAAATAAGGGATTTAAATCAACCCCCTTATCATCGCCCCCTATGATAAGATGAATTTTTTTATCACTATAACGTTTTAAGGCAGCCATTACAGCATCGATATTTGTAGCCTTTGTATCATTAATCCAAAGCCTATTTTTACTATCATAAATTTCTTCTAGCTTATTTTTTTCCATTACAAAGCTATTTAATTTTTCATAACTTAAAGAATCAAGTAAGATTTTTTCAATACTTAAAGACATTATGGCATCAAGTAAAAAAGGGCTTTTAAATTGAATTTTTTCTATATTTATACCCATTTTTAAGGCTAAATCTTTTTCATCTTCATAAGCTATGATATGTGCCTTTGTTGGAGTTTTTTCATAAATTTTTGGTAAGATTGCCACATCGCATTCATTCATTCTAGCTAAAACACTTAATTTATCATTTACATAATTTTCAAAACTTCCATGCCAAGAAAGATGATCGGCGCTAATAGGCAAAAGTGCGTAAATTTCAGGCTTAGCAATTTTTGTGTAATGCAAGCTAAAAGAAGAGGTTTCAAGTATCCAAAGTTTTGCGTTAGTATCTAACAAGGCTAATGGAATTCCTACATTTGCCCCTATTAGTGCCCCTATTTTTTCAAGTAAAAAACCTGCCATTTGAGTAGTGGTAGTTTTACCATTTGTACCACTTATCCAAACGCTTTTTGGCATAGCATCATAGAAAAAATCATACTCGCTTATTAAATTCTTAGCCTTTTTTATTAAGATATGGTCTTTTGGAAAACCAGGGCTTGGAAGTTCTAATTTACTAAATTCAGGCTTAAATTCATCTATGGTTAAAAATCTATTATTAAGTTTATCGTGTGAAATTTCTTTAAAACTATCATCATAAATATCAAAGCCACCAAATTTTAAGCCTAAATTTTCAACAATGGCCTTTGTAGTTTTTCCATAACCAAATAAAGATATTCTCATATTTTTTCCTAGCGAAGTTTTATAGAAGCAAGGGCTAATAAATTTGAAAGCAAGGCTATCATCCAAAAGCGAACGATTATTTTATTTTCAACCCAGCCTACCTTTTCAAAATGATGGTGAATGGGTGCCATTTTAAATACCCTTTTATTGAAAATTTTAAAGCTACCAACCTGTAAAATTACAGAAATTGTTTCAAGCACAAAAACAAAGCCTATTAATAAAAGTAAAAATTCATTTTTGCTAATAATGCCTAAAAAGCCAATAAATGCCCCCAGTGCTAAACTACCACTGTCTCCCATAAAAACTTGTGCAGGGTAGCAGTTATACCATAAAAAGCCCATTAAAGACCCAACCAAAGAAGCACAAATAATAACCACCTCGCCTAGTCCTTGAATTTTAGGCAAAAGCAAATACTCACTATAAATTAAATTTCCACTCAAATAAAGAAAAATTCCAAGCGTAACAATGGATATTATGCTAGGAACGGTCGCAAGACCATCTAGTCCATCCGTTAAATTTACGGCATTTGAACTAGCAATTAAAACAAGTATCCAAAAAACTATAGTAAAAATATGCATATTAAATAAGGCATGTTTATAAAAAGGTATGTAAAAATCGCCATTTAAATCGGTAAAAAAATACAACAGTAAGCCACAACAAAGACTTGCAAGGCATTGTAAAAAAAGCTTAGTTTTTGGGCTTAATCCTAAGTGGTTATCCTTTTTTAAGATTTTATTTAAATCATCAATCAAGCCTATTAAGCAAAATAAAATAAGGCATAAAAGACTGATAAGGGTTAAGACATTGAATTTAATGCAAAGTAAGGAGCTAAAGACTGCACAGCCAACAAAAATAAGTCCTCCCATTGTAGGCGTATTTGATTTTGTTTTGTGATTATCAGGGGCTAGTTCATAAATGGGTTGTTTAGCGTTTTTTGATCTAGCCCAATTGATAAATTTTGGCATGATAAATAAAGATAAACATAAAGCTATAAAAAATGCAAAACCAGCCCGAACGCTAATATAAGTAAAGAAAGCATAATCACTAAAATAAGAAATATAAAACAAAATTTTTGCCTTTTTTGGTTTTTAAAAGTTTAATTTTAGTAAAATCTTGCAAAAAAAAATCTTATAAAGAGTAAAAAAATGAGTCAAAAATGTATTTTAGTCATTACCGATGGCGTAGGTTTTAATCCTAGTGAAAAATTTAATGCTTTTTTTAGTGCAAAAAAGCCAAATTATGAAAGATTATTTAAAGAGGTGCCAAATTCTTTGTTAAAAACTAGTGGTTTGGCTGTGGGATTGCCAGAAGGTCAAATGGGAAATAGCGAAGTAGGGCATATGTGCATAGGTAGTGGCCGCATTATCTATCAAAATTTAGTTAAGATAAATAAGGCTATTGAGGATGGGTCTTTATCAAAGAATAAAAATTTAAATACCCTGCTTGAAAAATGTAAAAATATCCATGTGATAGGGCTTTATAGCGATGGAGGGGTCCATTCTTTAAATACGCATTTTAATACCTTGCTTAAACTTTGCAAGCAAAGGGGTAAAAATGTGTTTGCCCATGCAATTACTGATGGACGAGATGTTGGACCTAAAACAGGGCTTAAATTTATAAAAGAATTAGAAGAATCTTGTCAAAAAAATGATATTTGTTTTGCTACGCTTTGTGGTAGATTTTATGCTATGGATAGGGATAAACGTTGGGATAGGGTGGAAAAATATTATAAGTGCTTAATGGGTGAAGTTGATGAAGTATCAAATTTTAGTGCTTATATGCAAGAAAGCTATGAAAAGGGTATTACTGATGAGTTTATAGAAGGTGTTAAGAGTGCAAATTTTAAGGGCATTAATGAAGAAGATGGGCTTATCTTTGTAAATTTTAGAAACGATAGAATGAAAGAGTTAATTTACGTTTTAAATTCAAAGGATTTTAACGAGTTTAAAAGGGATAAAATTTTTAATAATCTACTTACAATGAGCGTTTATGATGATAAATTTAATTTGCCTGTTTTATTTGAAAAAGAAGTGCTAAATGATACCTTAGCTCAGGTTATTGCCAGGGCAAATTTAACACAACTTCATACAGCAGAAACTGAAAAATACGCCCATGTTACCTTCTTTTTTAATGGTGGGATAGAAGAAAGTGTTGAAAATGAAAGCAGGGTATTAATCCCTAGTCCAAAGGTTAAAACCTATGATGAAAGGCCTGAAATGAGTGCTTTTGAGGTGCTTGATGAGGTTAAAAAAGGGATTAATCAAGGTAAGGATTTTATAGTAGTAAATTTTGCAAATGGCGATATGGTAGGGCATACGGGTAGTTTTGAGGCCTCTGTTAAGGCTGTGGAGGCTGTTGATTTTTGTCTTGGAGAACTTGTTAAAGAGGCTCGTAAAAAGGATTATGCCTTTATTATTACAAGCGACCATGGAAACTGCGAGGCAATGCAAGATGAAAAGGGAAACATACTTACAAATCACACTACTTTCGATGTCTTTGTCTTTGTTGAGGCACAAGGAGTAAGTAAGATTAAGGAAAATATGGGACTTAGTAATATTGCTGCTTCTGTACTTAAAATTTTAGGTTTGCAAAAGCCAAGTGCTATGAACGAGGCTATGTTTTAAGGGTATAAATGGCTAGTTTTTTGGGACTTTTTTCAAGCATAGTCCCCCTTTATTTTTGTATATTTTTAGGCAGTTTTTCAAGTAAATTTTTAAAATGTGATAAAAAAACTATAGCAAATATCCTTTTTTACATACTTTCACCCCTTGTTATCTTTAATGCTACTATAAGTATCAATTTTAGTTTTGAAATTTTATTAATCCCTGTTTTGCCATACTTAGCAAGCGTTTTTATAGTCTTTACAAGCTTGATTATCTTGCAAAGAATTTATAAGGACAACAGGGCGAATTTATTAGCTTTTTCAACTGCTGTTGGAAATTCTGCATATCTTGGCATTCCCTTAGCCCTTATTTTTTTAGATGAAAATTTAGTAGAAATTTTTATTTTTGCAATCTTTGCTGTGATTTTATATCAAAATAGTGCTGGTTATTTTATAGTAGCAAGAAGTACCTATTCTTTTAAAGAAAGCCTTTTAAAGATTTTAAAATTGCCTTCAATCCATGCTTTTTTAATAGCCATTATTTTAAACATAAGTTCTTTTAAAATGCCTGATTCTATAAGTTCTATTTTTTTGTATGCAAAGGGAACACTTTCAATTTTAGGAATGATGATTATAGGCATGGGGCTTGAAAAAATAAGGCTTAGTAGCTTTGAGTTTAAATTTATAGGCATTGCCATTTTTATTAAATTTTTAATACACCCTTTTATAATGTGTTTTTTAATATATTTGGATAGTACCTTTTTTCACATTTATGAATTAAAATATTATATTATCTTTTTTATACTCTCCATAGTGCCAATTGCTAGTGATTCTATAATAGTTGCATCTGTATTAAATTTAAACACAGAAAAAATTTCTTTACTAGTATTTATAACAAGTTTAATTTCTTTATTTACTATTCCATTAATGATGATATTTTATGAGAATTTTAAAGGATTTTTATAAGAAAGGCAAAAAATGAAAGATTTAGTACACTCTCATCACCATTCAAACAAACATATAAAGGCAATTTCCAATCGCCTAAGTCGCACTATAGGGCATTTAGAATCTGTTAAAAGAATGGTTGAAATGGATAAGGATTGTAGTGAAATTTTAATTCAACTAGCTGCTATTAAAGGCGAGGTAAATAATACTGCAAAGGCTATTTTAAAAGAACATTTAGCACATTGTATGATACATTTTGTCTTAGAAAAAGACGAACAAGGCATTGAGGATTTAAATAAGGCTATTGATATGTTTATGAAGTGAAAAATTTAAGAATGTTTTTAATTTAAAAATCTTATTTGAAAGCCTATTATAACATTATTTTCAAGATTTTAAAAAGATAAAAGAACGCAAAAAGTTTCAAGCTTTTAAAATTTAAAAGCTAGGTAAATTCGCAAGTAAATTTTGAAGTTTTATTAAATCCCTTGGCAAACACTCAGCCACGCTTAATCCTACTAATCTTTTTTTTCTTGATGCTATTTTTAAAAGGCTAATGATTTGAGTAATTTTCATTTTACCAGTATTGCCAACTGCTATATAAAGTTCATCTTTATCAAGTACGTCTAAATCAAAATGTATTAAAAGCTTAGTGGCACTAATGCTATCTAGCCACGATATAACGGCTTTTTCATTGTATTCACTTGCATTAATGCTTTTAAGATTAAAATCATTTTGCCTTTGTTTATAATGCTTTTCTTCTTTTGAATTTAAGCCAACAAGCAGTAAATTTTCAGGTTTTATAAAGTCTTTTTTATTTTTAATCACACTTAAAAGTTCCTCGTCCCCATATCCTAAAAGCATACTAACAGCCATTGCATGATAACCTTGATAAAAATCATCATAAGGAAGGCCAATATCAGGGTGAGAATCAAGATAAATCACACACACATCATCACTACCATATTTTTTAGCTAAGTACAAAAAAGGTACTATACTAATAGAACATTCCCCACCAAGGCTAAGAATTTTATCAGCCTTGCTTTTTTTGACAAGCTTTGCTGCCTTTTTTGTTTGGTGTAAAATGATTTTTTTATCTATAATGCCATCCTTAATCTCTCTTTTAAATTTCGTTGAAATAGGTAAATATATGTTTTGTACATTTTTTCGTTTTTTCATTAAAAGGTCTAAAATTCTAGCACCTAAAATATAGCCTTGTGAGCTTTGTTTTTCATTAAGGTCTTCAAAGTAAGCACTAATTTCGCCTCCTTGCCATTGAGGGTAAATAAGACGAATGGATTTCATTTTTTATCCTTTAAAATCACTAGTGTTTTTATTTTAACATAGTTTGATAAATTATTCTGGCTTTTAAAGCCAGAAATTTATATTTTGTTAATGATTATTTTATCATCTTTTGCATCTATTAAAAGCTCGTCCTCTTCTTTTATCTCATCGCTTAAAAGCATATCGCTAAGTTTATCTTCAACTAAATCATAAAGTGCCCTTTTTAAAGGCCTAGCCCCAAAATCAGGGTCAAAGCCCTCGTTTGCTATAAGTAAAGTCGCATCCTCGCTTAAACTAGCTTTTATACCCTTACTAGTTAGAATTTTTTGCAAATCCACAAATAATAATTTTACTATCTCATAGGCCTCATCTTTTCCAAGTGGATTAAAGGTGATAATATCATCTAATCTATTTAAAAATTCAGGTCTAAAAAAGTTTTTAAGTGCTACGTTTATAGCATCTTCTTGTTCTTTACCTTTAAGCTTAAAAATGGCATCTGAGGCTATATTTGAGGTTAAGATTATAATAGTGTTTTTAAAATCAACTGTTACGCCCTTGCTATCAGTAGCTCTGCCATCATCCAAAATTCCTAAAAGTATGTTAAAAACATCTTGGTGTGCCTTTTCAACTTCATCAAATAAAAGCACAGAATAAGGCTTTCTACGCACAGCCTCTGTTAATTCTCCTCCTTCTTCATGCCCTATATATCCAGGAGGTGCCCCTAAAAGCCTTGAAACACTATGTTTTTCCATAAATTCACTCATATCAAAGCGAATCATTGCCTTTTCATCATCAAATAAAAATTTAGCCAAAGCCTTAGCAGATTGAGTTTTTCCAACCCCTGTTGGACCTAAGAATAAAAAGCTACCTATTGGCTTATTACCAGCATTTAATCCAGCTTTATTGCGTTTAATGGCCCTTGCTAAAGCATTTAAGGCCTTATCTTGCCCGATTACACTTTCTTTTAAATGTTCTTCAACTTGCAAAAATTTTTGCTTTTCACTAGTAAGCATTTTTTTAACGCTAATTCCAGTCCATTTACTTAAAATTCCAGCGACCATATCCTCATCCACCTCGTTTTTAAGTAGTACTCCTTCCTTGCTCATATTTTGCCATTTAAGTTCTAATTCTTGTACTTCCTTGCTAATGCTTGGAATTTTGCCATATTCAATCTCAGCAGCCTTTTGAAATTCACTATCTCTTTTAGCCATACTTGCTTCATAGCGCAATAAATCAATCTCTTTTTTCTTGACACTAATGGCCTCAAAAACTTGCTTTTCGTTTTCAAATTGTGCTTGTAAGTGATTTTGCCTTTCCTTTAAATTTGCTAGTTCTTTTACAATCTCACTAAGCCTTTTTTGATTGCTTTCTTTATTTTCCATTTTTAAGGCTTCATTTTCAACTTGCAAGGTTTCAATCTCTTTTCTAACCTTTCTTAGCGAACTAGGCTCTGATTCAATTTGCATTTTTAACTCAGCAGCCGCCTCATCTATTAAATCAATGGCCTTATCGGGCAAAAAGCGATCAGAAATATACCTTTTTGAAAGCTTTGCAGCAGCTACTAGGGCACTATCTGTTATGCTAACATTATGATGAATTTCAAGTCTTTCTTTAATGCCTCTAAGCATTGCTAAGGCCTCGTTAACGCTTGGTTCGTTTACATTTACAGGCTGAAACCTACGTTGTAAAGCAGCATCTTTTTCAAAATATTTTCTATATTCTTTAAGCGTGGTAGCCCCAATTGTATGAAGTTCTCCCCTTGCAAGTGCTGGTTTTAAGATATTTGCAGCATCCATACTACCCTCACTTGCACCAGCCCCTACAATAGTGTGAATTTCATCAATGAAAAGTATCACATTTTCAGACTTTATTACCTCGTTTATTACAGCTTTTAATCTATCTTCAAATTCACCCCTATATTTTGCCCCAGCTATTAAAGCACTCATATCAAGGGCTATTACCTTTTGATTTTGCAAAGAAGTAGGCACATCTTTTTTTACTATTCTTTGGGCTAAGGCCTCTACAATAGCTGTTTTACCAACGCCAGGTTCTCCAAGCAAGATAGGATTGTTTTTTGTTTTTCTAATTAAAATTTGCATTAATCTTTGAATTTCTTCTTCTCTTCCTATAATAGGGTCAAGCTCACCATTATTTGCCTTTTTTGTTAAATCTATACCAAATTTATTAAGGCTATCTAGGGTTTCATCAGCACTTTTACTATCTATATTACGACCTGCCCTTAGTGTTTGAAATTCCTTTTGTAATTCTTTTAAATCCATGAATTTTGTTAGAATTTCTTTAATAACCTTTGAATCCTTACTTTCACTTACAATCCAAGTATCAACGCTTAAAAAGCTATCACCATTTGCACTCATTAATCCCTTAGCCCTTTCAAGTGAATTCATAAATTCATTTGAAAATCTGATATTATCGCGATTTACATTTGAACTAGTAGGCAATTTTGCAACCTGGCTTTTAATCTCAAGTATTAAAGCCTCCTTTGAAACATTCATTTTATTTAAAATTTGATTAAAAATACTAGTACTATCAACGCTTAATGCCCATAAAAGATGCAAGGGCTCTACTTCGTTATTTTTAGTGTGTATAGCCAAAGATATAGCACTATCTACACTTGCTTGCATTGAGTCTGTTAAAAATTCTTGTATATTTGACATTTTTTCTCCTTAAACTTTATATTGGTAGTATTATATAACTTTAGTCTATTATTGTCAAGTTTAAGAGAAATTTTTTAAAATTATTTTATAATAAGTTAGAAAGGCATTGCCTTTCTAACTATGTGGAGCAGCTTCCTTTGCGTATTTAATACCTAAATCAAAGGCCTTAGCATTTGCATCCCTTGTTTTAGCAGGTACCATATGTAGCATGGTTTCTTTTAAAACGTCTAAGTCTATGCACTTACTCATATAAGCAGCTATGGCTAAGGCTACTACTGATTGAGTAGCTACATTTCCTACTTCATCCTTTGCTATGGTAATAATAGGAATTTCAAAGATTTTCCATTTTTTATAATCATCTTGTTCTGGGTGTACTAAATTTGGTTCTACAACTATAATGCCACCATCTTTAACCCCACTTTTAAAGCCCTTATAACCTTTATCAGCAGTTGAAAGCATAAAATCAACCTCGCCTTCTATAGCATAAGGGAATAAAATTTCATTCTCATCAATAATAATGTCAACCTTTGTAGGACCTCCACGAACTTGCGAGGTATAAGTTGAGGCCTTAAAAGCACTTCTACCTTCTTTAATAGCTGCTTCGGCTAAAATTTCACCAGCGGTAATAACGCCTTGACCGCCCTCACCGCCAAATCTTAATTGATATTTCATTTTAAAGCTCCTAAATCAACCATTCTTTTTTCTTTTGCTGCCCTACGAACTTCTTCATAAGCATGGCAGTATTCAGGCTGGCTTTCATCTTGGTATAAAATGCCTGTTGGGAATTTATCTTTTCTTTGTTCAAAGTCCATTTTATCAAATTCAGCTTTATCAACAATGCGAGATTTTATCCACTCAAGCACAGAAACAGCCTCGCCCATTTTATTTTTTCTACCTAAATTTATATGGCAGTTTGAAAAAACATCAACAAAGCTATAACCCTTATGTTCTAAGGCCTTAAAGATTAAATTTTCAAGCTTTTTTGCCTCGATTATATTGCCCCTTGCTACAAAGGAAGCTCCAGCAGCTTGAGTAAGTTTGCAAGCATCAAAATTTGGGTCAATGTTACCAAATTGTGCTGTAACTGTGTAAAAGCCCTTTGGAGTAGTAGGAGAGGTTTGAGAATTTGTAAGTCCGTAAATAAAATTGTTAATTACAATATGAGTTAAATCTATATTTCTACGACAGCCATGAATGGTATGGTTTCCTCCAATTGCTAGTGTATCGCCATCCCCACTAACTACTATTACATGTTTGCTAGGATTTGCTAATTTTATACCTGTAGCATAGGCAATCGCCCTACCATGTGTAGTATGAACTGTGTTGCAATTTACATAAGAACTCATTCTTCCACTACAACCTATACCAGAAACTAAGCACACATCATCCATATTCCAGCCGATTTTTTGAATAGCCCTAATAATAGCCTTTAAAACAACGCCATCACCACAACCCCAACACCATTGCGTAGGCAATTTATCTACGCGTAAATATTCATCATAATCAAAAGCCATTACAAATTCTCCTTTATTTTTGCGATAATTTCACTTGGTGTAATAGGTCGCCCATTTGCCCTATGTAAGCTTATAAAATCTCTTCTACTACTTACCCTTTCAATCTCTTCAAGGTATTGACCCATATTAAGCTCACTTACCATTACTTTTTTAAATTTATTAACTATTTGCGCGATTTTTTCTTCGGCTACTGGATAAAGGGTAATAGGTCTAAAAAGCCCTACCTTAATGCCTTCTTCTCTTAGTCTATTAATGGCTTCTTTTGCCGAACGACTAACGCTACCATAAGCAATTATAAGAAATTCAGCATCATCAAGCTTATATTCTTCCCATTTGCAAATTTCATTTTTGCGATTTTTAATTTTGCCTATAAGCCTTTCCATATTTTTCTTAACCAATTCGCCATCTTCTGTTGGAAAGCCTATTTCTCCATGGTGAAGTCCTGTTACATGGTAACGATAACCTGTGAAAAATGGATTTAAAGTAGCTGGTTGATTAGCCTCTGCCTTATAAGCCTTATATTCTTTTTTATCGCCAGTAAATTTAGCCCTATTAATAATCTCAATATCCTTTGCATCAGGTATCACAGCCTTACCATTCATATGTCCTACTGTTTCATCCATTAATAAAAATACAGGGGTCATAAATTTTTCTGCTAAATTAAAGGCCCTTACGGTTTCTAAATAGGCTTCTTCAAGCGAGGCAGGGGCTATTGCTATACTAGCAAAATCGCCATGAGTTGGGGCCTTTGCTTGGAATAAATCTCCTTGTGCAACGCGAGTTGGAAGACCAGTTGAAGGACCACCACGCATAACATTTACAATAACAAGTGGAATTTCAGCTATAAAAGCAAGACCTATTTGTTCAGCCTTTAATGAAATTCCAGGACCACTACTTGCTGTCATTGCCTTAGTACCACTCATAGAAGCACCTATTGTTACACTAATGCCTGAAATTTCATCCTCCATTTGTATAAAGGTACCATCATTTGCAGGTAGCATATGGCTTAATTCGTGTGCTATTTCTGAACTTGGAGTTATAGGATAACCCCCAAAAAATCTACATCCACAATCAATTGCAGCCTGTGCAATTAAAACATTTCCTGTTGCTATAACTTCTCTCATTTTTTTGTCCTAAGAATTTAATTTTTTATATTTATTATTTTTTACAGCCAAAGCTCTATCTTTTGATTCAGGCGTTAATTTAGCAAATTTAAATTCATCTCTTTTTGCTACCATGATAGCAAAATCAGGACAATGTACTTCGCATTCTGCACAACCTATACAGGAATCAGGATGTACTACTTCAATCATTTGTCCTAGTACGGCTTGTACATCATCGCGCATAGCTAAAACCCCAGCAGGGCAGTAGCTAACGCAGATATTACAAGCTTTGCACCTTTTTTCATCAACCCAAACGGGTGTGTCTTTTGGAGCATTTATACTCATAATATTTTCCTTTTAACCTAAAATCTTTTTAACTTCTTCACCTATTAAGGCTGGTGAATCAGCGACTTTAATCCCATAACTTCTAAGTGCTTCTTTTTTCGCAGCCGCACTTTCATCAGCACTTCCAACAATAGCACCAGCATGTCCCATTCTCTTACCTTTTGGAGCAGTAGCACCGGCTATAAAGGCAACAACAGGTTTAGTAATATTTTCTTTTATAAATTTAGCAGCCTCAATTTCAAGACTTCCACCTATCTCACCTATCATTATAATAGCCTTTGTTTCATCATCTTTTTGAAATTCGCTTAAAAGTTCTTTATAAGCTAGACCTATAATAGGGTCCCCACCTATACCAACAGCTGTTGAAATTCCATATCCAGCTTTTACAGCTTGATTAGCAGCCTCATAAGTTAGAGTACCTGATTTTGAAATTAAACCAACGCAACCTTTTTTAAAGATAAAACCAGGCATAATTCCAAGCTTACACTCATCAGAAGTAATAATACCAGGGCAATTTGGACCTATGATTTTCATGCCTTTTTTATTTGCATAATTTTTAGCAAACATCATATCCTTTACAGGTGTGTGTTCAGTGATAACAACTGCAAGTTTAATACCTGCATCAGCTGCTTCTATAACACTATCTCCAACAGCAAAAGCTGGTACAAAAATAAGGCTAACATCAGCCCTAGTTGCCTTTACTGCCTCTGCAACTGTATCAAAAACAGGCTTTCCAAGGTGAGTTTGTCCACCTTTGTGAGGAGTAACTCCACCTACTATATTTGTACCATATGCTATGCATTGTTCAGCATGAAAAGTTGCCTCTTTGCCTGTAAAACCTTGAACTATAACCTTTGTGTTTTTATTAACTAAAATACTCATTATTTTTCCTTATATTAAACTTTTTACAAGCTCTGCACCACTTTTTAAATCAGTAGCTGCTTTTACATTTGTAAGATTTGAATTTTCTAAGATTGCCTTTGCCTCTGCTGCATTTGTACCATCAAGGCGAACAACAACAGGAACATTTACTTCAACATTTTTAGTAGCTTCTAAAATTCCATTTGCAATTCTATCGCAACGAACGATTCCACCAAATATATTTATGAAAATAACCTTTACATTTTTATCTCTTAAAATAATCTCAAAGGCCTTAGCCACGGTTTCAGCACTAGCCCCACCACCAACATCTAAGAAATTTGCTGGTTTTGCCCCACTATAATTAATAATATCCATAGTAGCCATTGCTAAACCTGCACCATTAACCATGCAAGCAACATCTCCATCAAGTTTAACATAACTTAATCCAAATTCAGAGGCCTCTCTTTCAGCTGGATTTTCTTCGCTAATATCTCTAAGGGTTGCTATGTCTTGATTTCTATAAAGTCCACTATCATCAAAGCTACATTTTGCATCAAGTGCGTAAAAATCGCCTTCAGCAGTTTTGATTAAAGGATTAATCTCAAGCATATTCATATCTTTATCCATATATAGTTTATAAAGCTTATCTATCATAGAAATTAATTTTTTGCTTTCATCCTTGTTGAGTCCTAAAACCTTTGAAACTTCTAAGCCATGAAACATTTTAAAACCAATTTGAGGGTCTATGCTAACCTTAGCGATTTTATCAGGGCTTTCCTTTGCTACCTTTTCAATGTCCATACCACCTTCGCTTGATGCAATGATAGTGATTTTTTCAGCCATTCTATTAAAAAGTATAGCCAAATAATATTCTTTTACTATATTTGCACCACTTTCAATATATAGTTTTTGGACTAGTTTTCCTTCTGGTCCTGTTTGGTGAGTAACCAAATTCATACCTAGAATTTGACTTGCATAACTTTTTACTTCATCTAAATTTTTAGCAATTTTAACACCACCTCCAAGGCCACGACCTCCAGCGTGAATTTGAGCCTTTACGGCCCACACACTGCCTCCAAGTTCTTTAGCGTTTGCGACTGCTTCATCAACACTAAATGCTACCTTACCCTTTAAAGTAGGTATCTTATAACTTGCAAAAATTTCTTTTGCCTGATATTCGTGTATATTCATTTATTCTCCTTTGTAATGATATTTGATTAACGATTTTTCAAGTTTGTCTGTTTCGTCCTGACTTAAATCAAGCTTCATTATCTCAATAACACCTTCTAAGCCAAGCCTAGCCATTACGCCAAATGCTTTATTTTTGACGCCTAATTCCCCATTTAAAATTACACTTATAGGTAAAAACTCACCACTCCTAGTAGCTTCTAGCATTCTAACACAAGCTGCTGCTGGTGCTAGGTAGGCTGAGGATTTTAAATGTCTAATAATCTTTGCCCCACCCGTTTTCACTTCATTTTCAATATATTCAAAGCCTTCTTCGTTTAAAAACTCAGACAAGGGTTTATTATTAATCCTTGCGTATGATTTTAACAATACCATATCATCATTATGAAAGCCGATTAATCTAGTGTCAATATTTGACATTTTAACCCTTAATTTTTTAGATAATTCGTATTTAAAACGGGCATTATCTAAAATTCCAGCCATGGCAATGATTTTTTTGGTAGAAAAAATTTTATGTTCATAAAGCGTGTTAAGTAAAAAATCAACAGGATTTGTAAGTATGATAAATAGTGGGTCCTCAACATATTTTTTTATATTTTTTGCACAACTTAGCATAATTTCAGTATTTATTTGCAAAAGTTCTTGTCTACTTTGCCCTTCTTGCCTTGCTAAACCTGCACAAAATATAACTATATCGCTATTTTTTGTATAAGAATAATCTTGAGTACAGATTAAATTTATATCTAAATTAAAAGAAGCTATGCTTTGTTCAAGCTCTAATTCCCTTGCTATTAAAATTTCATCGCTTTTATCAATTAAGACAAGTTCATCTGCAAATTCTCTTAAAATTAAGGCGTAAGTAATGCTTACACCAACATGTCCAGCACCGATAATTGTAATTTTCATTATGCTTCTATCTTTGCAATAATGGCATTAAATGTAGCACTTGGTCTCATAATTTTATTTGTTTTATCATCATCAAATTTATAATAGCCTCCTAAATCCACCTTAATGCCTTGTGTATCGTTAAATTCGGCACGAATTTTTTCTTCATTTGAACTTAATTCTAAGGCTATATCTTTAAAGAAACTTTGCAATTCAAGGTCATTTGCTTGTCTTGCTAAATGATTTGCTAGGTAAAGGGCTAAATAAAAATGACTTGTACGATTATCATCTTCTTTTACCTTTCTAGAAGGGGCTTTATTGTTTTCAAGCCATTCTCCAATGGCTTCGTCTAAACAAGCTGCTAAAACCTTTGCTTTATTGTTGCTACATTTTTGAGCGTAAAATTCTAAACTTGCTTGTAAGGCTAGAAATTCACCCAAGCTATCCCAACGCAAGTGATTTTCTTCTACTAATTGTTCTACTTGTTTAGGGGCTGATCCACCAGCTCCTGTTTCAAACATAGCACCATTATTTAACATAGGCACCACCGAAAGCATTTTTGCACTAGTTCCAAGTTCTAATATAGGGAATAAATCGGTTAGGTAATCTCTTAAAACATTGCCTGTTATTGAGATAGCATCCTTTCCAGCACGGATTAATTCAAGGCTTTTTAAACAAGCTTCAAAGGGTTCTAAAATGTCAATTTGTACGTTTTTTTCATTTAATCTTTTTTTGACTAAATCTATCATTATTTTATTACTAGCCCTTTTTTCATCTAGCCAAAAAATCGCTTTAGCACCACTAAGTTGCATTCTTTCAATGCCTAAATCTATCCAGTTAATAACAGCATCAAATTTAGCTTGATTCGCCCTATAAATATCACCTTTTCTTACCTTATGTTCAAGCAAGGTTTTATTATTTGCTACTATTTTAAATATCCCATCTTCTTTTGCAATGAAAGTTTTATCGTGTGAGCCATATTCTTGTGCTTTTTTAGCCATTAAACCTACATTTGAAACGCTACCTAATTTACTAGGATTTAAAGTACCATTCTTGTGTAAGTCCTTAATCACGGCTTCATAAATTGTAGCATAGGTTTTATCAGGGATAACTGCGTTTGTATCTTTTTCTTTGCCATCCTTATCCCAAAGTCTAGCACCATTTTTTAACATAGCAGGCATGGACGCATCAACTATAACATCGCTTGGTACATGTAAATTTGTAATACCTTTATCTGAATTTACCATTGAAATTTTGGCACTTTTATCTAAAATTTCTTTGTATTTTTTTAAGATTTCATCTTTTTTAGGCGAATTTTCTATTTTGCTTAAAAGTTCAGAAAGTCCATTATTTGCATTAACGCCAAGTTTTTCTAACTCATCTTTAAACTCAGCAAATAATTCTTTAAAGAAAACCTTAACTGCATAACCAAAAAGAACAGGGTCGCTTACTTTCATCATAGTTGCTTTTAAGTGTAGAGAAAAAAGTATATCTTCTTTTTTGCAAAGTTCAATTTGTTCGCTATAAAATTCTTGTAATTTTTCCACATCCATAAAGGTAGCATCTAAAATTTCATTTTTTTCTAATTTTAGATTGTCTTTTAAAATTTCACTTTTGCCACTATTTGAAATAAATTCAATACTTGCAACACAATCTTCTTTTATTAAAACAGCCTTTTCATTATCAAAAAAATCGCCATCTTTCATATAAGAAACTATGGTTTTTGAATTTGGATTAAATTCAGTAACCCTGTAAGGATTATTCCTTGCATAGTCTTTAACTGCCTTTGTTGAACGGCGATCTGAGTTACCTTGACGAAGTACTGGATTAACGGCTGAGCCTAAAATTTTTTGATATTTTGCCTTGATTTGAATTTCTTCATCATTTTTTGGCTCGTCTGGGTAATTTGGTAACATATAACCTTTAGATTGAAGTTCCTTAATCGCTGTTTTGAGCTGAGGAATTGAAGCAGAGATATTTGGGGTTTTGATTAGATTTGCATCTGCTTGTTTTACGAGTTTGCCTAGGTTTTCTAGGGCATCTTCACATCTTTGTTCTTCTTTTAAATACTCGCCAAAATTAGCAATAATCCTACCAGATAGTGAAATATCCGAGGTTTTAACCACTATATTAGCTTTTTTTAAAAAGGCTCTAACTATTGGTAAAAACGAGTAGGTAGCAAGCGCTGGCGACTCATCTGTAAGAGTGTAAGTAATGTGCATTTTTTGTCCTTTAAAATATTATTTTTTTATTTCATTGCAAAGTATAGTAAAATTTAAAAAAAAAGCAAGAGGAAATTTAAACTTTTTTTTATTTTTTATTATAAAACTAATCATCGAAGTCAAATAAATTCACAGGTAGCATTATGATATTTCTTATTAAATTAAAAGGAGTTTTTAGGGTATCTAATAAAATTTGCGTGTGAAATTGAGGATTATCAATACTTCCGTCAACCTTTAAAATGGTTGAAATTTCTTTGTTTTTTCCTAAAAGAACGTAGTTTAAAATAGGCACACTGGCAATTGCTGTAGTGGCTGATTTTAAGGTTTTTAATTCTAGGTTAAAGTCCACTGAATTATCGCTTAAATTTGCATTGCCAAGCCCGTAAATATCAACGCTATCTCCATTTAAATTTATAGTTGTAAAATTTATTAAATCCTTTTTTTTCTCAAATGCTACCACTCCTTCTTCAAATTTTAAGCCACTATTATTAAAAGTAGGGCTTTTAAATAATAGTAGGCTAGGGATTGTGTCTATGAAGGATATTAGATTATTCGTTCCTTTTAAGTCTTTTACATAAGTATTGCTAAGTTCAAATCTTCCATTTAAAAATTTTAAATTATCCCCCCTTACATAAAGGCTTAAATTTCCTTCTTTAAAGGCTTGTTTGCCTAAAAAGGTGTTAATAAAATTATCATCCATATTTTTAGCTACAAGACTTAATTTATCCTTTGACATGTGAAGGCGAAAATTTGCCTTATTCTTACTTGCTGTTGCTTGCATAGTACTATTTTTAAGGGAAAATTCAAGCTTATCAAAATTTAAGGTCTTATTAAAATCCTTTAAAATCACGCCGACATTTGCCCCCCCAAGTTCTATATTTTCTTTATAATCTTCTATGTTAAATTCCTTGCCTTCTTTATCATTTTTATAAACATAAATTAAATTTTTAAGGTGAATTTCTTTTAAATTTGAAGTAATTGTAGCACTTGCAAGATTACTTTTTGAACTAATCTTAGTAACGCCTTTTTGCCTTGTAACATAAAAAGTATCGTTTTCATACACGCTTTTATCAGCCTTTAAAAATGAACCATTAAATTTCATATCTGTTAGCTGGGCATCAAAATCATCAAAATTTGTACTATTATAAGTTATGCTTTTTCCACCTATTATACCCATGCCTTGAAGTAGGCTTGAATTTTGTACGCAAAGGTTTAAATCATTTAAGGTTAGGGTTAGACCCTTATTAAAATTCATTTCTAATTGCCACTTTGGAATGCTTAATAAAATATCCTTTGTATAATCTAAATTTAAAATCGTATCTTGATTTGAAATATCTAAAAGTCCTTCAAAATGAAGTCTATTTATATGCGTATCAAAGCTTCCTTTTTTTGTTTGTAAATTTATATTTGCATTAAAATTTGAGTCTAAAAATTCATTTTTAGCACTTGCATTTTCTATACGCAAGTCATCTTGTTTTAATTTAACATTTGCTTGTTTTATAACAAAATCTGCAAGAGAAATTCCAACATTATTTAGGGTAAAGCTACCATTATAAAGTACTTCTCCACTTTCATCAAAGTCAATTTTAAGTTCTAACTCGCTTTTCATAGTCCCACTTGTTTGATAAAAAGGAAGTTCAAATACATATTGTTTTAAGGCATTGTTTAATTTTTCATCAAAACGCAAGGAATTTGACTTAATCTTTATGTAAATTCCCATTTTTTTATCATCAAAAATATCGTATAAATACACCTTGCTACCACTTAAATCACCATTATTATAGCTTGCCTTTGGAAAGTAAAAATCAATCTTTTGTTTACTTAAATTTAAGTCCAGGTTAGGAATTTTAATAGCATTCATTACCTTATCTAGTTTAACTTCTACATTTGTAGCAGTAGCACTTGCACTAATATCATTAAAATAAAAATTATTCTTTCTTAAATCTGCAAAACCTTGTAAAAAATGAAAATGATAAAATTCCGCCCTTGCCTTGTCGATCACCCATTCTACCAAACTTTTAGGCAATATAATTTTTTCTTGGATATGTGCAAAAAGCTTAGTAATATCTTGTATATTAATATCTTCAAATTTATAAGAAAGTTGAGAATGTCTATAATTTAGCAAGGTATTAAAACTTATAACAGGTGAGTTTATTTTTGCATTTAATGAGTAAAATTTATTCTTTATGCCTATGCTTAAATTTCCTTCTATATCAGCATTATAATCTGTTAAGTGTATATTTTTAATATTTGCAAATAAAGCACCGGGCTGGCTATGTAAGCTAAGATTTGCTAGTAAAAAATTATTATGTAAGAAAAATTCATTATCTTTGTATAAAATTCTTACATGGTTATCATTAATCAATATTTTTTCTATATCTACTTCTTGAAAAAAGGTATAAAAATAATTTAAATTCGTAGCTATATCTACTAGTTCGTGTACGCTTTTTTCTATAGTTTTTAAATTTGTGCTTGAGTTTGAATCTTGCTTAAAAGAAATATTTTTTGCCCTTAAAATTAGTTTTTTATCTAATTTAATATATAATTGTTCTAAATTTACAAAATTAAGATGGATACTAGATATGGAAAAGCCGTTTTTTAATACAAAAAATAATGCTAAAAATAATACCACTAGCACAAGCAGTGTGTATAAAATCTTTTTTTTCATAGTTGAGCTCTTTATTATATTTATAATAGGGCTATTTTTTTATCTTACTAAACCTTTTACTAGTAGCGAGGTCGTTTTTGTACCTCAAGGTTCAATAGCTGACATTATAACACAATTTAAACAAAAAAATTATGTATTAAGCGATATTGATAAATTTATTTTGCGTTTTATAGGGAGGCCACAATCTGGCTGGATTAACATAGGTAAAGAAAAATTAAATAGATTTGAATTTTTATATAAGCTCACAAAGGCTAAGGCTGCTACGCAAAATATTACTTTAATCCCCGGTGAAACTACTATAATCTTTTTAGAACAAGTTGCTAAGAAATTTAATTTAGATAAAGATATATTAATTTTTGAATTTAACAAACAATCCCCATTTAAAGAAGGTATGTTAATACCTGATACTTATAAAATTCCACGCAATATTTCAGAAGCAAATTTTATAAAATTATTAATTACTCATTCTGAAAGACAGCACAAAGAATGGAGTACTAAGTTATATGGAGAATATAATCCTAAAAAATGGTATAAAACTATAATAATGGCATCAGTTATTCAAAAAGAAGCAGCAAGTGAAGAAGAAATGCCACTTGTTGCAAGTGTTATTAATAATCGCTTAAAAATCGGTATGAAACTTCAAATGGATGGTACTTTAAATTATGGTGTTTATTCTCATGTTAGGGTGAGTCCTGAGCGTATAAGAAATGATACAAGTTCGTATAATACCTATAAAAATTTAGGCTTACCTCAGGACGCAGTTTGTAATGTTTCAATCGCTGCTATAAAGGCTACTAAAAATCCACCAGATACGCCTTATTTGTATTTTGTACGCGATAAAAAAACAGGAAAGCATATATTTAGTACGAATTTAAACGAGCACAATAAGGCCATTGATGGACAAAGAAATTAAAAGTTGGCATTCTTTTTGCTTGTTCTTGGTTAAGAAAAAAATAAAGGATAAAAGATGATTAATCCATTTAAATCAAAAGAACTAGTAGTTGGGGCACTAGCAGGTAGGAATTTAAGAAATCAAGTTATAAATTCAAACCTTGCAAATGTGGATACTCCATTTTATAAGGCAAGGGATATAGAATTTGAAACAGCTTTGGTTAATAGGGCAAATGAAATTTTTAAAAAGGGTGATAACAAAGAGTTAAAATTAGCAAACACAGATGAAAATCACCAACAACCTTGGAAATTTCCAGACCCAAATAAGTCTATTATTTATTTAAGGGATGGACATTTAGCAAGGAATGATGCAAATACCGTGGATTTAGATGTGGAAACTACTGAGATGAGTAAAAATACTACTATGATTACAGCACTTGATGGTGTTTTAAGAAGACAGGGTAATATTTTTACTTCAATAATTGACGCAAGTTCAAAAATATAAAATAAGTTAAAGGTAAGTTATGGCATACTTAAGTGATTTTGATATTAGTGGTTATGGATTAAGTGCTCAACGTTTTAGAATGAATGTTATAAGTTCGAATATAGCAAACGCTAACACTACTAGAACGGCTGAGGGAGGACCTTATAGACGCAGGTCGGTTGTTTTTAAAGCTACTGAATTTGATGAGCTTTTAAACAAACAAATCAAAGAGGATAATAATTTTTTAAAATATGAAAATCCTTTAAATGATTCTTTTGCACCAGAAGATGCAAATCCTGCGATTATGAGTGTGATTGTAGATAAGGTTGTTAGGGATGATACTGATTTTCGTATGAAGTATGAACCAGGACACCCTGATGCAAATGAAGAAGGGTATGTGGCCTATCCAAATATAAACCCTGTTATAGAAATGGCCGATTTAATAGAAGCAACAAGGGCTTATCAAGCTAATGTAAGTGCCTTTACAAGTGCAAAGGCTATAGCCCAAAGTGCGATTGAATTGTTACAAGGAAGTTAGTAAATGAATACTATTAACGATTTAAATCAACTTAGCAAGGTAGCAAATTCAGGCATTCAAAGCCAAAACCAAAAGGGAATAGGTGATGAATTTGCGAATTTGTTAAAAGAATCTATTGAAGATTTAAATAAAACCCAAGAAACAGCTGAGGCTGCTATGACTGATATTGCTACTGGCGAGGTGAAGGATTTACACCAAGCAGCTATTGCTATTAGTAAGGCTGAAACCAGTATGAAATTTATGCTTGAAGTGAGAAATAAGGCAATTAGTGCTTATAAAGAAATTAAAAATACACAAGTTTAAGCTTTATGCAAGAATATAGGAAAAATAGAGTTTCAAAGGTTGCATTTGCCTATTGTATGGCGTTTTTACTTATGCTTATATTTTTAAGCTCTACCTTTTTCCTTACTTCAAAAAGACATATCCCAAACACAGAAAAAGACCAATATTCACTAGCCCTAAGAGGAAACATTATAACAAAGGATAATTTTACCCTTGTAAGTTCTAAGCAAAGTTACAGGGCTGAGATTGATTTAAGAAGTATAAATACCGATAAAATTGACCTATTTTTAAAGCTTTTTCAAATTTATAGTGGCATTAGTGATAAACAGATTAGCGATATAAAAAAAAGAATGCAAAATCACAAAAAACGTTCTTATAATTTTGTTTTATTACAAGAACTTGACACAAAACAAGCAAATCATTTAAAAGACTTAGCTAAAAAACTTTATACCCAAGGCTTTTTTAAGGCATTTACTAACAATAATGGACGCGTTGAAATAAGAGGGCTTAGTATTATAGAACATGAAGAAGATAGAATTTATCCTATAACAAATACCCTAACTCCTGCTATAGGTTATACAAAAACGATTTTAGATAAAAATGTAGGAATACTTAAAAATGTAGGGGTTAAGGGGCTTGAAAAATATTACGAGGCTTGTTTAAATCCCTTGCAAGATGAGAAAATTCAAGGGCTAAAGGATATAGGTGGAAATATCATTTTAAATTCAAATTCTTTATTACAAAGAAAAATAAATGGTTGTGATTTATATCTTAACATTTTTTTAAAATTACAAAAAAATATAGAACAAGCAATTGACATAAGAAATGATGATTTAAAGGCAAATGAGATTATTGTAGGCGTTATGGAAAGTAAGAGTGGTAAGCTTTTAGCATTGGTTAGTTCGAGAAGATACGACCCTCAAAATAGAGGCAAGGATTTATCCGTATTAAATGCAAGTGCTATAGAATATGGATATGAGGCAGGTTCGGTTATAAAGCCTTTTATTTTTACTACGGCCTTGCAACTTGGTAAATTAAAGAAAAATGAGATAATTAATACTTATGGTGGCAAATATAAGCTTGGAAAATTTATTATAACTGATGACCATAAAGAAGATAAAATGAGTTTAGAAGAGATTATTATGTATTCTTCAAATATAGGAATGATACAAATTGCAAAAAGACTTAGCAATCTTGAAATTATTTCAGGGCTTAAAATCTTTAAATTTAGTGAAAAAAGTGGCATAGATTTACCATACGAACAAAAAGGAGAGTTGCCAAATCATAAAAAAATGCGTGATATTGAAAAATCCGTTTTAAGCTATGGTTATGGGCTTAAAACTACCTTTATGCAACTTTTAGCTGCTTATAATGTCTTTAATAATGATGGGGTTTATGTTACCCCTAGATTAGCTGAAAAATTTTATCAAAATGGTCGTTTTGTTGAGTTAAATGATGAGGTAAAAACAGAAAAAATTCTTTCAAGCGATGCTGCAAAAACCATGCAAAAAATTCTAATTGGTGTGGTAGAAAAAGGAACGGGTAGAAAGGCTTTAACTCAAGGTATAACCTTAGGTGGAAAAACGGGTACTGCAAGGATTGCTGAACGTCAAGGTTATGCAAGCAATCGTTATAATTCATCTTTTTTTGGCTTTGCAAATGATGAAAAAAATAATTATACCATAGGTGTTTTAGTAAGAAATGCTACAAAGCCTTATAGTTATTATGCTGCCCAAAGTGCCTTGCCTATATTTAAAGACGTGGTTGATATTTTAATAAATGAGAATTTTTTAAGCATAAAAAAAGAAGAACCAACCACGCAAACACTAACTCTAAGATAATTACATATATAAGCCACCATTTATTTTAAGCACTTCACCTGTCACATAAGATGCATAATCACTTAATAAAAAAGCTACACAATTTGCAACCTCTTCAGGCTGTGCAAAACGTTTTAGGGGTATATTATTTTGATAACTTTGCTTTATTTCTTCGCTTAAAATTTCAGTCATATCACTTTGAATAAAACCTGGTGTAACGCAGTTAAATCTTAAATTTCTACTTGCACCTTCCTTTGCAAAGGACTTTGTCATGGCTATCATACCACCCTTGCTTGCTGAGTAGTTAACCTGTCCTGCATTACCCATTTCACCAACTATTGAGGCTATATTTACAACGGCTCCAAAACGTTTTTTACTCATTGCTTTTAAGGCTTCTTTACAACCTAAAAAGGCAGAAAATAAATTTGTATTTACTACCTTGCTAAAATCATCTAAACTCATTCTAAGGGCTAATTTATCATTGGTTATTCCGGCGTTATTGACAAGATAGCTTAATTCTCCATCACTTTGAATAATTGTCTTAATGCCATTTTCAAATTCTTCTTCGATACTAGCATCAAAATTAATCACAGCTGCTATTCCACCAGCCTTTTCAATCTCTTTTTTTAAAGCATCAGCAAGTTCAGGCTTACTTCTATAATTAATCCATACCTTTAAACCAAAACTAGCTAAAACATTTGCAATACTAGCCCCTATACCCTTACTAGCCCCTGTAATCAAAACATTTTTTCCACTAAATTTCATAAGCTTTCCTTTTTAAAAAATGGCTTAATTTTAACATAAAAATATTTAAAAATTAAAAACTTCATTTTTTTCTTTATCATTTACAAATTTTTAAGTAATTTTTACTAGAATTTAAACTTAATTTTCAAAATGGGAGATAAATTTGAATAAAAAAAGAATTTTAGCAAGTTTTGCTGGTTTTGTTATCTGTTTAGTACTTTGCGTATTTTTTGCAAGTTCTTTGGAGGCTAAAACTAGCACTAAAGAAGATGATATAACTAAACGTTTAAATGCCTTAGATAAATTAACAAAAGCCTTAGATATAGTTGAACAATATTATGTGGATGATCAAAATATAAGCGATTTAGTGGATAAATCAATTTCAGGTCTGCTTGGAAATTTAGATGCTCATTCTTCTTTTTTAAATGAAAAAGAATTTAATGATATGAAAATTCAAACAAGTGGGAAATTTGGAGGACTTGGCGTTACTGTAGGCTTAAAGGATGGGGCATTGAGCGTTATAGCCCCTATTGAGGGAACCCCTGCTGATAAGGCTGGTATAAAAACAGGGGATATTATCCTTAAAATAGATGATGAGGCTACCTTGGATATGTCCTTAGATGATGCTGTTGATAAAATGCGAGGAAAGCCAAATACCCCTATTAAATTAACCATTTATAGACAAAGTTTGCAAAAACCTTTTGAAGTGCGTTTAATAAGGGATATTATAAAGGTTGAAAGCGTTTATGCTAAGATGATTGAAGATGAAAATATACTTTTTTTAAGGGTTACAAATTTTGATGAAAATGTAGTTGAAAAGGCCAGTAAGGAACTTAGAAAATACCCAAATGTAAAGGGTGTTATACTTGATTTAAGGCAAAATCCAGGAGGACTTTTAAATCAAGCTATAGGTTTGAGTAATTTATTTTTAGATAATGGCGTTATAGTAGTTCAAAAAGGACGGGTACAATCTGAAAATCAAGAATATAAAGCCGAGCCTAAAAATAAAATTTCTAGTGCTCCTTTAGTTGTTTTGGTAAATGGTGGAAGTGCTAGTGCTAGTGAGATTGTAAGTGGGGCTTTACAGGATTTAAAAAGGGCGGTTATAGTAGGTGAAAATACCTTTGGTAAGGGAAGCGTACAGCAAATCATACCAATAAGCAAAACAGAGGCTTTAAGACTAACCATTGCAAGATATTATTTGCCAAGTGGTAGGACCATTCAAGCAGTTGGCGTTAAGCCTGATGTTGAGGTATTTCCTGGCAAGGTTAGTATGCTTGAAAATAATTTTTCTATAAAAGAAAGTGACCTTAAAAAACACCTTGAAAGTGAACTTGAAAAGCTTTCTAAAACAAAGGTTGATAAAAAAGATAAGGATGAAAAATACTTTATAACTCAAAGACAAATTAATGATGATGTGCAGTTAAAATCGGCAATTGATACAATCAAAATTTTAAATATTAAAGGAAAATTCAAATGATAAAGGGTGAATTACTTTACGAGGGTAAGGGAAAAAGACTTTATAAAAGCGATGATGAGAATTTATTAATAAGTGAATTTAAGGATGATTTAACTGCCTTTAATGCCGAAAAAAAGGGTAATGAAAGTGGTAAGGGTGCTTTAAATTGTAAGATTAGTACTCAGTTATTTCACTTGCTTGAACAAAAGGGAATTCTTACTCATTTAGTAGATGTGATTAGCGAAAACGAACAAGTTGTTAAAAAATGCAAAATTTTACCTATTGAAATTATAGTTAGAAATGTAGCCACTGGGTCTTTAACAAAAAGACTTGGCATAAAAGATGGAACCGTTTTACCTTTTGCTTTGGTTGAGTTTTGTTTAAAAGATGATGCCTTGGGCGACCCATTTATAAATGATGAACACTGCTTACTTTTAAATTTGGTAAAGGATAAAGAACAAATAGCACAAATAAAAACTATAGCAAGAAAGATAAATGAAATTTTGCTAAACTTTTTTGATACCAAAAATTTAAGATTAATTGATTTTAAAATAGAACTTGGCTTGACAAAGGATAATGAATTAGTATTAGCTGATGAGATAAGCCCTGATAGTTGTCGTTTTTGGGATAAGGATACAAATGAAAAGCTTGATAAGGATAGATTTAGACAAGATTTAGGCAATGTTAAAATGGCTTATGAAGAGGTTTTAAAAAGAATTTTAAGTTAAGGTAAAATAATGAAAATAACCATAAATGTTTTCTTAAAAGATGGTGTCTTAGACCCACAAGGAAAGGCTACGCAAAAGGCCTTACACGCACTTGGTTTTCACAATGTAAAAGATACTAAGATTGCTAAGCAAATTAGCATTGACCTTGATGAAAGCGATGAAACAAAGGCTAGGCAAGAGGTTGAAAAGATGTGCGAAGAATTGCTTGTAAATAGTGTTATAGAAGATTATGAGCTTGTGATATGAAGGTAGCCATTATTAGATTTTTAGGTACAAATTGTGAATTTGATACAGCTTATGCCTTTGAAAAAATCGGTGCAAAAACAAAGATTATCTGGCAAGAAAATGAAGATTTTGAAGCTGATTTAGTTGTTTTGCCAGGAGGTTTTTCTTATGGGGATTATTTAAGATGTGCTGCCATTGCTAAATTTGCACCTGCTATGAAGGGCGTTTTAAGACATGTAAAAAAGGGAGGCTTTGTACTTGGAATTTGCAATGGTTTTCAAATGCTTTTAGAACTTGGACTTTTAAAGGGTGCCATGAAACATAATAAAAATTTAAATTTTATCTCAAAAGAACAAAGATTAAAAGTAATTTCAAATGACAATGCCTTTTTGCAAAATTTTAAAAAAGATGAGATTATAACTTTGCCTATAGCACATGGCGAGGGTAATTATTTTGCAGATGAAAATGATTTAAAAACTTTGCAAGATAAGGATTTAATTTTATTAAAATATGTTGATAATCCAAATGGTTCAATATGTGATATAGCTGGAATTTGTGATGAGAATAAAAAAATTTTTGGACTTATGCCTCATCCTGAAAGGGCTTGTGATAAAATTTTAGGCAATGAAGTTGGCTTAAAAATGTTAAAAGGCTTGATTTGAGATTATTATTTATATGTTGTATTAGCATTTTTTTCTTATTTGCTCAGCAAGAGGTTTCAGTTTTTGATACCCCAAAAAGCAGTACTAAAAAGCTTGGAAAAGAAGAAAGAAAAATTTATCAAAGTATAAGTGCAAGTGATGAAAATACAGATTTTGAAAAAAATGTAGAAGTACCTTACATTAGTCAAAGTGCCTTAGTTCTTAATAGTCAAAATTATCCACAAAATGTTTATGTTGGTGAGCTTTTTTCTATAGAACTTGAGGTTAAGACAAATGAAGATACGAATTTTGATTTTAAGATTGTGCTTGATAAAAATGATGAGCTTAGTTTTTTAAATCCAAATTTAAAATGGGTGCAAAATAATGATATTTACAAGGCTCAATTATTTTTTGAGGCTAAAACTTCAAATGCTATCTTAAATAGTATCATTGTCCAACTTACTAGAAATAACAAGGTCTTTCAAGAATCAAAGCTTGAAATCAACTCTATAAGATTTGATAGTACGCCTACAAATAAAGATTTTTCGCATTTAGTGGCCTCTTCTTTGGATATAAAAAAGGTTAAAACGAGTCAATTTGACACAGAAAATAATATTATGATGATAGAATTAAACGCTCAAAATACTAATCTTAAAAGCTTTTACATTGAAGGCATTAAAAAGCAAGGTGTTGAGAATTTAAGGGGTGATTTTAATAATTCTACTGCTTATTATTATGCGATTTTGCCAAATAATAAATTAAATTTTGATTTTTCTTATTTTAATAAAGAAACAGCAAAGCTTGAAAATTTCAGTTTTAAATTAAAATTAAGCGATGATGAGTTAAGTACACAAAGTGATTTAAACCCTATAAGCAAGGATTTTAACGAGTATAAAAGATATGGACTTTGGATAATAGGGCTTTTAATAATCTTAGTGTTTATCTTTAATCACAGCTACATAGCCTTAATAATTGCCTTTATTTGCTTTATTTCTGGCTTTTTAATAGATACCAGCATAGAAAATGGCGTACTTAAAGCAGGGGCTAGGGTTAAAATTTTGCCTACTGAAAACTCTACTTATTTTTACACAGCCCAAAACGATGAAGACATTGAAATTTTAGGTCATAGACAAGATTATATTAAAATTTTGCTAAATGATGGCAAGATAGGCTGGGCAAATAAAAATGATTTACAAAAGAATTAAAGCCTTAATTTATTGGTGTAATTTTATATTTAGTGTAGCATTAGTTTTAATCTTTTTTTGTTTTCTTAAAAATCAAAATATTATTTATAAAATTAGGCACAACTGGGCAAAAATGCAAAGATATATTATAAATTATAGTATTGATTTAGAAGGCGAGTTTGATAAAGAGGCAAAAATGATAATTATGAATCATCAAAGCGTACTTGATATTATCGCACTCGAAGATTTATACCCTGCAAATTTAGCCTGGATTGCAAAAAAAGAATTAGCCCAAATTCCAGTTTTTAAAATAGCTATGCTAAGACCTAAATTTTTATGTATTGATAGAAAAAACCCAAGGGATTTAGTACGCATTTTAAAAGAGGCAAAACAAAGACTTAGCGAGGGTAGAGTGCTATCTATCTTTCCAGAAGGAACTCGTTCAAAGTCTGAAAAATTGCTTAAATTTCAAAGTGGGGCAGCTGTACTAGCTCAAAAATTAAATATAAAAGTACAACCTATTCTTATAGTTGATTCAGCTAAAATTTTAGATACTAAGAATTTTACGGCTAGTAGCGGGGTACTTAAAATGATAGCCTTGCCTATAGTTGATACAAACAATGAAAAATGGCTTGAAAACACTAGAAAGCTTATGCAAGAAAGACTTGATAAAGAAAGATTAAAAAATACGACTTAGAGATGGTGACCCATACGAGACTCGAACTCGTGTTACCGCCGTGAAAGGGCGATGTCCTAACCGCTAGACGAATGGGCCAAAACTAAGAAATATAAGTTAAAATTATATCTTTTTGACCTTAATATAAGCTGAAAAATGGGCTTTTTTCATATTTTCAAAATAATAATTATTCGTTTACTTTATAATATTATTTTATTTGTTTTATTAAAAATACAAAGAGTAAAATAAATGGATATTTTAAGCCTTATTTTTTTAAGTTTCGCACTTGCAATGGATGCCTTTGCTGTTTCCTTATGTAAGGGTTTTAGCGTTAAAAATTTACAAATTAAGCATTATTTGATAGTCGGGGCTTATTTTGGAGGCTTTCAAGCCTTAATGCCAGGGCTAGGTTATTTACTAGGTATTAGCTTTGCTTCTTTTGTAGCTAGAATTGATCATTACATAGCCTTTATTTTACTTAGCTTAATAGGGCTTAAAATGATAAAAGAAGGGTTTGATAAAAACGCCTGTGATAAAAACTCAAATGCCTTTGATAATAAAACCATGTTTTTTTTAGCCATAGCTACAAGTATTGACGCACTAGCTGTTGGGGTAAGTTTTGCTTTTTTAGATACAAATCCTTTAATAGCCCTTATTTTAATAGGCTTAATCACCTTTATACTTTGTGCAATAGCTTTAAAAATAGGTCATGTTTTTGGAATTTTTCTTAAAAATAAGGCTGAAATTTTAGGAGGCGTTGTTTTAATTATAATTGCTTGTAAAATCTTAATAGAAGACTTATATAAGGAATTTTAAGCTTTTTTATCATAACCTTTAGCTAAAAATACACCAAGTAAGCCCCATACAAAAGATATTAAAGCCCCTGTTAATAAAACGCAAGTTAGGCTAATCTTTGCTAAAAAGCCTTCAATTTGAGCTGATAAGGCATCTCCGCCTCTGTAAACTACGGTATCTAAGAAATTTTTTACCTTATATTTTTCACTTGCATTTAAAGGTACAAAAAGCATTTCCCGTCCTGGTTTTACAAGGGCGTATTCTCCTATCCTTCTTATACTCATAACTATTACAAAAGGTAAAAAAGCAGGGTGGGTAAAGACTAAGCAAATAAAGCCAAGACTTATTATAAAGCCAAGCAAGGATAAAAGCCATTTTAAACCGAGACTAGCGATTTTTGCAGTAAAAAAGCATTGCATTATAAAACTAGCACTTTGTACTATTAAATCAATATTTGCAAAGGCTGCAATTCTTGCTTCTCTTGTTGGAAAAAGTTCTTTTATAATCCTTGCTTGTTCCATATATAAAAAGGTAGACACGCTTGTTAAAAGTAGTATAAAGGCGACAAAGGCAAGTAGATATTTTGATTTGATAATTAAAAAAATCGCTTCAAATGGGTTTTTTGAACCTATGCTTTTTTCAAAACGAAGATTAAAAATTTCTTTTTGATTATCTTCTAATAAAGAAAATGATTCTTTTATTAATAAATTTTTAGTGATTATGGCTAAAAGAAGTAAAAATATACATACAAAAATAAAATTATGCAAGGATAAAAAAGTACTTAAAAGACTAACGCTTAAACTGCCTATTATACTTCCTAAGCTAGCTCCTGCTGAAATAATGCCAAAAAGCCTTTTAGACCTATCTTTGCTAAATAAATCAGCCAAAAGCGACCAAGCACTAGAAATTATAAATAGATTAAAAACACTAACCCATATATAAAAAATGTATGCAAAATAAGTAAAGCCCTTGCTATTTTCATCAAGTAGGCTTAAGGCTATGAAAAAAAGTATTAAATTTATAGTAAAAAAATAATAAATTATATCAATATAATGTCTTCTTTTAACAGCTCCACTTAGATACATAGCTAAAAATGAACTAAATATCATTAATATAAAGGTGCCTAAAAATAGCCATTTTAACGCTTCTTGTGAGTTATGAATTCCAAGGGCATCTCTTATTGGTCTAAGCATGGCATAACTTGCAAAAAGTATAAATATAAAAAAAGTAGCATAGAATAATAACTTAAATTCTTCCATATTAAAAGAAAAAATTTTATAAAAATAATCTTTCATTATTATCCTTTTTTTGCAATTTTATAATATTAAATTTAATATTTTTGAATTTTAAGATTAAAATCCTAGTAAAAACTAGGATTGATTAGCTTTATGTTCGTCAAGCATTTCCTTAAATATTTCAAATAAAACACCAGAAGCATTTTCAGCAACTGTACATTTATCAAGGATTTTATGTCTAATTTCTCTATCATTTAAGTCTTCATTGTGCGAAGTTTCTATAGCTGAGTTGATATTTTTATGTACTGCTTCGTGTGGGCTGTCTATCTTTAAGAATGCTGCATTATATCCAAATTTAGTCTTGCCATCACCTGCTACCCATTTGCCTAAGCGACAAGACGTAAAGTCTGCAAGTTTTTTGCCTGTTCTTAAGAAAATTTCTTTATAGCCATTTAATTTAAAAACGACATGGTCGAGTTTTACGAGGGCGACAAAGGATTCTGCACTAATGCTTACTGAATCTTTTTTAGAACTATTAGCATCTTCTGCAAGCTTAGCAAATTTTTCACTAAAATTCATAATATAAGCATTTGAATCAATAGAAATTTTTTCAACTTGTTCGCTTTGAGAGTACATTTCGTTAGCATTTTGTTTAAGTAAATTTATATTTACTTCAACCTCTGCTGTAGCCTTTTGAGTTTTTTCAGCTAGTTTTCTAACTTCATCAGCAACTACTGCAAAGCCTCTGCCATGTTCTCCTGCCCTAGCTGCCTCAATGGCTGCATTAAGTGCAAGTAAATTTGTCTGGTCTGATACATCCTTAATCAAACCTATAACATTTGTTATCTCATCAACACTTCTATGTAAGGTACCAGCTGTATCTCTTGATTTATTAGCTGACTCTATGATATTGCTTAAAGATGCAGTAATAGAATGGGTTATGTGATTTAACTCATCCATGCTATTTATAGAATCTATTGCATATTTTGAAATGTTTTCCGCCCTTGTAGCATTATCAGCCATATCACTTTGGATACTAGAAATGCTTTTAAGCGTTCCTTCTAATAACACAGTTAAAAGTTCATTTTTAAGTCTAGATTCTGATGAATTTGCGTCGCTATCGCTAAGCTTATCTTTTAAGTCTCTATTTTCTGCTTGATAAGCTGTAATTTGCTTTTTAAGGCTTTGATTTTCCTCAAGCAACCTTTTCATCTCTTCATTTTGTTGTGATTTATTGCTAAACATACTACCCCCTCCCATTCTATTTTTCATAATTTGTTAAATATTCGTTTAGCTCATCTTTTACACGGAGCTTTTCTTTTTTGAGTGTTGTAATCTCAATATCTCCTAGTGGAACTCTACCCTCTTCGGCGTCTTTGATTTTATCATCAAGCTCATTATGCCTTTCAAATAACTTATCAAAGTGCGCATCCTTGCCCTTTAATTCAGACATTAAGTCTCTAAATTCATGTAACATAAAAAACTCCTTTACTTTGTAAATACAATTACCTAATATTGTAACACAATAAAATATAAAATTTTCTTAAAATATTATTACATAGCAAAAAATGATATTAATAAAAAAATTTGAATTTTGAAAGAATTTAATATTTGTTTAAAAATTTAAGCCCCAAAAAATAGAGCTTAAATTATTTAGCATTATTTTTTCTAAGTGTTCTTAGAGTAGATGCAACGATTCTTACCCTATAAGTAGTGCCATCTTCAAGACGCAAACGAACACTTCTAAGATTTGGTAAAAAACGTTTTTTAGTTTTATTGTTAGCATGGCTTACATTATTACCCACCAATACACCTTTTCCACTTAACTGACATACTCTTGACATATTATATCCTTTGAAATTTTTAAAGGTCGTATTATAACAAAAAAAGCTTAAAATTTTCAATGATTTTTAATTTTATAAAATTTTAACTTTTAAAGGGTAAAATTGCTTTTTTATTCACTTTAAAAGGCTAAAAATGTATGTTGCGCCAAGTTTATTGTCAGCAAATTTCTTAAAGCTTGAAGAAGAGATTAAGGCCATTGAAGAGGCCGGGGCTGATTTAATACATATTGATGTAATGGATGGGTATTTTGTGCCAAATTTTACTTTTGGACCCTGTGTTTTAGATAAAATTTCACAAGTTACAAATTTGCCTCTAGATATACATTTAATGGTTAAAGATGTACAAAAATTTGTTGATTTATTTGCCCCTTTAAAGCCAAAATTTTTATCCTTTCATATAGAGACTGAAAATCACCCTATAAGAATGTGTGAGTATATTCGTTCTTTAAACATACACCCAGCAGTAGTTTTAAACCCTCATACGCTGGTTGAAAATTTAAAATACATACTTGATTATATTGATATGGTTTTGTTAATGAGCGTAAATCCTGGCTTTGGTGGGCAAAAATTTCTAAGTCATAGCTACGAAAAAATTAAAACATTAAGAAAAATGATAGATGAAAAAAATGCTAAAATTTTCATAGAAGTTGATGGAGGGGTAAATGGTTTAAATGCTTCAAATTTAGAAGAAGCAGGGGTCGATATTTTAGTGGCTGGTAATTATATATTTTCTTCAAATGATTATAAAACAGCTATTAAATCTTTAAAGCTTGAGTTTTGATGATAAAAAAAGTTGATGATATAATTAATACTTTAAGTAAAGAAAGTAAGCCTTATCAATGGGTAATGCAAAAATTTTCAGACCTAGAAGAATTAAAGGGTTTAAAGCTAGACTTGCAAACCTTAGAATTAATGGGGCTCAAACTAGCTTTAAATAAAAATAATTCTTTAAGCCTTCAAACACGCAATAATTTAATAAAAAATGAAATTTTTTGCATAGTTGATATAGAAAGTACAGGTGGCATTAAAAGTGGTGAAATTTTAGAAATAGGGGCTGTGAAACTACAAAATAATAAAGAAATAAGTCGTTTTGAAAGCTTGATAAAGGTTGAAGAAATCCCTGAAAAAATCACTGAATTAACAGGCATTAATTTAGAAATGGTTCAAAACGCCCCCTCTTTAAAAAAGGTACTAGCTGATTTTAGGCTTTTTTTGCAAGATAGCGTTTTTGTAGCGCATAATGTGCGTTTTGATTATGGTTTTATCTCAAAGGCTTTAAATAATTGTAATTTTGGAATTTTGCTAAATAGGCGAATTTGTAGCGTTGAATTTGCCCAAACTTGCATACAAAGTCCAAAATATAATCTTAGCACCCTTAAAGAATTACTAGGCATTAATAATACTCATCACAGAGCCCTTAGCGATGCTTTAGCGGCCACTGAAATTTTTAAGTATTGCCTTAGTAAACTACCATTTTATATACAAACGACAGAAGAATTAATACGTTTTTCAAAAACAGCTAAAATTAAACAAGAAGAAACTCAAACAAACTTGTTTGATAATGTTAGTTGTTAAAAAAGCAAAAAAATTAAAGAGGATTTTTTCTCTTTACTTGAGAAAGTTTTCTTAATTGAATAGTTTTCTTATACAATGAAAATATAAAAGGTAACCTTTTCTTGCTTTGTCTTAACGCACTATCGTTTAATGCTAAGGTCATTCTATAAAGTTTAACTATATTTTTTTCCATAGGTGAAAATTATATATTAATCAATTTTAAAATAAAATAAATTTTGAAAAAATTTTTGAAAATTATTAAAAATGCTAAGTTAAACTTAGCATTTTTTTATTTTAAGCCTTTTTTTCGCTAACTATATCTACTATATTATCGCCCACCATTACAGCAATCTTTGCCATAAATTCCTCAGGACTAGTAAAGCCAACGCAAGAACAATTTATTTCACCTAAAACATATTTATCCTTGCCATTTTCATCAGTATCTAGGATAAAATCAGCAGTCCAAATAAGAGGTAGGTCATAGTTTCCAAGTCTAGTCCTAATATCAGGCAATTGCCCCAAGAACCAATCAATCAAGTTTTTCCAATCTTTTGGCTCATCATAACGATACTTTGCCCCACTAAACAAGGTAGCAGAAAAAGCATCCCCACCCTCAGCAGGTTTTTTATGAACTACATAAACAGGGGTTTTATAAAGCATTAAAATACGAATTTCACCCTCTTTAATACGTGGTAAAAAGGTCATATCAACTAGCATTCCATTATCGCCAACTATATATTGTTCGCAAAAGTCCATAAATTCGCCAAGTTGTCTAGTTTCGCTGTGATTGTCCTTTGCCTCTGTACAAATGATATTTGTATCAAGGTCTAGGCTTTCTACCTTATTATATTCGCTTGATTTTTCAAGCCTTACACGCCAAATCCCCTCACCAGTTGAACCTCTATTTTGCTTTAAAACTCTCTCTCCTTTAGCCAAAGATTTTGGAAAGGTCTTTTTAAAGGTCTTAATATCATAATAAGCATAGGTATCATCAGGTACTAACGGAGTACAAGCAAGTTTAGTTAAGGCATCCTTAGCCCCATAACCTATCATAGCATCAGGGTGAGGCATACCTATGAGACCACTATCACAAAGCTTTCTTAGCACATCAAAATAAAGTTTTTCTTCTTTTAAATTTCCAGGATTAACGCGAGATACATAAGCATCGGCTACATTTTTAACATGTTCAAAAATTTCATTTTTCTTAGCCTCATCCTTTAAAATTTCATCTGTAAAAAATACAACTTCTGCACCCCAGCCCTTTGTTTTCAAAGCATTTACCATAGGCATAGTATCTTTTCTGTGTCCATCAGGTCCTTTATCACTTCCACCCTTTGCCTCAAAAAAAACAACATATTTTTTCATCTTTTCTCCTTAAAATAAGTAATTAAGCACACTTTGTTAAATTTGTGTTAGTTTTATATTGTATCATAGTCTTACTTTATCTTTTTTAAAAAAATAAAAAATTTGTTTTTTATATTTTTAGGATTATTTTTTAAAAATTTGTATTATTTGCGAGTTAGTTATTAAATTTTGTAAATTTTCACAATCTTCTTTTAATTTTTGTAGAATTTCTTCTGATTTTAAACCAAGCATTATCAAGGTATAAACCTTAGGTCTATCTTTTTTTCATTTGCGTAAGGTCTTAACATTTATTCAAGCTTACCTGTTATATCTCTTTGAGTCATTGTTTTTTCCAATTTTTATTTGAAATTTAATAAATTTAGCTTTAAAAGACAACAAGGTAAATTTAGGATTTCATTCACAATAAAAGGGAAATTTATGCAAAAGCATATTGATGAAAAGGGTAATATTATTTATGGTGATTTAAATTTGCAAAGAAATTTAAGATTAAATTTTAGTGGAAGCAATAATATAGTATTTTTTGCAGGGTCTAGTGTGGTAAATATAAATTTTATAGGAAGTAGTGCAGTAGCTTTGTATAGGAGATAGTATAAAGTATTTAGAACTTTAAAGTGATAGTCTTTTTTATGTTGGAAAGATTAGGCACAAAAGTCAATCTCTTGGTGGTACTACAATATATCTTTGGGAATATCAAAATATGATAATAGGCGATAATCCTATGTTTTCTTGGGATATTTCTATGCAAACAGGGGACGGCCATTTTATCTTTGATAGGAAAAGTGAAAAAAGAGCGTCTATTGGAAAAAGCATTTTTATAGGCGATAGGGTTTGGAGTGGTAGAAATAATATCTTTATGAAAGGGGCAAAGGTTTTTTCAGGTGCTGTTTTAGACTTAATTCTTTTATAAATAAAATTCATTACTTAGGTACAATTTATGCTGGAAATCCTGCAAGAAAGGTAAAGGATAATATTTTTTTGAATGAGTGAAAACTCTACTATTTTAAATAAAGAAATTATATCAAATATAAAAAATGCTCAAATGGCAAAACTCCGCAGAACTCAAAATATAGAAGATGCTAAATTTGATTTTGATAAAAATGTATTTTTAAACCCATGGCTTTTAGAATAAAAGCTACAAAGCCTAAACGAACCCTTAGAAAAGTTAGAATTTGTGTATGATTATATCTACAATAATACTCATAAAAATAGATTTGCACTCTTTGAAGATAGCGATTTTAAGGACTGCAAACTTTACAAAGATGAAAGTAAAATTCCTTTAAAAACTTGGAATTTAACGAAATTAAGTATAAAAATTTTACACTATCCACTGCCAAATGAAATAAGAAATTCAGTTATTTTAAGGGTGCAAAATATGCTTTCTTATAAGCTTGGAAAGGCTATGATAGCAAATTCTAAAAGCTTAAAAGGGCTTATAAAACTGCCCTTTATACTTAACAAAATAACAAAGGACCATAAAAGAAAGGAAAAATTTTATAAAGTGTTGATTAACTTTGATTCAAAATATAAAAATTTAGATATTAAAAAATGCCTTGACTATGATAAAAGTTTATTTTATAAAGAACACCTTTCTTATAAATTGGGCTTTGCTTTAATGAAAGCCCATAAAAATCTTTATAAATTTGGTTATATTATCTTTTGGCTTGATTTGATAAAGATTTTAAGGGAGTTTAAAAGAAAACAAAATTTAAAATAATTATACTAGTGAAATTTTTAATTCTTTTATTCCAAGGGTTTTTGCATATTTTAAAATAGTGCTAAATTTAGCATCCATTGATTTTTCAAATCTTGCTAAATTTGATTGTTTCATTTTCATTTTTTAGCAATCTCATTTTGCGTTAATTTACTATCAATTCTTGCTTGTACAAGTTGTTTTTTAATCCAAATTCAGGTTTTAAAATCTCATATTCTTTTTTAAATTCATAATCTTTCATCATCTCATGAAAAACTATATTAAAATTCATTGTCGCCATTTTAGTAGTTCTATTTTGCTCTAAAATTTAAAAAAATTAAACATTATATAAGCCCAATTGTTCCGTTCTAAATTTAATAGCACAGATAGAATCAGGCTCATCTATAGGATAAAACTCATTTTCATAACTTTCAACTAAAAACATTAACAATTTTAACTCATCGCCTTTTTTAGTGTTTATCTCTACCTTACACATTAACTCTCAATGCGTTTTAATGCTTGTTGATATTCTAATTTAGTTTAATTATTTTTATTAAAGTATATTTGTATATTTAAGAAGTAAAAAAAGCCTAAGTCCTAAGACTTAAGCTTCTAAATCAACGGAGTTGCCTCCAAGTTCGTTGATTCTTTCTGTTACTAGTTCTAAGGCAAGTGCCATAGTTTGTTGACTAATATCAGGTAAAGAACCTCCCCAAGTAGCCTCGGCCTGTGCAAACCCTTGTTGCATACCCTTAAGACCTTCTTGAAGTTTATTTAAGTCATCTCCAGCTGCTGAAATGATAAAATTTGCTATGCGATTAGCTGTATTTGTAACCCCGAAAAAGCCATCCTCGCTTAAAAGTGCGTTTAACTCATCTGTACTCATATTAAGTGGATTTGTGCCAGTGTAGCCAATGGCTACAAAGTCTATAGAACTTAAAATTGAAGCTGCCTTACTTGAGTAATCTGCATTTAATAAGCCTTCAATTCCACTTTGAGCACTTGAATTGCTGTAAGTTGAAGTAAAACTTATTTGCATATACTGCATTAAATAAGTTTCAGTTATGCCTTTTCCCCCTAATTCTTTAAGCTCGTCAATAGACATTGAACTTAAATCCGTACTTGAAGTAGTACTAGAACTTGAACTGCTAGACTCTTCATCTGCCTTCGTATTATTGCTAACACTTGTTGATGATACTGTGGTGCTTACAACATTTGAGTAAGTATTCACTTCCATCTTTTTGCTCCTTTTTGTTAGATATGTTTAATATCGGTATTTTAAAGACAAAATTTATATATTTTGCTAAAAATGAGTTAAAAATTTAAAAGGCATAAAAAAAGGGAGTTTAGCAAAAAGCTAAACTCCCCAAGAAAGATTTAAAAATCTTAGAATTTGTAAAGTGCTTGAAGCCTTACTGAGTGTTTTTCACCTTCAAGTAAAGAGTTGTCGATATTTACATAAGAATACCAACCTTGGAATGAAAGTTTTGGAGAATATTTATAATCAATTCTGCCAGTGTATTCAAGCTTATCACCAGCACCACTATAATAAAGTGCACCATTGTTAACTTTTGTTCCACCATAAACTATATCAGAACCAAATCTTAATACTTTATCAAAGGTATAACCAAATTTTACATAACCAAAGGTATTTTGACCAAGGTCACCTGAAAGTTGAGAACCATTAGTATAGTAAATTTCTTCACCAGCTAAAAGACCACCTATATTACCATTATCAGAAAGTGTAGTAAAGGTAATTGCATCTTTATCACCATAGTATAAGAAACCTAATGTTCCATCAAAACCAGATACTTTTAAAGTACCATTAACACCGAAGAAATTACTCCCATCCACTGCACCTTGATGTAAATCATCAAAATTGCCAGTTACTGAGTTTCCTAAATATGCAAATCTAAGATCCCATTTTGTATCTTCACCAAAGGTAGTACCATAAGCTAAATCTAATGCGTATAGATAAGCTGCTTCATCAATATAAGCTAACCATAATTGAGAATTAAGTTCACCACCAAGTGCTTCATAAGAACCTATAGCTGCAACACCATATAGGTTGCCTGAATATGGGTTGTATTCAAGATAAATATTTGATGATGGTGATGGGGTGTTTTTTGGGTGAAATCTACTATTTAGAGCAGTGTCACCTTCCCTACCACCTTCAACACCTGTTGGGTTAAATCCATCGAAAGCATAAGCAGCTAAGGTTAAACCTTCAATGCTTTGATTTAAAACTTTAGCACCTGTACCAACTAATTGCCAGTGACCATTCTCAGTCCAGATAGCATTTACTGCTTGTTTACCTAAAATAACTTGAGTAGCTATATCTTCTGCTGTATAAGTTAAATAGAATTGATTTACATAAAAAGCTTGATTTGTGGTTGAAACACTATCATAACCAGTGCTTTGATCAATGATACGAGCATCTAATTCTAAGAATGCTTTCCAGTTATCACTTATGGCTGTGCTTATACCAAGAATAGCAGCCCAGTGGTGAGATTGTCTATCGCCTACAGTTGAACCACGACCATTCAATGCATCTGAGAAGTGACCTGCACCACTTGAAACATTAGAAATACGGTAACGATACCTTAAAACACCTGATAAATCAATGTCTTTGATAGCTTCTTCTAATGGAACAGCGTTAGCCACAGAAAAAGTTCCTGCAGCTAGTGCTGCAACTAAACTAAGTTTAACTAGTTTCATAAGAATTCTCCTTAAAATTAAAATAAACGACGAGATTATAGCAAAAAAAGCGATATTATAAGCTTAAAATTAGTTTAAAATGTTAAAAAATGCGAAATTTAAGGAATTTAGAATCTAAAAAAAAAAAAACAGATAGCTAACCTAGCTAAAATCGTCATTTAAAAGACCTAGCTAGGCATTTGTTTTTTAAGGAGTTTTTCTCTTTTTAGAGTATGAGTGTTTGTTCGAATAAAAGTTTAAAAGAGAAAAGTTAACGATATATTAATTTAAAAAAATATTTTTAAAATTTAAATTTTTTTCTTATAAAAATCTGGCTTTTTTGTAATTAATCTTACTAAAATAAACCATTATATATCAATAAATAGCTAAAAATTTTTTATATTTTAAATGCGAATTTTTTGTGGTGAAATTTTTTAAATAAATTTTTTTTAAAAAAATTGCTTTGAAAATGAGTTTGTAAGATAGGTTACAAAATCTAATTTTTTAAACCTTTGAAATTTTATACACAACGTAATAAATCATAAAACCAAAAAGAATAATAGTAAAAATAGCTAAAATAGTGGCAATTGTGGTAATCATAAATCCTTTAAGCCTTTTTAATAGTATAAATTTTTCTATTTTTAAGATTTTTTTATCTTTCTTTTCAATTTTATTCATATAATAAAAGGTGTATATTAATACAATTACTGCAAATGCTAAAATTATGTATCGTACATTTATTTTTTATCCTTTGTATTTTTAGATAATTATAATTTATTCCTAGCTTTTCTCAATATCAAATCATTTTGCTTATTTTTAATAGAAAAATCTTTTAAAAATTCTAATCTTTCAATAACACAATTTATTAAAAAAAGATCTATTTTGTAAGTATTTTTGTCTAATGAATACTCCCTAAAGGCTTCGTAATATATAGCTTTTTTATCTATATCAATACTAATAGCACAAAATCCAGCCTTTAATAAGGCTAAATTCACTAATAATCTTGCAGTTATTCCATTACCATCTATAAAGGGGTGAATTCGTACAAATTCTAAATGCGTGTAAGATGCTAGTAATATAGGGTGGAGTTTATTTTTAAGTTCGTTAAGGGTATTTAAAAATTATTTATTTGTGGCAAAATTTTAAAAGGCTGATGTGGTATAAAATCGCTAACGCTAACTAAAATCTTTCTATATACCCCTGCGTTTTGCCTGTCTATACTATGTAAAATTATACCGTGAATGGTTTATTAATTTTAAATGTTCTTTCAAACTTTTCTCACCTATAGTAGCCCGTCAATTAATATAGCCATAGTCTGGCTAAAATTCATGGTATTACCCTCGATAGTATTTGAATTATAGGTATAATTTAATTTAAAATTCTTATCAATAGACTTTAAGCTTTAAGAATCAATGGGATTTTGTATTAAAAATTCTTTTAACTTATCTGCTTTTTTAAGACTTTTTTATATCCATTTTTTTACTTTAAATTTTGATTTTTAACATTATACTTTAAATCTTGCCTTTTAAAAACAAAAATATATTGTAATTGCAAAAAAAGGAGCTAAAAAATGGAAGAATTAGATATAAGTAGCGTTGAAGATGAAAAAATACTAAAAATGTTACAAGCACATGATAAGAGAATTTTAATTGAAATGGTTGTTTATAAAATCAAAGAAAATAAAAAAGAAAAGTAAAGTTAAAAAACCTTGCAAGATTAATGCCTTGCAAGATAATTTGTATCGTAGTTGTTATTGTTAAAATCGTTATTATCCATCATTTCTAAGTGAAAATCCCTAGTAGTTTTAATGCCACTAATGATTAACTCATTTAAGGCTACTTTCATTTTAGCAATGGCCCTGTGCCTATCTTCTGCCCAAACTACGAGTTTTCCTATCATAGAATCATAAAAAGGAGGCACGGAATAATTTTGATAACAATGACTTTCCATTCTTACATTTCTACCAGCAGGGGCTACATATTTTGTAATCTTACCTGGATTTGGCAAAAAGGTTTTAGAATCTTCTGCTGTGATTCTACATTCTATAGAATGGCCGTGAAGTTTGATTTTATCTTGGCTAGGTAAGGCATAGCCCTCGGCTACTTTTATCATTTGTTCTATTATATCAATGCCACTTACCATTTCACTAACGCAGTGTTCAACTTGCAAACGCGTATTCATTTCTATAAAATAAAAATCTAAATTTTTATCCACTAAAAATTCAAAGGTACCAGCCCCCTCATAGCCTATAGCCTTTGCTGCAGTTATTGCTGTTTCGTGCAATTTTTTCCTAGTTTTGTTATCAAGTAAGATAGCAGGGCTTTCTTCTATTAATTTTTGATGTCTTCTTTGTAAAGAACAATCCCTTTCTCCTATATGAATAACATTTCCAAAGCTATCTCCTATAACTTGTACTTCTATATGTCTTGGATTTTGAATATATTTTTCCATGTATAAGGTACCATCTCCAAAGGCTGTCATAGCCTCGCTTTCAGCTGCCCAGTATGCCTTTTCTAAATCCCTTTCTTTTTCCACTATACGCATACCACGACCACCACCTCCAGCAGCGGCCTTTAAAATCACAGGATAGCCTATTTCTTTTGCTAATTTTTTAGTTGCTTTAACTCCATTTAATGCCCCATCACTTCCAGGAATCACTGGTACGCCTGACCTTTGCATTACTTGTTTTGCCTTGCTTTTATCAGAAACTAAAGCCATTGACTCAACAGTTGGACCTATGAATTTAATATTATGTTTTGAACAAATTTCAACGAAATTTTGATTCTCACTTAAAAAACCATATCCTGGAAAAATGGCATCTGCCTCGCTAATCTCACAAGCTGCTATAATGGCTGGAATGTTTAAATAACTTTCAGAACTCCTTGCCTTGCCTATGCAAATACTAGCATCGGCGTATTTTAGATAAAGGGCATCTTTATCTGCTTCTGAATAAACACAAATTGCCTTTTTTCCCATTTCTTTAATGGTTCTTAAAGCACGAAGTGCAATCTCTCCTCGATTTGCAATCAAAACATTTTTAATTTCCATTTTATAATTTCTCCACAGCAAATAAAGGCATTCCAAATTCAACAGGTTGCCCATCAGAAACCAGAATATCTACTATCCTACAATCAAATTCAGCCTCTATTTCATTCATTATCTTCATAGCCTCGATAATTGCTACAGTATCGCCTTTTTTAACACTAGTACCAGCCTTTACAAAGGGTGCTGCACCAGGGCTTGGGGCTTGGTAAAAGGTGCCTACCATAGGGCTTTTTATACTTGGTTTGTTGGATTTACTTTGATTGTTAGGGACTTCATTTACTACGTTTACATTTATAGGTTGAGGAGCTTGTACTTGAGTTTGAACAGGTTGTGGTACATCACAGCACATATCCCTTTCAAGTTCTATTTCAAAGCCATCTTGTTCTTTGATTTTAATCTTACTAATATTTGTCTCGGCAAATAAATTTACTAATTCTTTAATCTCTTCTTTGGTCATAAAATTTCTCCTAATTTTAAAGAATTTAAACTAACATTATATAAAAAAACTTGAGATTTAAGCTTAAGAAACAAAATTTTTTAAAATAAATTTTAATTTTGTATAAGTTATAATTGCGTTTGTATATTGTTTTTAAGGATAAATATGGGTTTAAAAGCAGATAATTGGATAAGAAAAATGGCACAAGAACACGAGATGATAAAACCATTTTGCGAAGCTAACATAGGAAAAGGCGTTGTAAGTTATGGGCTTTCAAGCTATGGTTATGATATAAGAGTAGGGCGTGAGTTTAAAATTTTTACAAATATAAACTCAACCATGGTCGACCCAAAAAATTTCTTAGATGAAAATGTAGTAGATTTTGAGGGTGATATTTGCATAGTGCCTGCAAATTCCTTTGCCCTAGCTAGAACCCTTGAATACTTTAAAATGCCAGATGATGTTTTGGCTATTTGTTTAGGAAAAAGTACCTATGCAAGATGTGGGATTATAGTAAATGTAACTCCGTTTGAACCAGGTTTTGAAGGGCATATTACCATAGAAATTTCAAATACCACTCCATTACCTGCTAAAATTTATGCAAACGAGGGTATAGCCCAGGTATTGTTTTTACAAGGTGATGGACCTTGTGATACTACTTATAAGGATAAAAAAGGTAAGTATCAAAAGCAAAGAGGTATAACCTTGCCTAGAATTTTAAAATAATTTTTAACCTTAATTTTATAACATTTTATTAAATTAATATTTTTATAATTTCTTTATGAGTGATTTTAAAAAAACGGTTTTTGTGTGTTGGTTTGGAATTTTTACTACAAGTATGGGTTTAAGTCAAATGGCACCGATTTTACCCTTATATATGAAAAATTTAGGCTATACAAATAGTGCTGATATTGCCTTTTATTCTGGTCTTGCCTTTGGTATAACGCCTTTATTTATGGCTATTTTTTCTCCTATTTGGGCATGGGTTGGGGCTAAATTTGGTTATAAAAAAATGCTTTTAAGGGCAAGTCTTGGAATGTCTGTTTTAACCCTTTGTCTAACCTTTTTAGATACTGCCTTAGAAGTAGTTTTGGTTAGGGCATTTACGGGAATTTTTTCAGGCTTTAATTCAGCTGCTATTGTTTTTATAGCTATGATTGCTCCAAAAAGAAAGGTAACTGCAACGCTTGGGGCACTTTCTACTGCTTCAATTAGTGGAAGTTTATTAGGACCTTTATTTGGTGGGATAGTGGCTGAAATTTTAAATATAAAGGGCGTTTTTTATTTTATATCATCTTTAATAGCTTGTTCTTTTTTAACTATCTTATTTTTTATAAAGGAAAATAAAAATAAAAATAAAAAGATTATTCACAAAAAAGCCCAAAGCTTAGAAAAAAACGAAAAAAATTTAAGTTTAATCATAGTTTTATTTATAGTTACCTTTTTTATACAAGTAGGCACCTTTGGCATAATGCCTATGATTACTTTATTTGTGGATGAAATTTATAATGGTACATACATAGCCTTTTATTCAGGGCTTGTAGTAGCAGTAGCTGGGATTAGTAATTTAATCTTTACTCCATTTATAGCTCGTTTAGCAGATAAGGTTGGACCTAGCAAGGTTATATTTGTAGCCTTAATTTTTTGTGGTTTAACATATTTTTTACAAGCAATATCAAGTAATATTTATATGTTAATCTTATATCGCTTTATACTTGGAATGGGACTTGGTGGGCTTATGCCTTGCGTTAACGCACTCTTTAAAAAGGGCATTAATACTAAGAATTTAAATATTATTTTAGGCTTTAATCAAAGTGCTCAATTCTTAGGAAATTTTAGTGGGTCCTTTGTAAATGGTGCTTTAGTAGCTAGTTTTGCCCCTCATGTAGCCTTTATCTTTGTAGGCATTATTTTTATATTAAATGCCCTTTTATTTGGTGTAATTGAAAAAAGGGTAATTTTTTCTCATATTAGATTATAAATTTTTCAAAATTACAATTTAAATCATCTTTAAATTTTAGCATTAAGTATTTTTAAATCCCATAAAAAAGCACTTTTAAAGTTATTTTAAAAAGTTGGCACATTTATTGCTTTTGTCTTGTTAAGCAATTTTTTGAAAGGATTTAAGATGAGTTTTAGAATAAACACGAATGTAGCAGCTCTTACTGCTTACACAAATTCGCTAAGCAACTCGAATTCGTTGGATAAGTC